>CAVAPS010000006.1:0-85770 GCA_963590775.1 Desulfovibrio piger
GTATAAAATTTTCAATGTTCTTTCAATTTAGCCTTGACTTTTTATTTGCAGGCTTATTTTCAGATTCTAGAAAAACAACCATTCCACCTGCCATATATTGTAATTCTTTTACTTTTCCAAGTGCAATTGAAAGCAAATCATCTCCAGAAATTGTATTCTCAACACTATCATCATAATTTTTACCTAATTGTGCTATCAAATATGCTGACAACGAATATTTTCCATTATCAGAGTTCTGTTCACTTACCCTTGCAATTTTTCTTCTTACTGTATTACTAAATTCATCTGTATTAACAGTAATTGGTTTAATTGTTATTGTAAAATACCCAACTATATTATTTTTGTCAGGTGAAATAACAATATATGTAACTGACTGGTTTTTCTTTGTAAAATCTATAGATTGTTCTGTAAGAAAACTTTCAACATCAAGATTTTTCTCACATCTAAAACTGGAGAAAACCTGCCTGAGCATGTCTTCTCCAGCTTTTCCCCTCTTTATATATTCTCTGATATTTAATACTAAAAAATCATCCTCCATATAATTCTTTCCACTTCTTCATTACTCTGTATACTTCATCTGTTTCATGTATTTCTCTGTATCTGCAAGAAGATGGACTTGATTCTGAAAGAGATTCTTTATATGACATTTCAATCGCATCAGCGAATTGTTCAACCTGTTTCTTACCTGAAACCACAAAATTCTTGGTAATGCTTGAAGTTGCCATACATAATCACCTCCATATCTTTCTATAACAAATTGTTTTATATTAATATTATATTAGACATATATAACATTATCAACCTGTTAATTGTTTACTTTATCATTTCCATAAATTCATCAATCGAAAGCACCGTAACCCCCAGTGAATTAGCCATGTCAAGCTTAGAGCCTGCTGCCTCACCTGCAACAAGATAATCAGTCTTCTTGCTGACACTTCCGGTAGCCTTGCCTCCATTGGAAACAATCAGTTCTTCCATATCCTTACGGCTGTAATTATCAAAACTTCCTGTTACAACAATAGTCTTTCCGGCAAGCTTATCCGAAGCCTCTTTCTTCTCTGGCATCTGCATATTAAGATCTAACTGTCTGAATCTATTCAGCAGTTCAAGGTTAGTCTCATCATGGAAAAAGTCATATATACATTTAGCTGTGGTTGCACCAATATCTGGAATATTCTGTAATTCTTCCTCTCCTGCGTCAGCAAGTGCCATAAGATTATCATAATAATTCATAATCTGCTTGGCTGTATTCTTGCCAACATTTCTTATTCCAAGTGCAGTAAGAAGTCTGTCAGGCGTATTCTCTTTAGACTTCTCAATAGCAGAAAGAAGCTTATCAGTATTCTTCTCTTTTCCGATAATTCCTTTTTCAATAAGTTCATCACGATGTTCTTTCAATGTATATATATCAGCATAATTGTGTATATATCCATCTTTTATAAGAGCATCAACAAGTGTATCGCCAAGTCCCATGATATTCATGCAGTCAAGAGATGTAAAATATGCCACTGTTCTTGATAACTGTGCTGCACATGAAGGATTGACGCATCTTATATCTGCTGTGTCCTCTTCTCGCACAAGAGATTCTCCACATACAGGACATACCTTTGGTGCTTCAAATACACGTTCCGGCTTCTTGACGCAGCCATTAAGCTTAGGAATAATCTCACCACTCTTAAACAGCTTATATTCCCCACCAATACCTACATTCATCTGTGTAATATAATCCTGGTTATGAAGAGTTGCTCTTGAAACACTTGTACCACACAGTCTTGCAGGCTTGCCGGTTTCCGGATCATGGAATATTCCTGTAAAAGTAAGTTTTCCTGTTCTTCCTACATCTACAAGAATATCATCCATAACAACAACCTTTTCTTCCGGTGGATATTTGTATGCAATATGTCCGCTTGAATACTTGCTTCCTGCCGGAAATTCCTGTCTGAAAGCTATATGGTCAATCTTTACAACAGCTCCATCAATATCATATGGAAGTTCTTCTCTCATTCTTCCTATCTCATCAATAGCACTGACAACCTCTTCCTTGGTCTTACATATCTTATGATATACAACCGGTACGCCTGCTGCCTTTAATATATCCATTCCCGCGCCGTGGTTTTCCATAATCTCAGCTGGTCCGTCCTGTACATTGAAGATGAACATCTTAAGACCTCTCTTCTTCGTAATTGAAGTATCAAGCTGTCTTAATGTTCCGGCAGCAAGATTTCTAGGGTTGGCAGCTGTTTTCTTCTCAAGCCTTTCCTGTTCTTCATTATATTTTTCAAAATCCTCATGGCTCATATATACTTCGCCACGAAGTTCAAGTGAATCATAAGGAAGATTAATAACCTGTAATACATCCTCAACAACTCTTGCATTAGCTGTGACATCCTCACCAATCAGTCCGTCACCTCTCGTCTCAGCTAACTTAAGATGCAGCTTTCCATCCGCTTCTTTTGCATACCTGAGACTTATACTCAATCCGTCAATCTTAGTCTCTACTGAAAAGGTGCAGTCAGAATGCATGGCATGAACTTTATCAACCCATGCACACACTGCATCTTCTGAAAACACATCTTCGATAGATAACATAGGCACATTATGAGTCACCTTGACTCCTGCTTCTCTTTTGACAGTACCTCCAATCTTCTGTGAAGGTGAATCAGATGTCACCCATTCAGGATGTTCCTTTTCAATCTCCTTAAGCCTCATCATAAGCTTATCGTATTCATAATCGCTTATCTCCGGCTCGTCCTGATTGTAATATCTGTCCATATGATAATCTATTGTCTTCTTAAGTTCTGAATATTCCTGTAATAAATCCATAATCCGCTCCTTATATGCTTACTTATATATCTGCTCATAAAGTGTATTAAGTTCTTTGCTGTCAAGTTCCCTATACTCACCTGTCTTTAAATCGCCAAGCTGCACATTCATAATCCTAATTCTTGTCAGTTTAGTTACACTATATCCACATTCTGAACACATTCTTCTTATCTGTCTGTTAAGCCCCTGTGTAAGAATTATTCTGAATGTCTTGTCTGATATCTTTTCTACGACACATTTTCTTGTAGTTCTGTCGAGCTCCTTAAGATATATTCCACCTGACATTCTCTTTATAAAGTCTCTGTTAATTGGTTTATTAACTGAGACAATATATTCTTTCTCATGACCATTAACAGAACGAAGCAGCCTGTCCATCATGTCACCATCATTAGTAAGCAGTATAAGACCATCGGAATCCTTATCCAGTCTGCCCACCGGATATATTCGTTCTTTATATCCTATATAATCTACTATGTTATTCCTTCCCTGTTTATCAGTTGTAGTACATACAATTCCAACAGGCTTATTAAAAGCTATGACTACCTGTGGTGGAGTGCTGCTATCAACTTCTCTGCCATCAACACATATAATTGTATTGTCGTCTACCATCTCACCCATAGCTGCAATCCTGCCATCAACTGTGATACGTCCTTCCTGTATCATTCTGTCAGCTTCACGTCTTGAACAGACTCCATGGGCACTGAGATATTTATTAATACGCTCTGCCATTCTTCCTCCAATTCTTATCATACATACCGTTAAGTGCTAATCGTAAATTCTAATCAAAATACAGATGTATTAATTCTAACAAAAGAAAAAAATTAATTCAATTGTTGCGGGTTTTAATTTAATAATGTATATTAGATAAGCATATAAATTAATATATGTTGTGTACATGTAGCTTAGCTGGATAAAGCGTTCGCCTCCGGAGCGGAAGATCGTGGGTTCGAATCCCATCATGTACATTACTTGATTATTAACCGGATTATTCTACATAGTTATAAGTCTCTGGGTTCTGTTATACTCATACACATGATCCGACAGCACTTCCTCTGCCGCTACCCCTTCAGTATTAACCTCCCTCACCATATTAACAAGTTCATCCTTCTCGAACACAGACAACTTAGGAAGCAATATAACTTCATGTACTGATGAAGGCAGTATATACAAGTCCTCACCGAGCTTCTGTGCAAAATCATACAATACATTCTCATAAAGAATGCATGCCGCACCGTTAAGCTTCGTTTCATTAGTGAGTATGTACATGTCAGAAGGAACATAATCTCTTAAATCAATCTCATTTCCATCAACATTAACCCCACATTTTTCAAAAAGTGCAGCCATTGAACTTATCCTGCAATGCAGAAGGTCAGGCGTATTCTTCAGAGCAGCCTTATAAACATCATCAATTGTTACTTTCCAGTTCTTAAGATTATTATTGTATATAAGTGCTGTCGCACTCTTTCCGTATTCCTTGTCCAGCAGACAATAGAATACCACAGCAAGATCAAGGATTCTCTTATGTGGAACCTGCTCAAGCAGCTTTTCATTGCTTCTGTAATTGACAACCTTATACACAATCTTGTCTTTTATAGTCTCAAACTGTTTAAGAATATTAACGTCAAATGTGACATTATTCTTGTTCTCCTTATATACAGTCTCAATCTGCCTTATAATATTCTTAATATCCTCTCCTCGGGTATACTCCTCATAAAACCCCTCAAGATATATAGTCGGTGCAATATCCTTCCCCTTCTCCATAATTACAAGTCCATCCATCTCGCGGCCATTATTCTTAATTACATGGTTGATAGTAACATTGCCTCCCTCTCCTGCAATATACTCAGTGTTCTTCTTAATATACTCGACAAACTTCTTATACTCCATATACCTTTCCCTTTCAAATTCTCATATCCCTGCGCATGGATTAATATAAATATTTTGTACAAGTATAAGATTATATTAATATACAACCTTTGTCAATAATATATATAGTATTGCGACCGTTTCGTTACAATCCGTCATTTGCATGTTATAATCGGTATAAAAAATGTCGTATCCAGTACTTTTTTGCTTCTAAAAAAGCATTCCCCCGAATACAACATATACAAGATATAGTTATTAAGTTATGCAAGCTGTTTCAGAACATCAGTTATAAGTTCCCATGTTCTTCTTGTTGATTCAATATCAAGCTTCTCCTTAACAGTGTGGATATCGATTATATCAGGTCCGAAAGATACACAGTCAAGACCATCTATCTTTGCCGCCATAATTCCACATTCAACACCAGCATGCATTGTTTCTACAAACGCTTCCTTTCCGAAAAGCTTCTTATACGAATCACACAGCATATCTATTATTGCAGAATCTTTCTTAAATTCCCATGCAGGATATACGCCAGTAAGTTCATAGGTTCCACCAAGATAATCAGTCATTGCCCCAATCTTGTCTGTAAGGTATTCTTTCTCGCTCTGGGAACTGCTCCTCAAAAGATATGTTGTATAAAATGCTGATTCATCCGAACTGACAACACCAAGATTAAGTGAAGTCTGTACCAAACCCTTAATATCATTACTCATCTTAATAACACCATCAGGTATATAATTAAGTACATTTATTATCATCTGGCTTGTTTTATCATCACATGCCTGACATCTGCTTTCGCCTTCACTTTTTACTGTAACAGTAAGCTGTTGGTCTGTTACTGAATATTCGTCTTTTAATACATTTGCAGTATTATTAAGAATTTCTGTAACCTTATCTGCTTCCTGTGTCATTATCACTGCATTGGCAAATGGAGCTATTGAATTATCTTTCTCTCCACCCGATACGCTTACAATATTCACATATTCTTTAACTGCGAAGAAAAGACGTCCCATCAGAATATTAGCATTGGCACGCTGGCATATTATATCTGTTCCAGAATGTCCGCTTGTAAGTCCGTTAATCTTTATTGTAATCTTTGTACCTGTAATGTCCGATTTATTCAATGGATAAGAAACCTTTAAAGTCGCTCCACCTGCACATCCTGAAAGGAATATCCCTTCTTCTTCAGAATCTATGTTAAGCATAATCTTGCCATCAAGGCAGTCAATATTAATTGCTTCTGCTCCTAACATTCCAACCTCTTCATCAACTGTAAACACAGCCTCTATCGGCGGATGGCTCATATCATTGCTGTCCAGTATGGCAAGTGCGTAAGCTACAGCAATTCCGTCATCTGCACCAAGAGTTGTGCGGTCGGCTTTGACATATCCGTCTTCTATATACAGGTCAAGGCCTTCTTTTTCCATGTCTTTAACCTTATCGTCAGTCTTTACAGCTACCATATCAATATGTCCCTGAAGAATGACCGGTGCTGCCTTGCTTTCACTGTCGCTGGCAGGTTTCTTGATTATTACATTATAACTTTCATCCTGCTTAAACCACAGATTCCTTTCTTTTGCAAATTCACACAGATAATCACTTATCTGCTTCACATTACCAGAACCATGTGGAATTGCGCATATCTGTTCAAAATATTTAAACACAGCCTGTGGCTGTAAGTCTGCTAAAATGTTGTTACTACTCATATCTGCCTCCTGTTATTAGTATGTCGTATTTATTATAGATAATATGTGCAGTAAAAACAAGCCATGCATCAATCACTCCGTGTAAGCTTTCTCCCCGCTAAGCAGTCTGTCAAGCATATCAGCTAACGGTACCATCGCATTTTTAACCTCTGTACTTGTATTGGTCTGTGCTCCCGCCTCAATAAGCATTGACCTGCCTTTCATATGAAGGCAGTAACGGTAGGCATTAATATATATCTTTCTTAATAACCCCGGATAATATTCTTCACCTAACAGATACATCTGCAGACTCATCGCAAGATTATCATCCCTATTAGCGTTGTAAAGGTATCCTATATCTCCTTTTGCCTTGCTGTAGCTTATTCCGTTAAATAGCATAACCTTAGACATTGACACCCCGTTTACTTCCGTTACAAGTCTTGTTGTCTCAGGAACTCCATCCCTGTGAAGGTCAATTACGACCTCAATTGACGGATTTTCTTCAAGTATTCTTGCAACGTTTTCTTCTGCATATGTATATGCCTTACTTCTGTCAAGCCTTCCGTCAACATAATCATATACAGTTGTATCATGATATACGTTATAGCCATATGTATTGGTCAGTAAATCCGTTAGATAATCGCCCACTCCGATTATTGTTGTAGATGTATCTCCTTCTACAGTATCTGTAAATCCTTCCTGTGAATGTGTGTGAAATATCAGTATCTGCGGAGAATCCGCATTTTTCTCTAAAGACAGGTCCTTTGCCAGAAATTCCTCAGGACGCATTATTTCTGGTGTAAGATCCGTAATTGATGTGACTGTGTAGAATTTCATTAGAAAGTCGTAATTTCTTAAATCCAATATATTATAGACATTTCCCGGTGCACTCTGCTGTGTATCCGGTGAAAGTGCTCCTGCTCCCGCCTCAACAACTCCTTCATCCGTCTGCGTTGCCGGCACTTTATCATCCTGCGTCATTCCGAAGACATATTCCGAATCAACCCATACAGAGCCCGAGTTCTCATCATAGTTATCCTCAAAATACGTTTCCACCGGAAACAGCGTTTTTACTGCATTTTCATAGATTCTGTTCTGAATATAATATATAAGATTAAAACTATAATTCATCATTATTACCATAAGTATTAAGCCCGTGAATATAAACATATACACAGGCCTGTACTTTCTATCACCCATACAGCCTCCTTGTTTTGCGTTACTATTATATTGTATTCATGTCATCCATGAATATGAACGCCAACACGGTTAATTGCTTTGGATATTATGATACTTATATTCCTGATGTCTGAATCAATGTCCTTCGGTGTTACATACATTTTACCTGCTCCCTGAATAATGCCTTCCGCATCTATAACTGTCGGCACGCCAATTGCAAGCACCGGAACGCCAATATTATCCTTAGTTATCCCGATTCTGTGGTTACCAACACCTGACCCTGGATTGATTCCCTGGTCAGAAAGCTGTATCGTACTGTTTAATCTGTTCACACTTCTTGCCGCAAGCGCATCTATTGCAATGCACACATCCGGCTTTATCTGGCTTACAACACCTTTAATAATTCCTGCAGTCTCAATTCCAGTCTGTGCCATAACTCCCGGACTAAGAGTACATACTCCTGTCTCCTCGCCCTCACTTATATTAATGCAAATGTTATCTACGACCTCAGGTCCTAATGAATCCGATGTTATATTCCTGTTGCCAAGTCCAATAACAAGAATCTTCTGAGGCTTAACATTCTTATTCATGCGCTTTAAAAGCTTGAATATATAGCCTGCAAGCGTCGATATAACCTCCTTGGCATAGTCTTCGTCACCACCTGTAATCTCATTCGCTTCTATTGTAAGATACGTTCCCTTTTGTCTTCCAATTGCGGCTTCGCCCAAATGATTTGTCACCTGTAATTCTGTGACTTTGACACCCATTCTTGATTTCTTGCTTTCCCTTAATCTGATTCCTTTAAGTCTTCCACTGCCATTCATGGCCTCTTCATTAGCTTCGACAGCAAGGTCAGTTCTAACCACTATATTATCCATTTTTCATATCACCTCACAACATAGTGTGTAGATAAATGAAATTTTTATACTAAAATCTTCGTTTGCTTATTGACATATAGAAATTTCTACTATAAAATGTGTGAGTATGTTTACATTAGATCGTCCGTGTCCGGCTTTAATGCGAAACAGATATTATTATTGAATTATGATTTGGAGGTGTACGGATTGGCTAACATTAAATCTGCTAAGAAGAGAGTAATTACAAGTCAGGTAAGAGCTGAAAGAAATAAGGCGATTAAGTCTAGAGTTAAGACTTATATCAAGAAGGTAGAGGCTGCTGTTGCTGCTGGTGACAAGGCTGCTGCTAACGAAGTTCTCCCTGTTGCTATAGCTGAGATTGAGAAGGCTGCTTCTAAGGGAATCTTCCACAAGAACGCTGCTGCTAGAAAAGTATCTCACATTACTAAAGCTGTTAACACAATGGCTTAATAAGAACTTGAATATTATAAAGAACCCGATGCTAACACCCACTCGCATCGGGTTCTTTTTTATTTGCTGTATTTAATTATAATAAGTTCAACTCCCAGCCTGTCATTAAGTCTGCCCTGCTTGACTGCTTCTTCTGTTCTCGCACATTCATTCAAAGCATCCAGAAGTGTACTCATCTCGAAATATTTTGCCTGTGCCTGATATTTGCCGGCAACAAATGGTGCAACGCCTATCCTTAAGGCAATCTCTTTTCCTGAAACTCCCCTTGACATAAGGTCTTTTGCCTGTAATATTCCGTTAAATTGTCTGACTATAAGATATAGTATTCTCATCGGAGGCTCTTTTAATTCCAACAAATCATAATACAAATCAAGTGCCTGCTGCTGTTTCTTATTGGCAATCGCACTTATCATATCAAATATATGGCTTGACGTCTGTGTGGCACACACTTTCTCGACATCTTCTACTGTAACGACCTCTCTTCCCTGACAGTAACTTACAAGCTTCTCTGTCTCCTGCTTAATATAATCCATACCTGCACCTGTTTTATCAAGAATTAGGTCACATGCATCACGGCTTATTCTTAAATTATCTTTAGCAAGAAGCCCTGCTATCCATTTTGCAAGAGTGGCAGTTGTCTGTGGCTTCATCTCACATACATAACCAACAGAGTCTATTGCCTTATACACCTTATTACGCTTGTCTACCTCTTTCTCAACCATAACAATAATAAGGTAGTCAGGAATATGCTTAATATAATCAGCAAGTTCTTCATTAGAACACTTTAAAAATCCTGTATTCTCCAATACAACAAGTCTCTTCTCTGCAAAGAAAGGCATTGTCTCACATACGTCAATTATATCCTTAACACTGGCATTATCTGAATCATAATATGAATAATTCATTGTATCATCACCAGCTATGACATTCTTTAATCTGTCTCTGTACTGTTTCTTAAGATACTCTTCCTCTCCATACAGAAGATACACACTCTTAAATTCGCCTTTCTTAATATCATCACTTATGACCTTCAAACCTGCTGCCTCCGTTTCTAATCTTTAATAATAGTATCAGATATGTATCAGTGGTTCAAGTTGAAAAAAGTTTTCTCATAAACTCCTCAATCCTGTACGAACCACCCCTGACACGCACAATAATCTCACCAGCTTCATCTGTTCTATGGACATCTGCACCAGCCTCTGACAGTCTCTGCAGTGTTTCCTTATGCGGATGTCCATAAGAATTACCCGCACCACATGATATCAGTGCTTTTTCCGGTTTCACACATTCCAAGAAATTCTGTGAACTTGCCCCTTTACTTCCATGATGTCCGACCTTTAATACATTAACAGACGATAACTTAATATTGCCTTTCATTGCATCCTGAATCATACATTTTTCCGCTTTTTCTTCAGCATCTCCTGTCATAAGCATTGAAAAATCCCCGTATTTCACAAGATACACAGCAGAATAATCATTTGTGGATTCATAATCATAACCTTTACAAGGATGCACACACAAGACCGCAAAATCTCCCGATTTAATACAATCACCGGCACTTGCATACACAACCTTAATTCTGGCATCTTCCAACACCTGCCTAAGAGCTGACAATCCTGACGTATCATCTGCTCCAGCACTGGCATTTCCCTTGATTTCCGGCAGCACAACAGTTCCAATCTCAAATGTATTGTCACACATTTCAATTAGTTCATATATTCCATTAATATGGTCTTTATCCGGATGACTCACGAATACATAATCAAGCTTTCTTACACCGCAGTGCTTCAGATAACTGTATATCGTATATCTGCCAACATTCTTCTTAGTTGTGCTTCCTCCATCAAATAAAATATTCAGACCATCCCTGGTTTGCACGGCAATAGAATCCCCCTGCCCCACATCAAGTATGGCTGCCTTCATATCTGCATTGATATCATAATGAAGTCCTGTCATAACTAATACAAGCAGGGCTATACATACAATATCCACTCTTTTATTCTTTAATAAAACATGCACAAACACCCAGACCATAAGAACCGTAAAATACAATACAATCCTTGAATTTTCTGGTGTTCCTGTAACAATTACAGCATATTTAAAATGTGATGATATTCCACACAGCATATTATAGAAATCCAGAATGTATCCACCGGCACCTGCAAAAAAGCAGGCAGTACTAATCGAAAACATACCTGCAACCCCTGTAAATATGCCACTTACCATTATAACGGACATAAGCGGAATCACAATTATATTAAGAAGCAGACTTATTACAGGTACCTGACCCGATATAATAAGCACAACAGGAAGTGTTGTAATTGTAATGCTAAGTCCTGTGATAATTGAATCAGCCAGTCGGAACACAATCATCTGCATGAATGTAATATGCTTTTTATCAGATCGTTTTATATATATTAATATTGTTTTATCATCAGAAAGTAGCGGTTTAACAAATATAATTCCTGACATAGCAAGAAATGACAGCCAGAAAGCCGAGTTAACAATATTATACGGGTTAATCCAGATAAGAATAACAGTTGCTATGCCTAATGTATTCGCCCCATCACTTGTTCTTCCAAGCACATCTGCAAGCATATATACAAGAATCATTATCACTGCCCGGCTTGCAGATGTACTGTATCCTGTCATACACAGATATGACAGGATAAGAAATGTGCTGATGCATGCCGATACAATTCTTCCTGTTTTCCTTTTCAGAAAATCATATATACACATTCCTACAAGTGAAACATGAAGCGCACTTATAGCCAGAATATGTGATATTCCATTCTTCTGGTAAAGCATTTTCACATCATCATCAAGCTCTGATCTGTCTCCAAGCACAATTGACTGCATAATTCCCGCATTCTGTGAAGAATATGCCTTTTTATATATATTTTTTACAGACTCAGACAACCTGTATACATAAGAAAGATAAGTGCTGCCACCTTTAACCTCTATTACTTCAATCACATCTGCACAGTATACGAATCCCTGTGATGTATAATATTTTCTCGAATTAAACTGCCCCTCATTGGTAGGAGTACTGTAATCTTTCAGGCTGACTTTAAGACTTACATGATCTCCTGCAGCGAAAGAATCTTCTTTAGAATATATATTTATACCACATTTTAACTGGGTTTCCCACGAATCCAGAACTATCGTGGCATTCCTTATCTGAATTGTATATGAGTTATCTCCATGTTTAATGCCCGATACATAACCTTTAACGTATGCTGTATATGACTGGTCAGACAATTTGCCCTGAAGCTGCAGTTTACCTGCATAATCTTTAGTTCTTAGACACATAACTGGAAACATCATAATAAAAAGCACATAAAACATTGGAATCCCTGTGTGCTTAAGATATGTGAGAAATCCGACAGCCACCAGAATCCCCGCTATAATCACGATATATGCAGAGGCATATACAGACAAATATACAGCAGCAATGCTTAGAACTGCTGCCACTAAAAATGGTCTTTTCAATAAAATCCTTTCCAGAAAAATTCTTTTTCTGAAACGACCACAATAATCAATTAATTATCAGTTGCATCTTTATTAACAAGTTCATTATTCATATTAAATACTGTATCAAGGCTTATAACATCTCTGTACATCAGATTAGAATTGCCTTTTACCATGATCTTGACACCGTCAATGCCATCAAGTCCGGCAAGTGAATTAACAACTGAATATATTGTTATGTTGCTCTTCGCATTAACCATATCGGTCGCGAATTCCTGACTAAAATTAACGTAACATATTCTGTCTACAACTGATATACTGAGAAGCTTGGTACTTGATGGTATGCTCTGGTAACATCCGGCTTCACTTGTTCCTTTGATAAGCTGTTCTACAACAACCTTTTCTACAGATACATTCTTGTTATAACAGATTCTCTGGCTGTTCTTTACAAGAGCATCACCTGATTTATTAGCGAAATACAGATTAATTGTCTTCCACTGGACATCTGCCATATCACCTTCCTGTGTATCAACAAAATCCTCTGCACTCATATTACCGATATTAGTTCCGTCCTGATAAACCGCATCCTTACCATCAACATAGAATCTTACATATACAACATCACTTATCTGTGATAATTCCCTTACAACAGCCGCCCTGTACAGAACCTCTATATTATCCTTCATTCCATAATAAGAGCTGTCAAAATACACATTAGCATATATACCATTAAACTCCACAGATGGCTGGGCTACAGATGAAGGCTTGATAATACTTGTATGCCTTCCACTGGCAACATTCATCTTATCGAGAAGCTCTGCAGCAATAGTCTGTGAATCAGAACTTTCAATATATACTTTGCTCTCTGTAAGTGCAGAACCATCTTCATTAAGATAATATATTGAATATGCTGTTCCGCTCTTCTGTCCAGAAGAACACGCAGCAGTCATTAATGTCATAACAACAAGCATTATAACTGATATTGTTTTCATCATAATATTTCTTGTATGCCCTGCCATCATAACTGCCTCCTTTATTCTCTCCTACTGCTGGCTGTCAACATAATTAAGCGGTATTCTCATTGTGAATGTTGTTCCGATATTCTCTTCACTGTGAACCTTAATTGTACCATGGTGCATAAGAATAATATTCTTTACGATTGCAAGTCCAAGTCCTGTTCCACCTGTTTCACGGGATCTTGCCTTGTCAACCCTGTAGAATCTCTCAAATATCTTATTAATGCTCTCTTCCGGTATTCCTATTCCTGAATCCTCAACTCTTATGTAGAAATACTGGTAATCTGCATTAAGAGAAACATGTACCCATCCATCATCTACATTATACTTGATAGAATTCTCCACAAGGTTGGATATAACCTGTGTCATCTTGACTTCATCAATCTGTGCAACAACCGGTCTGAAGCTTTCAAACAACAGCTCAATATTCTTCTTCTGTGCCAATGGTTTAAGCCGCTTGAGTGTCATCTCAAGCAGATCATTCATATTAACAGATGAAATATTAAGTGTCGCTGCTGACTTATCCATTCTTACAAGAGTAAGAAGATCTTCTATAATCTTGCTCTCTCTGTCAATTTCACTTACAATATCCTGCATGAATTCCTGATACACCTCTAAAGGCACGTTCTCCTGAGTATTAAGTGACTCTGCAAGTACCTTTATTGATGTGATAGGTGTCTTTAATTCATGTGACACATTAGATACAAATTCTGCTCTTGACTGGTCTGTCTCATTAGCCCTGTCCATAATATTGTTAAAATCATCAGCTATCTCACGTATCTCTGTATAACCTTTCACCGGAATTCGCTCATCAGTGTGTCCTGCACTTACATTAGCAACAATATCAAGTACACGCTTTACCGGTCTGTTAAGGAAATATATTCCTATAATATATAATACAAGACATATTGTTATAATAACTACTTTGATATTATTATTCTGTCCGTTAACATCATGAAACATTGCATCAATCTCAGTATAATCAAGATCTGCGACAAGAACAGCTATAAATGTACCTGAATCATTGTATACAGGAACTGCAGCCTGTATATTGCCAGTCTTCTTATCATATCCCGAACTGTTCTTATGATTACTGAATATATCAAATACTCTTGAATTAAGAATTGTCTTGTTCGTATCAATCGAATAAGTATCAACGCTGACAACATAATTAAGATCAACAACTCTTATTCTTATCTGGTTAAGTGCTGAATAACTGCTGAGCCTGCTGTTCATATCATTATTCTCAGCTGCATCAAGGCTCTCATACTCAGAATACTCTGCAGCAATAAGAACAGCTTCATTCTGTATTATAGCTGTCTGTCTTGTAATTACAGACTCCTTGTATATATATCCAAAGCCCTCAAATGTGCAGATTACGGCCGCTGCAATTATAACCGCAGCAACCGCAAACTGTCTTGTTGAATATTTATTAATGAACCTTAAAAATGACTTAAATCCCCTGTCAAAAAAGATTCTTCTATGGTCATTTCTTTTCTTTTTCTTATTAAACATTAAAATAGTAACCTACTCCCCACTTAGTGTGAACATACTTTGGTTCACTCGGATTATCTTCAATCTTCTCACGAAGTCTTCTCATATGGACATCCACTGTTCTGCCATCACCTGAATAATCCTGTCCCCATACAGCTTTAAGAAGGTTATCCCTGCTGTATACCTTGCCAGGATTAACTGCCAACAGCTCAAGAAGGTCAAACTCCTTGGCTGTAAGATTAATCGGTCTTCCTGCAATATAGAGATTACGGCTGTCACAGTCTATCTTCATATCACCTGCATTAATTACATTACTCTTGGCAACCTTCTTTTCTGTAACTGCATTTCTTCTTAAGATTGCTTTCATTCTTGCTTTAACTTCAAGAATATTAAATGGCTTGGTAATATAATCGTCTGCACCATACTCAAGTCCAAGGATTTTATCCATATCATCGCCCTTGGCTGTGAGCATAATAATAGGAACATCCGAGAACTCTCTTATCTGCTGGCATACTGACAATCCATCAAGCTTAGGAAGCATTATATCAAGAAGAATTATATCATATTCATTGTTCTTAGCATATTCAAGGGCTTCCTCTCCATCATAAGCACAGTCTACAACACTGTAATCCTGCATAAGACTGAACTTAAGTCCCTTAACAATCATCTTTTCATCATCAACAACCAAAACTCTGCCTGCCATAATCTACTCCTTTTACTTCTTACCAATATGCCTTCATCATACGCATATATAATTCTTTATCTTGTTAAATGCAGCTTCCTTAATTCCAGATACTTTCATAATATCTTCTATTGTCTGGAATCTGCCATTATCTGTCCTGTAACTTATTATGTCTGCTGCCCTTGAACTTCCTATTCCCGGAAGCGTCGTCAGCTCCTCAGCCGTTGCCTTATTAATATTAATAAGCCCCGCTGTCTCTTCTTCCATAACAGGTATATCGTCACCATATGATGGTATATATATCCGTTCCCCATCATTAACCGGTGCTGCCAGATTGACTAAAGACATATCAGCAGAATCATCAGCCCCTCCCGCCAGTTCAACTGCCTCATATAATCTCATGCCGCTTTGGCACTTAACAACTCCTGGTGAATTAACATGTCCACATATATACACATATATGTCACTGCCTGATGGCTCATAATCAGTACCGCTCACTTCTTCTGTACCTTTTATAACATCCTTATCTGCAAATGTGTCCTCAGACGCAGACATATTCTTTCTTCCAGCCAGATATATAACACCTGCTATTATTATAAAAACTGCACATATTGTGTATTGTACAGCTTTCTTGTGTTTCTTATATAATTGCTTGTAATCCATGTACACTCTCCTTAAGTATTACCCTAAGGAAATCCCTTTTGCGTACCTTTCTATTTTACAAAATTGTCCTATCGAATACAAGCCTAATTTGCTTATAAATGTTTACACTTTTTTTGTTCTTTGGTAAAATGTTACTATTATCGGCTAAGGGAGGGAAGCCATGAATTCATCTAAAAAATCAATTCTTAATTCTAACTTTACATATCTTGTTGCCTTTGTACTTCCTGTCATCATGATGCTGGCTCTGTACTACACAAGAGGCATATTTCCATGGGGAAATGAATGTTATCTGAGATCTGACATGTATCATCAGTATGCACCATTCTTTTCGGAACTGTGGAACAAGATAAGGAATGGTGAAAGTCTTACTTACTCATGGGATATAGGAATGGGGACTAACTTTACATCTCTGTTCGCATATTACCTTGCAAGCCCATCTAACTGGTTCGTTGCACTTTTTCCACAGAAGTACATTATCGAGATAATGAATGCATTTATAATACTTAAGATAGCTAGCAGCAGTCTTTCCATAACATACTATCTTACCAAGCACAATAACAATAAGCATGTTATTGCCGCAATATTCGGTATGTTCTACGGTATGTCAGGATTCATTGCAGCATACAGCTGGAATATTATGTGGCTTGACTGTGTTATTCTCGTTCCACTTATCATGCTTGGACTTGAAAGACTTGTTAATGAGAACCGCTGCATATTCTACTGCATAACTCTCGGATTATGTATATTTACTAATTATTATATTGCTATCATGGTATGCCTTTCAGTAGTAATCTACTATGTTGTACTTATGATTGCTTATAACGGTATTAAAAGCCCTATGCAGTATGTGAAGAAATTTATTAATTTCTGTGTATATTCACTGCTTGCCGGTGGACTGGGAGCGTGTCTTCTTCTGCCTGAATTCTATACATTTTCACTTTCAGCATCAAGCGACACAACTTTCCCTGATAAGCTTATTTCTTATTTCAGCATCTTATCGATGCTTACAAGACAGCTTATCAATATTCCGGTTCACTTAGGACTCGACCATCTGCCTAACATATATTGTGGCGTTGCCGTGTTAATGTTAATTCCACTTTATATTATGTGCAGCAAGGTCAATGCCCGCGAGAAGATTGGCAAATGTGTCATCCTGCTTATCTTCCTCACAGCATTTAACTTAAATATACCTAATTATATATGGCATGGTATGCATTTCCCTAACAGCCTGCCTTGCAGACAGTCATTCATATATATATTCTTCCTGCTTGCAATGTGCTATGAGGCTGTTATTAACCTTAAGAATTCCACTGACAGGCAGCTTGGCGCATCCCTGTGGATTGCTATCGGTCTTCTGCTTATTATGGAGGAACTGTTTATTAACTCGGAGACTGAATATTCATTCAAGAGCGTATATATAAGCGGAATATTTATTCTTATATACAGTCTGTTAATGTTTATTCATAACAACGCGAAGCTTAAGATTCCTGTTGTTCTCATGCTTGCATTCTCGGTATCAATCGTTGAATGTACCATGAATATGGATGCAACAGGTATCGGAACAACAAGCCGTACATCATATCTGCTCGACTATGATGCAATAAAAACTGTAACCAAGACTGTATCTGACAACGATGACTCATTCTATCGTATGGATAAGCTTTTCGGGGCACGTTCCAAGAATGATGGTGCATGGCACAATTACAGGACTGTTTCAACATTTTCATCAACATGTAATGCAGGTATGTCAAAGCTCTACAACCTTATAGGAATGGAGAATTCAACTAATGCTTACGGCTGTAATGGTCTTACTGCTGTTACTAATTCGCTTTTCTCTGTCAAATACACTATCTCTAACCGCCTTCTGGTTGAGAGTGATATAAGAAATTATTATACAGGCAGCGATGGTGAATTCGTATATAGGAATAATTATACACTTCCTATTGGTTATGCAATTAACAGTTCAACTGCTAATGACCTTGTTATGTCTAAGGAAAACAATGGTATTGAGAACCAGAATCTCCTTATCCAGTCTCTTACCGGAATAAGCGAAGTATTTGAATATACTACTTCATTCCCTACAGAGCCGGACTGCATTATCACTCCTGCAAAGAGTGGACATATGTATCTGTCAGTTGCGAATAAATCTGTTGATGCCATAACCGTAACTATTAATAACGCTACAACTTACACTTACAACAATATAAAGAGCAATAACCGTATTCTTGATATAGGTTATGTCCACAGTACTGATACTGTTGAAGTAACATCTGATACCGGCGGAATGAATCTTACTGTATACACACTTGATGAAGACAAATTCATCAGGGCATACAATAAGCTTAACTCAGAAGGATATCAGGTTGAAAAGTTCTCTGACACTAAGTTCACAGGAACTCTTACTGCTTCCACAGACAAGGCAATATTATTCTCTATTCCATACGATGCAGGCTGGTCTGTATATATTGATGGTAAGAAGGCTGACACTTATGCATGGCAGAATGCATTATTATGCGTGGATATAAGTGCTGGAACCCACACTGTTGTATTAAAATACTGCCCTGTTAATTTAATATTGGGTTGCGTTATTACTATACTTTGCATTATTATATTGATTGGCATTTATCTTGCCAGCCGCTTTATTAAAGCAGGAAAAGTCAATATGACACATTTTCCGGTAATTATCAGAAAATATCTTGATGATCCGTCTCTTACTGACAAGGATATTAAGAAACTGTCTGATGATAATATAGAAAGTTCTATTCTTGATGATATGGATGATTTCGAGAATCTCGAATCAACTGACATTGATGATGAACTTACTGACAGTCTGCTCTCTTCTTTTGATGAAGATGAACATGACGATAACAACGAAGGAAATACTGATATCTAAATCAAGGAGGATTTATACATGAAATTATGGGGTGGACGATTCACCAAAGAAACTAATGAGCTTGTTAACAACTTCAACGCATCAATTTCATTTGACCAGAAGTTCTATAAGCAGGATATTGAAGGAAGTATTGCACATGCTACTATGCTTGGCAAGCAGGGAATTATTCCTGAAAGCGAAAGTGAACAGATTATAGAAGGTCTTAAGGGAATTTTTGCTGATATTGAATCAGGAAAGCTTGAAATCACTGATGAATACGAGGATATTCATACATTTATGGAAGCTACTCTTATCGAAAGAATCGGTGATGCCGGAAAGAGACTTCACACTGGACGAAGCAGAAATGATCAGGTTGCTCTTGATATGAGACTTTACACAAGACAGGAGGTTCTTAATACTGACGCAGAGCTTAAAGAGCTTATGGCTGTTATCTTAAGAATCATGAAAGAGAATACTCATACATTTATGCCTGGATTTACTCATCTTCAGAAGGCACAGCCTGTTACTGTTGCTCATCATTTTGGTGCTTACTTTGAAATGTTCAAGCGTGACAGAAGCAGACTTCATGATATATATGAAAGAATGAACTACTGCCCTCTCGGTGCAGGTGCACTTGCAGGAACAACTTATCCATTAGACAGAGAGCTTACAGCTTCTCTTCTTGGTTTCTACGGACCAACACTTAACAGCATGGATTCTGTTTCTGACAGAGATTATCTTATTGAATTCCTATCTGCATTATCAACTATCATGATGCATTTAAGCCGTTTCTCTGAGGAAATATGTATCTGGAATTCTAATGAATACAGATTCATTGAACTTGATGACGCTTTTAGTACAGGAAGCTCTATTATGCCTCAGAAGAAGAACCCAGATATTGCAGAGCTTGTAAGAGGTAAGACAGGCAGAGTATACGGTGCACTTATGAGCCTCCTTACAACAATGAAGGGTATTCCTCTTGCTTACAACAAGGATATGCAGGAAGATAAGGAATTATCATTTGACGCATTTGACACAGCCAAGGGCTGCATCAGCCTTTTCAAGGGCATGATTGATACTATGAAGTTCAACAACAAGAGAATGGAAGATTCAGCAAAGAACGGCTTCACCAATGCTACTGACGCTGCTGACTATCTTGTTAAGAAGGGTGTTCCTTTCAGAGAAGCCCACGGTATTGTCGGTCAGCTTGTTCTTATGTGCATTGAGAAGAATATTGCACTTGATGACCTTTCTCTTGAAGAATATAAAGCAGTCAGCCCTGTATTTGATGAGGACATCTACGAGGCAATCAGCCTTCAGACTTGTGTAGATAAGAGACTCACTCTTGGTGCTCCTGGTCCGGAGGTTATGAATAAGGTTATTGCTATATATGATAATTATATGGAAGAGAATTAAGGTGGTTTAGATGGTTTATCCATAATTTTAAAAGGTATATTAATCTCCAAACTGTAAAATAAAATTTTATAGTTTGGAGATTATCTATCCTTTCAAATGAATGTTCTACCTGCAAATCTGTCATTTTTAAGTTACTCTCTATATACTCCAGCAATTCTGTACCATCCAAATATATATACATCTGTGGTGCTACAAATCCCGGAACATTTTTTCTTAAGTCATCTAATGATATCTGTGATGTTTCCTGAAATCTATCTATTTCCATTGCATATCTATAATGATAAGTTTCCATATATTCCTTTATTCGTGTAACAGCATTGCTATCTTCTTTATAGTATTCCAACCAGTCAGATAGACAATGCCTTTTACCCAAGTATACAACACCGGTGATTGCTTTCACCGGTGAACTAACATACATATATGCCATTACAGGTTCATCTGGAAAATTTCTTCTATGTTCAAATATCTTCACACCAGATTTATATTAAAAGTATGAATCATTGTAAGACGCTTACTATCACGGCTGACAACCTTATAGTAATCCTCTATTCCAAAAAGATATTCTATCATCTTACGTGGCATATTCTTATCTTCTTTATATGCTCTATTAACCTCATCCACAAATGCCTGTAGTAAAGGTACATATACTACTTCGTCTTTATCATTGATTTCAGACCATCTTGAACCATTATATCCTTCTCATTCTTTAGCATATCAAATATTGGTTGAACCGCATTCCAATATGCATCACTATCACTACAAGGCATATCAAACCATTCTTTACCAAAATCAAGTTTATGACTTAATCTGCTATGTTTTACGGCGTCGTGATTATGTTTGATACTTAATCCTATTTCCCACTCAATATCATTTCTTCTAATAACAATGTCTCTTACATCCCCCTTTACGCCAGCTCCGTCCTTCTGAAACTCTAATGTCAATTCATCATTACTGCCCTCTGACATTTTAGGTTCCATTTCAAGCACTGTATCAATGGCTTATTCTGCTGATATCATAAATGTCTGCTGCATTTCCTCATCCATAGGAGCCCATGCCTTTTCATTTGCATGCAAACTAGAATTATCAACTATTCTAGTTTTCCATTACCTTCTAAGTATTTCTTTATTGCAACAGCTATTTCATATGCAAGGTTAACCGGAACAGCATTGCCAATCATTTTATATGCTGTATTAGTATCCTCATATATAAATTTAAAATCATCTGGAAATCCCTGTACTCTGGCAACCTCTCTAATTGTCATTCGACGATAAAGATGTTCTTTTCCTTCTACAAATCTGCAATCATTCTGTGCCACTTTAACCATTTTAGGTGCTTGTGGATGAAGCTGACATTGTCTTCCTGATGCCTGAACTGTAAATGCCTGTTCATCCCATCCTTTTACTCTGTTACGGCTCATAAATATTGGTGAATATGCTCCATTATAGTATTCATTGTTATTAATTGCCTCTGGATTGTGGTGATTTTTCTCTCCTGATGGAACAGCCGTATCTTGCAAATCCTTCCTAAAACCTATATAAAACACTCTCTTTCTTCCGCAACTCCGTAATCCTTTGTATTTACGAGTGTGAATGATACATCATATCCTGCATCATCAAAAAGATTTAGAATATTCTGCACCGCTTCTGAATGTCTGTTTGCCAACATTCCGCTTACATTTTCTGCCAAAAAGAATTTAGGTTGGAATTCCTTTAATATTCTAATATAATCAAAAAACAACTGTCCTCTGGCATCTTTAATCCCCTTTAATGAACCTGCCTCAGACCATGACTGACAAGGTGGACCACCGATAATTCCATCAACTTTTCCATCTATAAACTGTTCAATATCTTCTTTTGTTACCTGTCTTATATCACCTTCAATCAGATGAGTATTAGGATGATTAGCTTTAAATGTCGACCATATTGTTTTGTCAAATTCATTCGCAACAGGAATATTAAACCCTGCTCTTTCAAAACCCACATCTAATCCTCCACATCCACTAAACAAACTAATTATGTTCATGGGTATCCTCTCCTTCATTGTTTTCTTTAATTATTCTGGCAGCTTCTATTAATGCTGTAATTGTTGCACGAGCAAATTTTCTTTATAAAACTTTATATATTAAAAGGTAGTCATGTCGACTTTGACTCCCCAACCGTTAAACAACTACACTCTTATCTTCGTCCCCTTAGTATCCCTGTGAGCCGTCTTCATCTTGGCAAAACTTATACTCTTACCCTTATATTCCATCGTGAACTCATCACCTTCTGTAAGCAGGAATACATCTTCTATATAATCGTCTTTTGAAAGCTTGATTCCTCTTACACCAACAGCACTCTTCTTCTTCATTGGAATGTCTGTTAATGGGAATTTTAAGAATACTCCGCTTTCTGTCTGCACAATTACATTCTGGTTGCTCTCGACAACCTCTTCCTCCTTGATTTCGCCATCAAGCGAGAACTTTGAGTAGATTTCCACTCTTGCATCTGTTGAATACATTCCGATAAGCTTGTCATCATCTGCTAATTTCGTACATGCAACTGTACGCTTTGCAACATGGAATTCTTCGCTGTCTACAAGCTTCATCATTCCCTGTCTTGTAACAAAAAGCATTTTCTGATTCTTAAGTCGTTCAAATGGAGTGATATACACAATTATTTCTTTAGAACTGTCATAGTTACACAGATTATCAATAGGAGTGCCTTTATCCCTGAACTTAGTAAAAGGCAAATCCTTTATCTTTAACTGGTGCATGTCTCCCATATCAGTAAATATGCAGATTTTATCTGTATTCATTACCGGAATAACATATTTGTTCTCATTAAATACAGCCTCTTTATTTCTCTCAAATGCAGCCATATCAATAGTTCTTGCATATCCGAATCTATCCATGATGAACATAACTTCCATCTCAGGAATCTTCTTTTCCTCAAATACAGCAGCTTCGCCATCTTCGATTACAGTTCTTCTTGCAACACCATATTCCTTCTTAATATTAAGAAGATCTGCCTTGATGACCTTAGCCATCTCTTTTCTGCTGCCAAGTATCTTTTCATACTTCTCAATCTTCTTAACACATTCGTCATATTCCTTCTGAAGATTAAGAATTTCAAGACCAATCAGCTTGTACAGACGCATTTCCAATATGGCGCTTGCCTGTCTTTCTGTGAAATCAAGACCTGCAGCCTGCTTCTTTGACCGCTCTGACTTAAACTTGATTCCCTCAACATTACCATTGACAAGGCATTCCTTAGCCATCTTAAGATTAGCACTGCCTCGTAATATCTCGATAATAAGGTCAATAATATCACAGGCTCTTATAAGCCCTTCCTTAATCTCCCTGTTAGCCTTCTCCTTTTCAAGAAGTGTTGTGTATTTTCTTGTAGCAAGCTCATACTGGAAATTAATGTGATGTCTTATTATATCCTTAATACCTAAAGTCTCAGGTCTGCCATCAACGATAGCCAGCATATTTACGCCAAATGTATCTTCTAACTTGGTCTTCTTGTACAGAAGATTTTCAAGATTCTTGACATCAGCATTCTTCTTAAGTTCAAGGACAATTCTTATTCCTTCCTTAGAAGACTCATTAGAAATGTCGACAATATCAGTAGTTTTCTTAGTCTCTATGAGACTTACAACATCAGATATGAATTTACCTATGTTAGCACCAATCATTGTATATGGAATCTCTGTAATAACAAGCTTGTCCTTCTCAGAACGGTTCTTGGCAGGCTCAAATACAACCTTGCCTCTTAACTTAATCTTTCCTGAACCTGTCTCATATATTGCACCAAGCTCACTTTTATTAATTACAATTCCACCTGTAGGAAAATCAGGACCCGGGCAGACCTGCATAAGCTCCTCTGTTGTAATATCCTCATTATCCATATATGCACATACTGCATCAACAACCTCTGAAAGATTGTGTGGAGGGATATTAGTTGTCATACCAACCGCAATACCATCTGCACCGTTTACAAGCAGATTAGGTACTCTTACAGGAAGAACCTCAGGCTCTTTCTCTGTCTCATCAAAGTTAGGCACGAAATCCACAACATTTTTATCAAGGTCAGCAAGATATACGTCCTGTGTGAATTTCTTTAACTTAGCCTCTGTATATCGCATGGCAGCTGCACCGTCACCTTCGATAGAACCGAAGTTTCCGTGTCCGTCAACAAGCGCCATTCCCTTCTTAAAATCCTGTGAAAGTACTACAAGTGTCTCATATATTGAACTGTCACCATGAGGGTGATATTTACCCATTGTATCACCAACGATACGCGCAGACTTTCTGTGAGGCTTGTCGTAATTAAGCCCCAACTGGTCCATGGCATACAGCACTCTTCTCTGTACCGGCTTTAACCCGTCCCTTACATCAGGAAGCGCTCTCGCTGTAATAACACTCATGGAATAATCTATATAGGACTTCTGCATAACCTCAGAATACTCAGTCCTTATAATCTTCTCAGCCATTTTCTACTCCTTTAGCTTTTACGCATCAATATCAGCTTCATTTGCATGCGTATATATAAATTCTCTTCTAGGTGGTACATCTGTACCCATAAGCATTGCCGTAACCTCAGTTGCAAGCCTTGCATCCTCAATCTCAACCTGCTTTAAAATTCTTGTTTCTGGATTAAGCGTTGTCTCCCATAACTGGTCAGGGTCCATCTCTCCAAGACCTTTGTATCTCTGGAGTGTAAATGTTCCTGAGGTATGCTTCTTTCTGTAATCCTCAAGTGCTTTATCATCATACAGATATTCGCCCTCACCCTTCTTAGGTACAACCTTATAAAGAGGCGGTGTGGCAATATATACATGTCCCTGATTAATAAGCTCTGGCATGAATCTGTAGAAGAATGTAAGCAACAGTGTATCAATATGCGCCCCATCTACATCGGCATCAGTCATAATAATAATCTTGTTATATCTTAATTTGCTGATATCAAAATCGTTGCCGTAGCCCTCTAGGAAGCCACAGTTGAACGAATTAATCATTGTCTTAATCTCGGCATTGGCAAGAACCTTATCAATACTTGCCTTCTCAACATTAAGAATCTTACCTCTGATTGGAAGAATTGCCTGTGTTCTTCTGTTTCTTGCAGTCTTTGCTGAACCTCCGGCTGAGTCTCCCTCTACAATGAATACCTCACATTCCTCTGGATTCTTGCTTTCACAGTTGGCAAGCTTTCCGTTGCTGTCTATAGAGAATTTCTGCTTTGTAAGCATATTTGTCTTGGCTTTTTCTTCTGCTTTTCTTATCTTTGCAGATTTTTCGGCACAGGCAATTACAGCGTTAAGGTCGTCCAAATGTCTGTCGAAATAAAGCTGTACCTCGTCACCTGTTACATTTGCAACAACTGTACCAGCATCAGGATTATCAAGCTTGGTCTTGGTCTGTCCCTCAAATCTTGGTGCAGGATGCTTAACTGCAACAACCGCAGTCATACCGTTTCTTACATCAAGCCCTGTAAAATTAGCATCCTTATCCTTCAAGATACCAAGCTCTCTCGCATACTGGTTAATAATCGTTGTAAACTTGGTCTTAAAGCCTGTAATATGTGTTCCACCCTCCTGGGTGTATATGTTATTACAGAAGCCAAGAATATTTTCCTCAAATTCATTAACAAACTGGAATGCAACCTCAACCTCAATATCGTCCTGCTTCTTCTTAAAATAGATAATATCGCAGACTGTCTCTTTGCCATTGTTAAGGTCTTTGATATATGCCTTAAGTCCGTCAGGCTCATGGAAAGTCTCCTTATCCTCGCTGCCCTTTCTCTTATCCTCGAATTCAATAGTAAGTCCCGGATTAAGATATGCAGTCTCGTGAAGTCTGCTCTTTATCGCGTCTGCCTTGAATCTTGTCTTTTCAAATATTTCTCCATCCGGAAGAAATGTAACAGTTGTACCAGTATCATTCTTTCTGCAAGTACCAATCTTTTCAAGTGATGCTGTCGCCTTGCCCCGCTCGTATCTTTGCTTGTACACGCCGCCATCAACTCTTATCTCAACCTCAAGCCATACAGAAAGTGCATTAACTACAGACGCACCAACTCCGTGAAGTCCGCCTGATATCTTATACCCGCCATCTCCGAACTTACCGCCCGCATGAAGCACTGTGAATACAACCTCAACTGCAGGTATTCCGGCTTTAGGATGGATTCCGATAGGAATACCTCGTCCGTTATCTTTAATAGTTGCTGTTCCATCATCATTAAGCGATACATTTATCTTGTCACAGAAACCAGCAAGATGTTCATCCACTGAATTATCCGCAATCTCATATATAAGATGGTTAAGTCCCTTAGTTCCGACACTGCCAATATACATACCAGGTCTCATTCTTACCGCTTCAAGACCTTCAAGTATCGATATACTGTTAGCATCATATTTATTAGCTGCCATTACTCAATTACTCTCCTCTCTACCTACCAAAATACGCATTAAAGGTATCCTCAAAGCTACTTCCCAATGTATACGCATCCTGAATACTTAATTTGTTCCATTCGCTGTTATTAAATTCCATATATATACCAGCTTCATATTTCTCAAAATCAGCATTAAACTGCTCTAACTTTCTCTTTTCAAGAATTGAAGACTTGTTGACCTCTGTCTTAGCCTTATCATTATCTGATGTACATCTTATAATGTAATATCTGCCTGCTGCCTCAACTATACCGCTCATCTCACCTGTAGACAGATTGAATGCTGCTTTTTCAAATGCTTCATCCATCTCTCCACGCTTCAGTTCATACTCATATTCGCCGTCTGCATTGTATTCCTTGGCAACTGCAAAGAATGAACTTCCTGAATTCACAAGATTATATGCATTATTAATCTCTTCCTCTGAATCTGACACAATATACTGGATATCAATAACTCTTGCCTCATCTGCACTTACCTCAATATCCATGCTTGAAGTAAGGTCATCATACAATTTCTTGGCAATTGCGAATTCAGTAAACATTGTATTCAGTTTATCCTTAGTTATTCCTGTATTACTTATCTGTGATTCTGTTAATTCATTATAAAATGCATCAACAGCCTTACTTACAGAATCTTTTTCTTCTCTTCCAAGCACAACGCCGCGTTCCTTAGCCTTGACATTCATTGCCTTGACACGCATTAATTTGCTCTTAATCTGGTCTTTGATATAGCTTTCAAAGTCGGCATCGCCGATTTTCTCTTTCCATATATTACTGTCAAACATTTCCTCATATTCCTTCTTAACATCAGACATGAGAATATCTGCCTCGCATGTATAAGTCGTATTCTGTCCTACTGTCTTAATAAGCTCGCCGCTCTTCATTCCTGTTGTAAAATATATCATCCTTCCATTAAAGAACTTGATATACCCTGCAACTAACAGAACTACAACAAGAATAACTGCTAATATAATTAATGTTTTCTTTCTTCTTTTCATATTCTATCCTCTTTAATTATTTGTGATACGGCTCATTCTTCATAATTCTGTAAGCCCTGTATATCTGTTCCAAAAGAATAACTCTCATAAGCTGGTGTGGAAATGTCATCTTTGAAAAACTCAGCTTATAATCAGCCCTCTTAAGTACTGTATCTGCCAGTCCCAGAGAGCCTCCTATTACAAATGTTATGTTACTTGTTCCGTCTATTCCAAGTCTTTCAATCTTCTCAGAAAGTTCAACAGAATCAAACATTTTTCCTTCTATTGCAAGTGCACATACATAAGCATCATCTTTAATCGCAGACAGGATTCTCTCCCCTTCCTTGTTCTTAATCTGCTCATTGACAACATCACTTGCATTATCCGGTGTTTTCTCATCAGGCAGTTCAACAATATCAAGCTTACAATATCTTGAAAGTCTCTTGGAATACTCCTCAACCGCCTGAGTATAAAACTTTTCCTTAATCTTACCTACACATACAACAGTTATACGCATCTTTACTATCCTTCCACGAAGAAAAATCCACCATTATCAAGCTTGAATACTTCTAACTGCTCAAGAAGCTCGTCATTGCTTAAGTCGGATACATCCATTCCCTCATCATCCATAACTTCTCTTAATTCTTTAATATCCTTGCAGTATACTGCCATGCAGTCCTCTAAGAACTCCTTAGCTTCCTCTAAATCATATGCAACAGGCTCATCAAAAAGCTGTTTCTGATCTCTTAAAAATACCTTTGTGCACTCATCAATATGCTTATCCATAACTTAAGTCTCCTTATCTTATCTCTTTAAATTGTTCTCTTAATGTTCCTTCTACCCATCCTGTTACGAAACGTCCATGTTTCTTGACATCTGGAACTGCTTTTTCCATAACATATGAATAATATACCTTGTCCAACATTGCAATATCGTTATAATTATCACCAAATGCCATACATTCTTCAGGTTTTAAGCCGAAATATTTCTGTATCTGCTCAATTCCTCTTCCCTTATTAACAGCAGAGTCCATAAAGTCCAGATATAATTCACCTGATACAAGTACTGAAGCCTTGTCACTCCATTTGTTAATAAAATGCTCCTTGGAATTCTTAATTCCTGACATATCGCACACAGCTATCTTTAATATATCTTCGTCAATATCTGTGAACTTATCAACTAATGTGGTTTGATAATTGACTACCTTGGTCATCCTGTAATAATATTCTTCAGACTTAGGCTTAATATATGCTGTATGTTCTCCTGATACAAGCACCTCACAATTAGGCTGTTCAATTACATCCTCAATTATCTCCAGTGCAAGCTTTCGCTCCATCGCAGTCTTACCAATAGTTTCGCCTCTGTATTCGACAAGTGCTCCATTCTCAGCAATATAAGCCAGCTTATTACTAACCGGTTCAAAAAGTCTCTTAAGACTTGTTATCTGCCTTCCACTTGCAGGTGCAAATATAACTCCACTATCAACAAGCTTATTAGTATACTGTATAGCAGATTCATCAACACTCTGTGCTCCGTTAAGAAGCAATGTCCCATCAAGGTCACATGCTACGAATTTAACCATATGTTCTCTCCTTAAAACGCCTTAAGCTCATGCACAAGTCTTGCAACTGGAAGTCCGACAACATTATTATAATCACCTTCAATTCCCTTAATGTATGCTGCAAATTTCCCCTGAATACCATATGCACCAGCCTTATCCATAGGCTCTCCTGTGCTTATGTAATCCCTGATTTCATTGTCAGTCATATCATATACCCACACATCTGTCTTTTCATAAAAGCTTACATTCTTATGTGTACTGCATATAGTTACACCTGTATACACCTGATGAATCTCACCTTCCAAAAACTTAAGTATTCTGAATGCATCCTCTTCATCCTTAGGCTTGGTAAGAATCTCTCCCTTATGGTAAACAATAGTATCTGCACCTATAACGATTACAGAATCCTCTTTATCTGAATACTGTTCCAAAACAGACTGTGCCTTAATAGAAGATAATTCTCTTACATAATCCTCCGGCTCCATCTCTTTAATATTCTCATCTGCATCACTTGTAACAACAGTAAAATCAAGTCCTACCTGACTCATTAATTCTCTTCGTCTTGGCGAACCCGATGCAAGTATCAAATGTTTCATAAACTTCCATCTCCTTGTTCTTCACTGTATTTTGTGTTCAGAGCCTACTTCAACTCATACATATTGCATTATAGCATAAAAAAACAGAGTGCTTCAATACCACTCTAATAAAAAAGGCACAACATTATATGCTGTGCCTCAATAATCATTAATATTAAATATTATTGCTTATTATTCTTCTTGCTTATAACAATTACTGTTCCGAATATAACAACTGCTGCAGCAAGAACTATAACATATACCCAGACATGATTGTTGTCACCCGTCTTTACAACTTCTTCATCAGCAGCAACTTCACCGTTCTTTCTTACTCTTGAACCGTCTATTGCAGCTCCGTCTTTTCCTGTTACCAGTTCTTCATCTCCAGCAACTTCGCCACTCTTCTTAGTAACATCTGCACCTGATATATCATCAGTTTTCTTAGTCGTATTCTCTGTCTTTATCGACTCATCAGTTTTTGTTGATTCATCAGCTTTTGTTGTTTCAATAACCTTAGTAGCGTCATCAGCTTTCGTTGTATCACTTACTGTAGTTTCTTCACTAGCCTTTGTTGTCTCATTTACCGTAGTTTCTTCGTTAGCCTTTGTTGTCTCATTTACTGTTGTTTCTTCACTAGCCTTTGTTGTCTCATTTACTGTTGTTTCTTCACTAGTCTTTGTTGTCTCACTAACAGTCTCTGCTGATGATTCTGTAGATTCTGCATCAGACTTTGTCTCAGTAGTTGTCTCTTTCGCTGTTGTTCCTTCCTGCTGACAATCAGATACAAAATGCATCTCACCATTAACATTAACGAATGTTCTGGCAATTGCTCTTCCGTTGCATGTTGATGTAAGAGTAACATCCGCTCTAGGAGCAACTACTATACCACATATCTCAGCTATATTAAGCTTATCCGAAACATTAACCGCATTAAATACTACTGTATCAGATATATCAACATCTGTTAATCCGCCCGAATTCTTTCCATTAATGCTGAATCTCTTAACCTCTGCATCTCCATCTGCACCTAAAAGATTCATAATAACAAACTGACCATCAGCCTTATTAGTTATACTGAGCTGACCTTCTCCATAATATGATGAAACTTCGTTTCCCTGCCAGTCTGTATAATTACTTGCATACATATTAACTACTACAATCTGTTTGTCCTTGAATGATGAAAGGTCTATCTTCTTCTCATCATTAGCACCAATAACAATATCAGCCTCCTCATCAGGAATATCCGCATATTCTTTAAAATTATCATATACCTTATCAAGTGCCGCAGTTACATCCATATAATCTTCTGCATAATAAACATTGATTGTATCTTTACAATTGCTGACATTAATAACAGCTCCTGTTCTGTTTCCATCAACATTTTTAATATAATACTTGTTCTCTCTCGCCTCATAATCATAATCTGTTCCAAGGACAAGATTATTAAATGCATTCCTGTCAATAAACACTTCTGATGAACCTGCGTTATCGAAACTTCTGATATAAGTTGTTCCCACACTCATATCCAGCCAGGCACTCAGCCACTGGTCTGTTATGACAAGCTTATTGGTTGCAAAACATGTCTGATTATGATTAGCGTTCTTAAATTCTTCTGCAACCACACCATATGGCTTAGCTGCTCCCAACAGTTCATCAAGTACATCCTGTGTCTTAGAATATGCCCCAGCCTTTAATGAAGTTCCTGCAATCACCGAACCAGCAACCATTGCTGCAACAAGAATACCACTAATAATCTTCTTAGACTTTGTACTCAGACTGCTTAATCGTTTTCTTAAAAACATGAGCATCCCTCCTAAATGTTTGAATCAATAGTTTCCACCTTTAATTATATTTCTTTCTCTCTACATGCTTATAATATCATTAGTACCATAGTACCGCTCCCCCCTTTGAGGGGGATTTTTTCATCCTAAATTAATAAAAACAAGCCCATAGGCGAAAACGTTATCGATACAATATACGTTTCGCTTATGGGCTTTATATCAATATATTATTATATTAAGATTAAGCTTCGAGGCTTCTGTTCATAGCTGACTCTAACGCATCAATAGAAGCTCTGATGATATCATGATCAATACCAATACCGAAGTAATTCTTGCCATCTTCTCCTGTAATACCAACATATGCAATGGCACTTGAGTCAGATCCCTTCTTTAATGAATGTTCTTCATAGCAGAAGATATCGCAAGGCTTTCCAAAATGACTTGAAAGTGCATTACTTACTGCGTCAAGACGACCATTACCGCCATCTTCAACATTGCTCTTCTTACCATTCTCATCAATAGTTACAACTGTCTGGATTCCATTAATCTGCTTGAAATGTACCTCAGAAATCTTGAATACTGGTGTATATTTCTTATATCTCTTCTCGAATATCTCAAGAACCTCATCAGGTGAAAGTTCCTTATGATTAACATCAGATACATCCTTAACTGCATAACCTAAATCTTCTCTCATTGCCTTAGGAACAATCATTCCATAGTTATGCTCAAGAACATAAGCTACGCCACCCTTACCAGACTGGCTGTTAATTCTTATAACATCTGAATCATATGTACGTCCGACATCTTCCGGATTAATAGGAAGATATGGAACAGTCCACTTGTTAGGGTCATTCTCAATTCTGTAATGCATTCCCTTAGATATAGCATCCTGATGTGAACCTGAGAAAGCTGCAAATACAAGCTTACCACACCATGGGTGACGGTCATCAATCTTCATCTGTGTAAGTCTTTCAAATACTTCTGCAAGATGCGGCATATCAGAAAGATCAAGTTCAGGATTAACGCCCTGCATATACATATTCATAGCAAGTGTAATAATATCAACATTACCTGTTCTCTCACCATTACCGAAAAGTGTTCCCTCAATTCTGTCTGCACCTGCAAGAAGTCCTAACTCTGCATCAGCAACACCTGTTGAACGGTCATTATGTGGATGAAGAGAAATAATAACATTCTCTCTGTTGTGCATGTACTTAGACATATATTCAATCTGGCTTGCAAATACATGTGGAAGTGACATCTCAACTGTAGCAGGAAGATTGATAATACATTTCTTATCAGGAGTTGGCTGCCAGATATCTACAACAGCGTTGCACACTTCAAGTGCATACTCTGGCTCTGTTCCTGTAAAGCTCTCCGGGCTGTATTCGAAAAGGAAGTTTCCTCCATCAGCTTCAGCAAGTTCCTTTAATAACTTAGCACCTTCAATAGCAATCTGCTTAACTTCTTCCTTAGACTTCTTGAACACCTGTTCTCTCTGAGCTAATGAAGTAGAATTATATACATGAACGATTGCTCTTGGAGCACCCTTTACAGCTTCAAATGTCTTCTTGATAATATGTGGTCTTGCCTGAGTAAGAACCTGAATTGTAACATCATCAGGAATCATATTCTTCTCAATAAGTGTACGGCAGAACTCATATTCTGTCTCAGAAGCTGCAGGGAAACCTATCTCAATTTCCTTAAATCCAACTTCAACTAACATCTGGAAGAATTCAAGCTTTTCATCAAGGCTCATAGGTTCAACAAGAGCCTGGTTACCATCTCTTAAATCAACTGAACACCAGATTGGTGCCTTATCAACATACTCCTTGTTAACCCAGTCATTACACTTAACTGGTGGCATAAAATAGCCTCTTTCATACTGTCTGTAATCAAACATTCCTAAAACCTCCTGAAAATATAAATATGTATTGTTAATAAGTAAAGGCTTTCTTAAAGATAAGCATAAAAAAATCTTTCGTCCATGGGCAATTCTACCCAAAGAGACGAAAGACATAATCTCACGCGTTACCACTCTTCTTCATAGCTATGCTATGCACTCACTGAATACGTACAACAAATGTGTTGTATTATATTCTGTCCACTATAACGGTTGGCTTCCGGCTACTCCTACTTCTCATGATGATTTCAGGTAGCAGCTCCAAGGCGAGTTCAATAAGTTCCTTCGACTGCCTCGCACCATCCGGCAGCTCTCTGACTCTGGTTCCCATCTAATAGTCCTCTTCACAGCATTTACTTATTATGTACGCCTATTATACTTGTCGTTTTTCACAAAGTCAAGCATAAATTCAAGTTCTTCTTTGGAAATATTCTTATCAGAATATCTTGCTTTCTCATAACTTGCAGTAATTCTGTCTGCCGCCTCTGCATCGACAGTTATTCTGTTTCTTGTTATATCCTGTGGCTGCATATTCTCAAGTGCAGTATTATCTGTAGCTTTTGCTGACTTTGAAGCCTTTATAGCAGCTTTTCTGAAAGCCTTCCTGTACTGCATATTAACAGGCATATTCTTAGCTTCTTCTGTTCTCTGGTGTCTCTTTATCCTTGCCTCTGTCCTTCTATCCCTGCCGATGAATTCAACTTCATCACCGTTCTCATCTTGTGCCTTCTTGAAATTCTTTGCATATTTCACAATTAGATAGATAATAAATGCCATAAGAACAATCACAAACACTATTGCAAATGCAGTAAATAATGCACTCATAACAGGATTATCAGTAAATGCGAGGTCATTATCTCCACTTACCACATCATCTGAAACTGGATTCACAGATTCATCAGGCATAGTAGAAACCTCTTCCTTTTCTCTTATAAGCCTTAAGAAAAGCTTCAGCACTATCCTTATAACTGCTGCAAAACCAGAACCTATCAATGTAAATATATTGCCATAATCTCCGCTATAGAACAAAAGCATGCCAAGAATCATAAGTCCTGACACAACCATAACCATTATCATGTTAATTCCTGTAATTCTCTCAGCAGGAAATTCTGATTTGCCGGCATTACTTATAAACAAAGAATTAAGCTCTTTTAACTGATTAGCAAGAAAAACAATTAATATAAAGAGTACAAACAGTACTGCCTCATAATTAACAAGAAAAATGTTACCTGTTGAGCCGCCGCAAAGACTTCCTGCCACCATAATTACACAATATAATGGTGACATTTTCTCTCCTGCCTGCAATACCGCCTTTTTCTCGTCCTGATTCGCATCAGCAAACTGGCTGCCATAAAGAGGTTCATTCATATATTCAGTTTTTCTTGCATTAGCAGCTTTAATGCTTACAGACCTGATACATATAGCAAGTACACTTACAAAATACGCCGTAGACTCCGCATCACCTTTTCCAAGCACAACTGCTATTATAAGCAACACTCCATGAACCAGCATAAAAGGAAGCATTTTGCGTGTATGCTTTCTTGCTGCATATGTTACGATAACCGGAACTGCCATCAACAGTGTAATAATAATATAACTGTCAGGTTTCTTTGTAAGTCCTAATATAACAAATGCAGAAAAAGCAATAGCTGCCAGGCACTGGCTTATTATATCTGTCAATGTTCTTATTGTTCTCAGTTTATTATAATCATAAACTTGTCCCGACTCATTCATATGTTATCTCCTGATAAACTTATTTGACTTCCCAGCCCTCTGGTCTGATACCACAATAATCAAGGCTGTATTCTCCACCAGTCATATATGGAACAATCCATATAACCTGTCCATACTTCTTCTCAAACTTCTCCATAGTCTGTTGCAGCTTCTTTCTTCTGCTTGCTGATATAACAACATATACACTGCTGTCACTGCTCTTTGCAGACACATTTTCTAAAAATGTTCTGTTAATAAGTTCTGCAAATTCTTCTTTTTCAAGCTTCAAATCCATTCTTGCAAGTACAGTATTAATACTTCCAAGATGTCCGGCTCCTGCTCCTTCTCTTATATTGGCTGCTTCTTTCGTATCAATATCACATGCATTACTTATAAGAGAGACATTAATTCCCTGTCTTATGAATTCTTCCGCAACAGAAGCAGCCAGACTTATTGCCGCTTCATTAATTGAATCGTATGTAAGCATTCCGTCATCTTCAAGATTCAGCAGAATACATACATTACGGCTGACTGACTCATTATATTCATTAACACACAGATTACCTGTTCTTGCTGTAGCCTTCCAGTTCACATTCTTTAAGCTGTCATTGCTTGTATAATCTCTTATTCCCCTGAACACAAATGGGTCTTCGATCATATATTTCTTACGCTCTGCTTCTCCTGATATTCTGCTTATTATAAAGCTGAATCTCCTGCTATCCACAGTCTTCGGGTAAACTGTTATCTCACAGTTATTATCCACTTTCAGCACATTAATCTCATTCATAAATGGTCCGGCAAATGTAAGCTGTACCCCCGATATTCTGAACACACCTCTGTGATTGCATCTTACCGGTATTCTTCTTGTAATTCTCTGATTAGCAAGAAATGAAAACACATCATTACGGTATGTAAGATCCGAAACACTTGAATTAGTGTCTGTTCCCGGAAATTCAAGTTCCCTGTCCGCCTGAAACTTAAGATTCACGCATGGCAGTGGCAGACGCTTTTCGTTGGATATAACCTCAACAATATTAACTGTTTCACCATTCACAACATGCTTTTTCTCAAATTCAAGAGCTGCACCCAGTCCCTTATTCCAGTTATAACGAAATACGAGCTTAACTGCCAGATATACTATAAGTACACCAATAAGCATTAATAATACGTTCATTATCTCTTCCAATCTTCAGTAGGAACTGCTGTGTTATTAACAACATGTTCTATAATCTGTTCCTTATTATCCATATTCATATAGCCTGTCTGTAACACAAGTCTGTGTGCCCATACTACAGGTGCAAGTGTCTTGATATCTTCCGGTACAACATAATCCCTGCCTGCAACATATGCATATGCTCTTGCTGCATTGAGCATACCAAGAGTTCCTCTAGGACTTACACCAATTGATACATTATCTTCCTGTCTTGTCATTCTTGCCAGTTCAACAATATAATCAATAAGTACAGGATGCACATATACATTCTTTGCTTCTTCCTTCATTGCAGCAATATCTACACATGTTGCAACTGTTGAAAGCTCTTTTGATGGATCTTCTTTTAAGAATCTGTTAAGAATAAGAACCTCATCATCTTTCTCCGGATATCCCATATTAATCTTCATAAGAAATCGGTCAAGCTGTGCCTCAGGAAGCTGATAAGTTCCTGCTGTCTCTATAGGATTCTGTGTTGCAATTACTATAAATGGTTCTTCTAACTTAGAATATTCACCATCTACAGTAACCTGATGTTCCTCCATACACTCAAGCAGTGCTGACTGCGTTCTTGGAGTTGCCCTGTTAATCTCATCTGCAAGAATAACATTGGCGAATACAGGACCTCTTCTAAATACGAACTCTCCCTCTTTCTGGTTAAACACATGCACACCTGTAATATCTGAAGGAAGCAGATCTGGTGTAAACTGAATTCTTGAGAATTCACCATCAATGCTCTTCGCAAATGCTTTCGCCATCATAGTCTTACCAGTTCCCGGAACATCCTCAAGAAGAACATGTCCACCTGCAATAATACTTGTCAGAATCAGTTCCGAAACATTTCTCTTACCCACAATCACCTTACTTACATTATCCAATATATCTGAAGCCTTACTCATAATACCTCCTCGTAACACGAAACTTAAACTCAGATAATTATAACAAAAACACTGCCAGAACAGCAAGTGTCTGACAGTGCGAATAGGTTAAATAATTATGAACTTTTGATGAAATTAATTATCTGAAGGCATTTCCTGATTAACATCAATGCCTCTTGGTGCAACAGGTGTAGAGAACACAATCTGTGTACTTGTTCTTCCGAACTTCTGAAGCTGTCCGATAAATGTATCAAGTTCCATAGTACTTGGGAACATAACCTTTAAAAGCATTGAATAATTGCCTGTTACACAATTACATTCAACAACATTAGGGCATGACTTGATAAATGGGTAGAAATCCGGCTTCTGCACAGGAGCTACCTCAAGATTAATAAATGCTGTGATATGATATCCAAGCTTTAACTGATTAATCTTAACTTCATAACCTTCAATAATCTCTTCCTTCTCAAGTCTCTCAATTCTTGCTGAAACCGCGGGTGATGAGAGGAAAACATTCTCCGCAAGTGCCTTTAATGGCATTCTTGCATTCTGCTGTAATAATGTAATTATCTTCTTATCGATTTTATCCATGGCGTGAACCTCCAGATTATAATATTCATTGTTTAATGCTATTAATTTAACCAAAAAGGAGACAATCCTAGCGTTGCTGCTAAAATCGTCCCCTTTGACTTAAATTATTAACTTATGCATAATATACACCTTACATAATAAAATAGCAAGTGTTTTTTCTTTATTTTCATTGCTTTTATACATAATTTTTGTTAGAGTAGAGAAAATACTAAAGCCATTACTGGCAGAACGGAGACATTATGGAGAATAATAATCAGGAATATAACACAGTAACTCTTATGCTTGATGATAACACAGAATGTGAATGTGCAATAATACGCATATTCCCTGCTGGAGACAACGACTATATTGCACTTCTTCCTCTTGAAGGAGAAGCTGCAGACAACGATGAGGTATATCTTTACAGATACAAGGTTGAAGGTGACAACGAACCTGTACTTGAGAATATCGAATCTGATGATGAATACGAGCTTGTATCTGAAGCATTCGATGAAGAATTAGATGCTATGGAGTATGAAGATCTGTACGAAGAAGAGGATAACGAGCAGTAAGAATCTCTTCTATAAAGCGTGAACGGGTTGTATCTTTGTTGTACCTCTGCTTGGGGTACAGAAGATACAACTTTTCTTTTGCCCTTGTCATCGCAACATAAAAAAGTCTTCTCTCCTCTTCTATCTGCTCATCAAGAACCGCCTTATTATACGGTATTATCCCCTCGCATACATCCAACACCAGTACAATCTTATATTCAAGTCCCTTAGAACTGTGCATTGTAAGCATATGCACACCTTCTACTGCATTGTTCTTTCTATCCGTATCACACTGCCTCATATATTCTTCAATACCATTAAGCCACTGTGACAGGCTCATATACTGCGAAGCCCTGTGTGCCAGTTCATCAAGTACATTATATAGTTCTTCCTTATCAGCCTTATGTTCATATATATAATTCCTTATATACTCATCATATCCAATTCCCTTTCTTATATAATTAACAGCTGCAAATGGAGACATATTTCTTATCATATTAATATCAGACGCCAGCTTTTCTACCTGTTCACTCATCTGTTCATCTCCCTCATAGCCTCTCTTCAATGCATTAATATCTGCCGGCTGTGTAATATATGAACGTGTTATATATCGAAGCGGTTTATTAATAATCCGCAGAAAATCCATTCTTTCCCTGCTGCCAAGCGCAATTCTTATATATGTCAGGATATCCTTGCTTATCCAATGCTCATATACATCCTGAATTGCAGAATCATCACAGCATGATATGCCTTCACTCTTAAGCCTTGACATATACATATTGCCAATCACATTAGTTCTTGAAAGAACCGCAATATCATCGGCAGCTGTTCCACTGTCAAGAAGTTTTCTTATCTCTGATACAAGAAATGCTTTCTCATCATTCAGACTGTTAAATTCATATACTGACACAGAATCTCCCTGTGCATTATGCGTCGTTATATCTTTATAATAACGATGTTCATTCTCCTCTGCTACAGCCCTTGATGCAAGCACAACATTGCCCGTCGACCTGTAATTAATGCACATGTCAATTCTTACCGCATCACTGTAATACTTATTGAAATCCAGCATTATCTGTGGAGCAGAACCCCTGAATCCATATATACTCTGGTCATCATCCCCAACCACGAAAAGATTCCTGTATCCATCGGCAAGAATCCTCACAACATCAAACTGTGCCTTATTAATATCCTGAAATTCATCTATCAGAATATACTTGTACTTATTCTGCCATGCCCTCCTGTAATCTTCCCTCTGCTTAAGAAGCTCCCGGCACAGTACTATCATGTCATCAAAATCAATCAGATGCTTTCTTACAAGCATATCATCATATGCCCTATATATTATCCTGAAACTCTGTGGCGGAATACACCTGCTCTCATACTCTTCAATATTGACAGCCTCACCTTTAATACGGCTTATCTCAGATAACACACCGGACACAGCCTCATTCTCATCATCATACTCAAGCTCAAGCCTGCACATCTGGTCTTTCACGAATTCATGCTGTACCTGCGGCTTAATAATGCAGCGTGCAGAATAATTATATGCAGTCTTAAGTATCGTAAAGAATACTGCATGAAATGTGCCAAATGTTACTGCTGAACTTCTGCCCTCTGACAGCCCCTTAAACTTAAACTTCATCTGTTCAGCAGCAGCCCTTGTAAATGTAATAACAAGAATATCAGCCGGCTTGACCCCACACCTGTCAATAAGATATCTTACCCTGTGAGTAAGAACAGTCGTCTTTCCCGACCCCGGTCCCGCAATTACCATACACGGTCCTGTATTATGTTGTATAGCCTGAATCTGTGCTTCATTAAACTGCAAAAGCGGCACCCCTTATAATAATCTTACGCAAACAAATGTATACTAAAATTATATAAGCGTGCCGCTAATGTGTCAACTTAATAATATATATTTTATATTTTATTAATAACTTGTTATATTATCATCAGAATCATCAGTATTAGATATATTCTTGATAACAACATAATATTCAACCTGTGGATTAACCTGTACAAGAACCCTGTCACCCTTCTTATGTCCAAGAAGTGCCTTGCCAAGAGGCGATTCTATACTAATCATTCCACTCAATGAATCAGCCCTGATTGTCGTAACAATCTTGATAGTCTCAGTGCTTTCATCATCCTCATAGAACACTTCTACAGTATTATTAACGCCAACCTCATCATCTGCTGATGAATCATCAATAACTGTTGCATTCTTAATAGTTCTCTGCAGATATCTTATTCTGCTTTCATTCTTATTCTTAAACCTTTTCGCTGCATGATACTCGAAATTCTCACTTAAATCTCCCTGAGCCCTTGTCTCCTTGACATCATCAAGTGCAGCCTTCCTTACCTCATGTATCCTGTACTCAATCTCTTCTTCCATCTTCTTGATATCATTCTTAGTAAGTTCGTGTCCCATATCTATCCTTCTTTCTTACCTAATTAATAATAACTGCCTGACTTAACATGTCCTCATATCTTCTATAAAATGTATCAGCGTCCCTTCTCACTTTTCCGGCAATAGAATCTGCTATCTCAAATGTATTATCTTCCTCATTATATCCACACAGAACAACGCAGTGTTCATTGGCATACCATGTAAACTCATATCCGTCCAGATTATATTTTTTTGTATATGTCGGACTCATATTTTCTGTATTCCATATTATAACAGGTTTATTATCGTGAAGATAGCCAATCAGCTGTTCCTTTGTGCTTTCACTTACATTAACAGCCCTGTATTCATAATTATTATCAGTAAAAAAATCATTTGCTGTCCTTACAATTACAGGTGCAAAGCAGCCAAATGAACCGTTATCATATACGTTGCCAACAAAAGATTCAAACATGTCATATGTAGATGAATCAAGGTAATTGTCTGCAAGATATTTATTAGTAACATTTATTCCAATATAATTAAGAACCATTGTAAGAGCTGTAACCTCACAGCCCGATGGCATATCAGGGTACTGATATATAACATTTACAGCTAAAGATACCTTGTCTTTGCTGCTTTCTTCTGCCTGTTCCTTAATATTCACTGCTGCTGAAGTCTCTTCCTTTATATCCGTTGTGTCAGATATCTCTTCACTTAATACTTCATCTGTGCCAGTTGTTTCTTCGCTTAATGTATCATCTGTACGAGATGTTTCTTCTCCTGATACTTCATTCATTCTAGAGGTTTCTTTCTGACTTTCATATATCATCTCAGATTTATTAAAATGTGTTCTGTATTGTGCAAATAAAAATCCCGAAATCACTAATAAAACGATTAACATCAGTGCTGCCGGCCAAAGTATCTTTTTCTTCATTATCTTCATATATCCTCCGTTTATTTTGCACTTTATTATTTTGTACTTTATTATTTTGCCATTTTAAGATACATTTTGCAATCATGACCACCAGCTCAGCTGGTGGTTTGCTCTGCGGCTATAAGCCTGTGGTACTAGCCGGCTCTAAAGAGCCATTGAAGATTCGCCATGCGCATAGCTACCACAGGCAAGCCCTAAAGGGCTTTAACTTATGCCTTATTTACCGGCTCACCCGTAAACGGGTCGATGTATTCCTTCAGTGACATCTGATCATATTCCAGATCTTCCTGCATCTGATTTTTTACATACTCTTCAATTTTCTTTGCATGGAGTTCTTCCATACTCTACAAGCTTCTCGACAGTAATATCAGCCGGTGCTGTGTTGTACTGGTGGACTATTGCTACATTTTTCGCATAATCCCTTAATTTCATTGATTCAATATCAGTTCCGGCAAGTTCTATGCTTCCAGCCTGTGGCTTAAGATTCTTGGTACACAGATTAAAAAGTGTTGATTTGCCGCAGCCGTTAGCACCTATAAGTGTAGTTACTTTGCCCTTTGCAAATGTAAGATTCAGGCCGTCAAGAACCTTTTGCTTATCATATGCAAATGACAGATTGTTGATTTCAAATACATTATCAGCCATAATTCTTCTTAGACCTCCTTAACAGAATGATAAAGAATGGTCCGCCAATTACTGACATAATGACTGACGCACTTATCTCATAAGGTGCTGCTATTGTTCTTCCGAGCGTATCTGCACATAACAGCATAAATGCACCAAGTACTATTGAATATGGTACAAGGACTTTATGATTGCTGCCTACAAGCAGTCTTGCAATATGAGGAACTATAAGTCCAAGAAAGCTTATAGGTCCTATAACTGCTGTTGATATTGATGCAAGAAGTACTGCTATTACAGACACAATAATTCTGGTTCTTGTCACATTTACACCAATAGAACGTGCTGTCTTGTCCTCAAGTGCAAGAAGATTGCACTGTCCAAGGACGAACAGGCTTGCCACAAGTCCGATTACTGTGTATACAAGAAGTATTCTCACATCACTCCATGTCTTCATTGTAATGTTAGCATTGACTATACTTGCAACGCCTGAATAATTGCTGCCTGTGCTGCTGTTGAATGCGCTCATAAGCCCTGTAAACATCGCATTAACTGCAACTCCGACAAGAATTATCCTGAGTGGCGACAGACCGCCTTTCCATGACAATCCATACACAAGTAAGAACGCTGCCATTCCGCCGATAAATGCAAGTATTGGCGTATAGAAATATAATGCCGGAACAAATGCTGTTATAAGAACAGCGACAAAGCTTGCTCCTGAACTGACTCCGATTATTCCGGGGTCTGCAAGAGGATTCTTCATCACCGCCTGCAAAAGCACGCCTGAAACTGCAGTTGCCGCGCCACCCAGCATAGCAACTATTATTCTTGGAAAACGCAGGTCGTAAACAGTCGCAACCTGCGGATCATATGCAATAAAAAGCCCTTTAAACAATTGAACAGGTGTAACCTTAAGACTTCCCGTATTCACTGCGTACAGGAATACTACAAGAAGTGCCGCAAGAGTCACAATCCATGCAATAATGCCTTTTCCCTTCTTCATATCTTTCTCCTTTAATCAGCATACAGTAATGGCTGTAATTCCTCTAATGCCTCCGGATAGTTGAACTTTGCACTCATTCCGAACTTATCATAAGACAGGTCATATACCCTGCCCTCCTGTACTGCCTTAAAATGCTTCCATATATCATTCTGTGAAAATTCATCTGCAAACATTTTCTTAACATCATCTGGAAGTGCATGTGCTGCACGGAGTATTATGTCAGGCTCTTTAGTCTTCATATCTTCTGTGTTAGCATTCAGGAATTCCTGACCATCTCCATCACCATATACATTAATTCCACCTGCAAGCTTAACAAGACTTCCTACATAGCTGCTTTCAGTTGCAACAATATAAGAACCCGGAAGTCCCATAAGCACAAGAACTCTCGGACTTTCTTTGCCTTCATTCTTTTTCTTGTAATCTTCTATAAATGTGTTGTATAAATGCATTATTATAATTATATTTTACTGTCTGCACTTTGCCCTGCATAAGCATTCCGCTTTTTCTTGAATTGGCACTCATAGTTAATGCCCTCATATGAATCATGCCGACTCCATCTCGCACTACAAGTTCACACGGATGCTCGAATCCTGCATTAGCCATTGACATTGATATATTGCTGTTCTGATTCTTACCTATCTGCTCTTTATATATAATAAATGGAAATCTGTATGTACCATCATTCATTTTCTTACAAAGTTCTTTACCACTAAAGCTCTTCTTATCGCGAAGTTCATATTTAACTCTGTATTTTTCCTCAGCATTTGCAATTACAGCCATTGTTTCATCAGTGTTATTCAATGCCCAGTGGTATGCATCATTTCGGGCATTTTCCATACTAACCCCCTCATATAGAAGATGATTCAGCGTTAGTTCCATTCTTTTTGAATACTTTTCAGCTTCTTCTATCCCCTTAGATGTCAGTACTGGTTTACGCGGTGTTTCCCTCTCTATAAGTCCTTCTTTTTCAAGCCCGCTTATAACACGGCTGATAACATAGTGTTCTTCCCCAAGCATTCTTGATATGTTCATTACAGTGCGGCTTTCTTCATCCATCTGATAGAAAGCAAGCAAAACCCGAAGTCTCATTATTTCAGTTGAATCAGACATACAATCCTCCTTAGCAAAAAATAAGCATGTTGTTAGAAACTGCTAACCACATGCTTAAAAAGATATTCTAATTCACTTGTAATTTCAACTATAATCTTGCACTATAACTGATACTATTTATCAATAACCTTTATTGCTGCTTCTGCCTGCTTAACCTCTTCTACTGATATTCCCAACATCTGCGCAGCTTCCTCGTAACTTCTTCCTGCCAGAATATTAACTATTAATCTGTTGTTTCGTTCAATTGCATTGTCTGCATACTTCTTTGCTTCTTCAGCTAATTTCTTCGCCTCTATTGCTTCCTGTATTGAACTTTTTGCATATTCTTTCGCATAATCTTCTACTACCTTGCACATTTCACTCTGACCTCCTTCCGTTTCCTTAAAATAGTTTATTGCATTACTAATCTGTGGAAACTTCTCATTATAAAATGCTTCTTTATTAAGCATTAACTGCAATAATTCTGATTTATCTGAACCATCATTAACACAGGTATTAGCAAATATTATATCTTCTCCATCTTTTACAGGAACATAAAACTGATTATTCTTCATGCATCTTATATACTACACCCAAACCTATTTGCAATAGTATTACTGCCTTATTCCATATGTTACTCAATATTTTAAATATTTATATAGTATATATCATATATCATTTTCTATATCAATGTTATTAATTATTTTTATCGCATAAATATATTAACAATTATCTTGCACTTTCTAATAAATACGTTATAATATATAAGTCACATTTATATAACGGCGTGTGGCTCAGTTTGGTAGAGCGCGTGGTTCGGGACTACGAGGCCGCAGGTTCAAATCCTGTCACGCCGACTAATAAAAAAGCTCATGAAGATTGTCTACGGGGATTATCCCATTTACTTCAATCTTCATGAGCTTTTTATATACCATTCAATCTACACAAGATTATTCTTGACATATGCTAATGCTTTATTAACAGGTGGAAGTGATACAATTATAAGAGTTATCACTGCTTCAAGTCCTATATATGAACCATTATATACAATCGAGTACAGTATTGCGCTGTTAAAGAATTCCGGTGTATATACAGCAAAGAATATCCAGCCAGACAGGAATGAACATGTGAATCGTCCAACAACTCCAACTATATATCCCTTAATTAATCCATGCTTTGAATTAGAAAATATACCTGATAAACCAAGTGCACCGAATCCTAATATATAATCAAGAAGCACCTGAGGAATATTAAGAATATATGGATCAAGCAATAACTGTAAAACTCCATATGCGAGAGCTGCTGTCAATCCTGCCTTTAATCCATACCAGTATCCTATAAGCACTATGAATAACATACTGAACAGTGTTACAGAACCTCCCATTGGAAGTTTAATAATCTTAATCATAGAAGTCACAATAGCTAATGCCACCGCCATTGCAGCAAATGCAATATGTTTTGCCTTTATTTTATTAACCGATAAACTCATACATTTCCTTTCTTTAACTTTCGTTCTTTAATATTCTTTAAAAAGAATATCTGCATTTGTTTCTAATGTCAAGAAAAAGGGAAGTCATACATAATACATGTAAGACTTCCCCTGATATCATTTAATTATAATACTAATTATCTAACACGCTTCTTTGTAAATACTACACCGCCTGCCATTACCATTGCTAAGAAAGCAAGTAATACATAAAGTGTAACTGGTGCTGTATCACCTGTGCTTGGAGTAACTGATGATGACTCATCTGTCTTTCCTGTATCTGGATTAGATGGTGTTACATCACCAGGTTCTTCTGGTTGCTCAACTGGTGGAACTACTGTACCAGAATCCTTTGCTACATAATCAATAACAAATGTACCTAATTCACTTGTCTCAAATGAAACTGTATCATCAGATACTTCTATAGTAAGTTTCTCAATTGCGTTATCAGCCTTAAGACGATATACAACTACGTCATACTTTGTATAATCAATTCCTGCATCCTTCTTAAGAGATACCTTGATTGAACCATTAGAAAGCTTAACAATATTACCCTTATCGTCCTGTAATGAGATATTAGCAAACTGTGCCATATCTGTTAACTTAATGTCAGTATTAGCAACAGCCTCTTTAACAGCAGCTACCTGCTCTTCTGAAGCATCAGCCTTAACTACTGTAACTGTACCTGTCTTTACTGCGTCACCTTTTTCATTAACATATGATGCATCATCAGAAGGCTTAACAGCAGCTACGCCACTTTCCTCTGAACCTACAACCTCTACCGGCTTAACTTCATATGCATAGTGAACAGGTACCCAGCCATTAAGCACTGTGTTAACTGCTGAATTATCATCTGTATCAACATAGTCAGCTACAGCTTCTGCTGTCTGATTCTCAGCTTTACTGAAGCTTCCGTTAGAAACAAATGCATTCTCGCCTGATAAGTTACCATATTCTTTAAAGATAGCTGTCTTTCCATCTCCGCTGCTCATCTCACCCCAGCCATCAGCATTAATATAACCATTAGTCTGTGTTCCGATGAATGTACAATTAGAACCTGCACCCCATGTTCTTCCGTAGTATCCAACTACGCCTGTTCCAACTCCATCTGTTGTTACAGTACAGTTTCTGAATACATATGGGCTTGTCTTAGCTGCTGTAATATAACCAAGCTTAGCATTGTTAGATGCATCATTCTTGTATGTCTTCCACTGTAATTCGCAGTTATCAAATACTGCTGAGAATTCACCACAAATGTAATCTACATTACCACCAATTACACAGTTATTGAAATATGTATGATAGTTGTAGTTTGTTGAACCATTTCTACCAAGTGTATCCTGTGATGAAAGAATCTTACAGTTATAACACTCAATATTATCTGCATCAATATAGAATGCATTAGATCTTTCTTTGTATGCATATGCTGTTACATCAGCATTTGCATCAAGTCTGTTTACTGAAAGTGTTGAACCTGCAATATCAGTCTTTTCTGCTTCAGTAAGTTCATAGTTGTATGTGTTCTTAAATGTTGTATCTTCAGCAATGAAGTTATCACCTCTTACGATGAATACACCACCCCAAAGGTTACCATTACCTTCAGCAGATGAATACTTATCTCTTGCAAGTGCTTCATTATAAAGTCCTGTAGTAGGATCTACTGAATAATATAATGTTCCAACACCATAATACCATGAAATAGTATGTCCATTACCCTTAAGTGTTACATATGGTGCAGCCATTACTGTCTGCTCGAATATGTCAGCATTAAGATTAATTGTTACTCTACCTGCTTCTCCTTCAGGTCTGTCCTGCATATTGAGGATAGCATCTGAAGCAGCGTTTAATGAATCATAATCACCAGGAACATTAATCTCGCTCTTGAAAGGAATTGCACCAACTTCCTCTGCTGGAAGTTCAACATATACCTCATTAACTGTTGTTCCCTCTGACTTAACAGATACTCTGTCGTGTGTTACACCACCATTAGTTGTCTCAACTATTGAATTATACTCACCCGGTTTTAATGAGCATGTGTATGTATCACCTGTTACTGTTGCTGTATACTTTATTCCATTGAGCATATTCTCAAATGTTAATCCTGTAACAGTTCCAGCTGGTGTTCCTGTAATAGTACCTTCAACAGTTACATCAGGTACATCATAAAGAGATACTACAACCTCTCCACCTGTAACTGTAAATGTATCGCTGTCACCAACAAGAGCTTTTACACCACCGTCATTAGTTGATAATCTGTATGTGTGTCCTTCAAGAAGATCAGCACTTGAACCATTAACTAACTCGATTGAATTACCACCAAGTTCAGCATCTACTACACTTACCTCAAAAGAATTAGATACAGTAGCATCAACATTACTAAACTTAACTGGTACACTTACTGTATTGTCAACAACATACTTATAACCTGCATAGAACATGTTATTAGTCTTACCTGTTGTAGACATTACATATGTATGTCCTGGAACTACTTCAAATGAATATGCTGTAATTCCTGTTGCTGTATCAGTATATCCAATCTTAGATCCATCTTCTGAATTGTAATCATGAACTCTTAAGAATGATGTAGAATTAAAGTAAACTGTCATCATTCCCTTTGCAGCTGGCTTGAATATAGTTAATGTACCATCTCCTGCATTAGGAATAGTTGGAATATTATTACTGTCTTTATGTCTCTTACCTGCTGTATAAGTATTATATTCTTTTCCATTAACTGTAATTGTCTTACCATCTTTTACAGTATACTGTGTACTGTCCTGACCCACTAAAGTAAGAACACTGTCGCCATACTGATAATCACCTGTAGCAACAACGCCATTCTTAGCGACGTCATCAAGCATCATAGTAAAGTTCTCTGCATTACCAGACTTAGCATAATTAGCAACTGTTACTGAATGAAGATATGCTTCTCCTGCTGCTACACATGTTATAGTAAGTGTTGTAGCTGCTCCGTTATATGATACCTTCTCAGTTGCTCCATCAGTTGTAGCATTGCCTGATGTTGAACCTATTTCTTTACCAGCCTCATCTGTAACCTTGAATTCTGTTGCCTTGCTATACTTACAAAGTCCTAACTGAATATCAGCACCTCCTGCAACCTTAACTTCAATCTTATCTCCGTCATATAATGCTGCTCCATGCTGTCCATCATGATAGTATGCCTTGTCAGTATCTGACACTACCTTGAATACTCCGTCATCAGAAGTATATCCATTGAGCTTTGTCACATCAGAAAGTGTTGCAAAATTCAATGTATAAGTCTGACCTGCTTCAGGTGCATCTGCAGCTTTTGCTGTAGTTCTTACGCCTGGTACAAACTGGAATGAACCAACTGCAAGCACAGTAGTAAGTACAACTGCTAAAAGCTTCTTAGCTTTTTTGCTAATTTTCATAATCTGCCTCCTTTATAAATATTGCGGACATCCCCGCGTTGATAATATTAAATATATATTAATATCTGTTAATTAACAACTTATATATTTGTATTTTAGAGATTGATTACAGTTATTTTTAGTGTTATAATACATTTTGTTGCAATATATATAAATATTTTTTTAATTTTTAGTACTATTTAACAATATAGTTAAAAGGAGATTTTATTCCATGGCTTCCTCAACAACTGCTAATATTTCACGATTCCGCATAGACCACGCTATTCACAAGCTCCACTATTCCATGCACTCAGCACACAGCCACACATATTATGAGCTTTTCTACCTGATGCATGGTAATTGTACTATTTCTATAGACGACAGACTTTACACTCTTTCCGAAGGTAATGTCATATTTATACCGGCCAATTCCATTCATAAGACATCTTATATTGGAGAACTCATTCCTGAAAGAACATATATTGAATTTTCCAAGGACTACATAGATACAATTGATAACTGTCTTGGCAGGAACTGGGCTGAACGTAATCTGTGGGGACACATTCTGTATATTGAGAAAGAAAAACGTGATAAAATCGACTCTCTTTTCAGAGAAATTCAGAAAGAATATGACATTATTGATGGATATTCTGACTGCTGTATAAGACAGTTATTCCAGTATCTTATTATTAGACTTGTCCGTCTCGACAGAAACACTAAAGATATTAAAGAGTTCATTGCCAACTCGGATAATAAAATCAATCAGGATATGATTATTGCTGCCAAATATATTGCTGAGAACTTCAAGAATAACATATCGCTTAAAGATGTTGCCAATCACCTGAATCTCAATCCTTCATATTTCTCCAGCAAATTCAAAGCATTTAACAACATTGGTTTCGCTGAATACCTGCGTAATATCCGCATTAATCATGCTGAATGGTATCTTATTGAAACAGATTTAAGCCTTTCAGATATTGCTGACGAGTGTGGCTTCTGCAATTCTAATTATTTCGGTGATACATTTAAGCTGGTTAATGGAGTATCTCCTTCTGAATTCAGGAAGAATAACAAGCCTAAGAAAGCTGAAAACTGATATTTTAAAAAAGAGCCTGCCGCATCAATGATGCGACAGGCTCTTAAGCCCGTATTATACGGTTTTATATACATTCTTAATTAGAACTTACCATTCTTAGCAGCTTCCTCGATAGAAACAGCTACAGCAACAGTAGCACCAACCATAGGGTTATTTCCCATTCCGATTAATCCCATCATTTCAACATGAGCTGGAACTGATGAAGAACCTGCGAACTGAGCGTCTGAGTGCATACGTCCCATTGTATCTGTCATACCATAAGAAGCAGGACCTGCTGCCATGTTATCTGGGTGAAGTGTACGTCCTGTACCACCACCTGAAGCTACTGAGAAGTACTTCTTGCCAGCTTCAAGTCTTTCCTTCTTATATGTACCTGCAACTGGATGCTGGAATCTTGTAGGGTTTGTTGAGTTACCTGTGATAGAGATATCAACATTCTCCTTCCACATGATTGCAACACCTTCTGTTACATCGTTAGCACCGTAGCAGTTAACCTTAGAACGAAGACCATCTGAGTATGCTGTTCTAGAGATTTCCTTTACTTCGCCTGTTGAATAATCCATCTCTGTCTCAACGAATGTGAATCCGTTAATTCTTGAGATAATCTTAGCAGCATCCTTACCAAGACCGTTAAGGATAACTCTAAGAGGTTTCTGTCTAACCTTGTTAGCCTTCTCTGCGATACCGATAGCACCTTCAGCAGCAGCGAATGATTCATGACCTGCAAGGAATGCGAAACATTCTGTCTCTTCTTCAAGTAACATCTTACCTAAGTTACCATGTCCAAGACCAACCTTTCTCTGGTCAGCAACTGAACCTGGAATACAGAATGCCTGAAGACCTTCACCGATAGCTGCAGCAGCTTCTGAAGCCTTTCTGGCACCCTTCTTGATAGCGATTGCTGCACCTACTGTGTAAGCCCAACATGCATTTTCAAAACAAATTGGCTGGATACCCTTAACCATAGCATATACATCTAATCCGGCATCCTTAGTAATCTTTTCAGCTTCTTCAATATTAGCTATACCATAGCTGTTAAGAACTGAAGTAATCTTATCTATTCTTCTCTCATATGATTCAAATAAAGCCATTCTAATTGTCCTCCTTATTTAACTTCTTCATCTGTTCTTGGGTCAATAATCTTAACAGCATCTGCAACTCTTCCGTACTGTCCGCAAGCCTTCTCATATGCTGTTGTAGGGTCATCACCCTTCTTAATGAAGTCTGTCATCTTACCAAGGCTGACAAACTTGTAACCGATAATCTGGTTGTCCTTATCAAGGGCGATACCTGTTACATAACCTTCAGCCATCTCAAGGTAACGAGGACCTTTCTTTAATGTACCATACATAGTACCAACCTGAGAACGAAGTCCCTTACCAAGATCTTCAAGACCAGCACCAACTGCAAGTCCACCCTCAGAGAATGCGCTCTGAGTTCTACCATAAACGATCTGTAAGAATAACTCTCTCATAGCTGTGTTAATTGCATCACAGACAAGGTCAGTGTTAAGAGCTTCCATAACTGTAAGTCCTGGTAAAATCTCTGCTGCCATAGCTGCTGAATGTGTCATACCTGAACATCCGATAGTTTCAACTAAAGCTTCCTGAATGATACCTTCCTTAACATTAAGAGTAAGCTTACATGCACCCTGCTGAGGAGCACACCAGCCTACACCATGTGTAAAACCTGAAATATCTTCAACCTTCTTATTCTGTACCCATTTACCTTCTGTTGGCACTGGAGCTGCTCCATGATGAACGCCCTGTGCTACTGGACACATATTCTCTACTTCCTGTGTGTAAATCATCTTATTACTCCTTTCGTAATTCATAGTGTTTACTATAAATGAAACGACGGCAAGAAGCCGTCGTCCAAGCCTTGACTATTTTCTCACAAAGTTTTGCATTAGTCAATGTGAGACACAACATTTTTACATTAATAAAACGAAAAATTCACATAATTATCTCTTGGTTACTACTTCACCCTGCTTCTTATATATAGAACCTGCCGGAATAAAGCCTCTTACACTTGAAAGAGGATAAATATTGCTCTCTCTTCCAACGATTGTTCCAGGATTAAGCACGCTGCCGCATCCAACCTCAACATTATCACCAAGGAAAGCACCTATCTTCTTGATACCTGTATCAATATTGCCATCTGGTCCTTTAATAGTTATAAGCTTCTTGTCAGACTTAACATTAGAAGTTATAGAGCCTGCTCCCATATGAGCCTTGAAACCAAGAATTGAATCACCAACATAATTATAATGTGGAACCTGAACCTTATTAAAAAGAATAACATTCTTAAGCTCAGTTGAATTACCAACAACAGCACCCTCGCCTACAATAGCTTTTCCACGGATGAATGCACAGTGTCTTACCTCTGCATCTTTACCGATAATTGCCGGACCTGCAATGTAAGCTGATGGAAATACATTGGCACTTCTGTGAACCCATATATTCTCTCCACGCTTCTCATATTCATCTTCTGGCAGAGTATTGCCAAGTTCTACAATAAAATCACCAATCTTTGCAAGTACTTCCCATGGAAATGTACAGCCTTCAAATACCTTTGCTGCAATAGTCTCATTAAGGTCATACAGATTACTTATCTTTAATGCATCATTATTCATATCTAATATCCTCGTAATATTAATTATTCAACAGTAACTGATTTAGCAAGATTTCTTGGCTTATCAACATCGTTGCCCTTAAGAACCGCTGTATAGTAAGCAATAAGCTGTAATGGAACTGCTGCAACCATAGGCATAAGAAGCTGGTCTGCCTGAGGAAGCTTGATAACAATATCTGCCACACCGTCTTCAATATCAAGATCAGGTTCTGCAATAAGCACTACAAATGCGCCTCTTGACTTAACTTCCTTGATGTTGCTTATAGTCTTTTCCTCAAGATCCTTCTGTGTTGCAATTGCAATTACAGGCATCTCATCTGTAATAAGAGAGATAGTTCCATGCTTAAGCTCGCCTGCTGCATATGATTCAGAATGAATATAAGATATCTCCTTTAACTTAAGAGAACCTTCCATACTGAGTGCATAATCAAGTCCACGGCCTATATAAAGAAGGCTGTCAGCATTCACAAGCTTGGAAGCTGCAAACTGGCACTTGCTCTCAAGTGCAATTGACTCCTCAATAATCTCTGGTACTTCTTCAAGCATCTTAGTATATCTGCTACATTCAGCTTCATCCATCTTTCCATTAGCATAAGCTAATTCAAATGCGATTAAGTACATAATTGATACCTGAACCATATATGCCTTAGTAGAAGCAACTGAAATCTCAGGACCTGCATGTGTATATACAACCATATCAGCTTCTCTTGCAATTGAAGAACCCTTAACATTAACGATTGCCATAGTATCAGCGCCTGCCTGCTTTGCAAGTTCAAGTGCAGCCTTAGTATCAGCAGTCTCACCTGACTGTGATATAACAATCATAAGGTCATCTTCATTAATAAGAGGGTCTCTGTATCTGAACTCTGATGCTATATCAACAGTTACAGACACTCTTGCAATCTTCTCTATTATATATTTGCCGACCATTCCGGCATGCATTGCTGTACCACAGGCAACAATATATATATTCTTATAACTCTTTAACTTATCAGGATTGAATCCCTCAGCACTAAAATCAGGCATATCGTCTGTAATTCTTGGCATGATAGTTCTCTTTACAGAATCTGGCTGCTCATGGATTTCCTTAAGCATAAAATGTGCATAACCGCCCTTTTCTGCAGCATCAACATCCCAGTCAGCAGTATTTAATTCCTTATGTATCTCATTACCGTGAACATCATATATCTTAACAGATTCCTTCTTAATAACTGCAATCTCATTCTGATCAAGAAGATAATAATCTCTTGTATAATGAATAATAGCCGGTACATCTGATGCTATGAAATTCTCATGGTCACCGACACCTACAATAAGAGGGCTGTCCTTTCTTACTGCAAATATCTCATCAGGGAAATCCCTGAACATAATTCCAAGTGCATATGAACCCTTAATCTCAGATAATACTTTGGCAATAGTCTTCATAGGATCACCATCATAATAGTAATCAAGTAACTTGGCAGCTACCTCAGTATCAGTTTCACTTGCGAAGCTGTATCCCTCTCCAATAAGGAAATCCTTAAGCTTCTTATAATTCTCGATAATACCATTGTGTACAATAGTAACTCTCTTATTACCATGTGGATGTGAATTAATATCTGAAGGTTCTCCGTGTGTAGCCCATCTTGTATGTCCAATACCTACATGTCCCTCCGGCTTTCCTTCTTCATCCATCTTCTCAACAAGGTTGGCAAGTCTTCCCTTGCACTTCTTAACCTTAATATTACCATGGTCAAATACAGCAATACCTGCTGAATCATATCCTCTGTATTCAAGCTTGGATAATGCATCTACAAGCACATCAGCACTTTCTCTGTCTCCAACATATCCTGCAATTCCGCACATATATTTAATTCCTTTCAATTATTTACTTATAATTTTCATTTATAATTTCTACTTATAATTCTTGGCTGTCTCATTAAACAGACTGACAAGACCCGCCTGATTTCTTAATGCCATAACAGCCCTTGTTCTTCTTGAAACAAAACCATCAAGCTTTTCCATATACTCATCTGCCGTAATAGTTCCCTCAGCTACACCTGTAAGTCCTTTCTCCCAGCTTGCAGTAAGCTCCGGGTTAAGCAGATGCCTGATAGAATTGTCAACAACATCATATATTATCTCGCCTAAAAATGTAGGTGTAATAATCTGTGTCTTAGAGTTAATAGAAATATACTTAATAGTATTAAGCTTCTTAAGAATCTCGGCTCTTGTAGCACTTGTTCCTATTCCACTACCCTTAATCTGGGCACGCAGTTCCTCATCTTCAATAAGCTGTCCTGCATTCTCCATAGCAAGAATAATAGAACCTGAATTATATCTCTTAGGTGGTGATGTTTCACCCTCTTTGATATTAAACCCATTAAATGTGATTGTAGAACCTTTTCTGTATTTTTTCAATACCTCGAACAAAGCTGCATCACATTTGTTATCATCCTTATTATCACCGCTGTCATCATCTTTCGCTTTAGCATCAGACTTTGATTTGGCAAATGAGTTCTTAGCAACACTTAAGTATCCTTCATCTACAAGCACTTTAAATGTAGCATACAGCTTTTCATTCTTCACATCACTGGTAATACTTACCTTCTGATATATAGCCGGTGGATAGAATATACTTAAGAATCTTCTTACAATTATCTCATAAGTTCTCGCTGCTGTGACTGACAGAGTCTTAAGATTATTAAAGCCCTGTCCTGTCGGAATAATGGCATAATGGTCTGTAATTGCTTTATCGTTACAGTATCTTGTCTTTTCAATACCCTTCTGCATATTATTCTGTAAAATATGCTCCGCAATCTCCTTCACAGGTGCAAAATTTCTAAGACCACCTATATTCTTATGTATCTCCTTACTTACCGCAGTTGATAATACTCTCGCATCAGTTCTTGGATAAGTAACCAGCTTCTTTTCATACAGTTCCTGAATAATATTAAGAGTCTCATCCGGACTTATCTTAAAAAGCTTACTACATTCATTCTGAATCTCGGCAAGGTTGTACAGAAGCGGTGGATTCTTGGTTTCTTTCTTTCTCTCAATAGAATCAACAACTCCCTGTGCAGGCAGCGGGTCAGATAAGAACTTAACCAGCTCCTCTGCCTTTTCCCTGTCCTTAAAACCGTTATCTTTGTATAAATATGGTGTGCCCGCATACATACTCTTATCACTCACACGCCATTCTGCGTCAAATGTTGAATTCTCAACCTGTGCCTGTCCAATAACCCTGTAGAATGGTGTCTTAACAAAGCTTCTTATCTCGCGTTCCCTTCTTACTACCATTCCAAGAACACATGTCATAACCCTTCCGACAGATACAACCGCCCTGTCAAGATGCAGATAATTGGCAATATTACGTCCGTATTTCAAAGTAAGAACTCTTGAGAAATTAATTCCCATAAGATAATCTTCCTTCGCACGAAGATACGCTGAATCGCTCAGATTATCATACTCAGATATATCCTTAGCTGTATTAATTCCCTTAAGAATCTCTTCCTCCGTCTGTGAATCAATCCACACACGGCGTTCTTTCTTGCCCTTAACGCCGGCTTCCTGTCTTACAAGTCTGTATATATACTCTCCTTCACGTCCTGAATCGGTACATACATATATATATTCAACATCATCCCTTGTAAGAATATCTTTAACTATATTAAACTGCTTTGCAACCGCAGGTATAACCTCATACTTGAATTCCTTCGGTATGAATGGCAGCGTGTCAAAACTCCATCTCTTAAGATTAGGGTCATATGCATCAGGATAACTCATAGTTACCAGATGTCCGACACACCATGTTACAATATGGTCCCCACCTTCAAGATATCCATCTTTTCTTGTGAAATTCACATGAAGTGCTTTGGCAAATTCCTGCGCCACGCTTGGTTTTTCCGCGATATATACGGATTTTCCCATTATATTCCTCATTTCTGTGTCTATAACACAATTGTTTCTTTATTATTAAAGTTACTCAGTCAAAATATTATTCTGCCTTATATTCTTCTCCTGAAGCATCAAGAGTTCCCATATAAGCCGGTATATATTCTTTCATAAAATAATCTGCTTCTGGAATATTCATATCAACAATAGCCTGATATATTGTCTTTTCCGCATCAGCAAAATCCATGTTGCCAGACTTCTTTTCTTCAAGACATTTTATATAAGCTGACATCTTATCGGCAGCTTTGACGTACTTCCAGAGTTCTTCTTCCTCTTCTGTCTCTGATAACACGCCTCTGTAACGCTCTCTTATATCTGTTCCAAGACCTGACAGCATCTGCTCTTCTGCAACATGCTCTACTTCCTTATATGCATTCCTTATTACTGGATTGTAATACTTAACCGGAGTTGGCAGATCTCCTGTAATTATCTCTGTCACATCATGATACATGCCAAGAATTGCAAGCCTTTCAGCATTAATATTCCCACCATATATCTCATTGTTAATAATCCCCAGTGCATGTGCTATGAATGCTACTTCAAGACTATGCTCACACAGATTCTCATGGCGTGTATTCTGCATAAGTCCCCATCTGTTAATATATTTCATTCTTGACAGCATTGCATAAAAATGATTTTCCTTCATTGTAGTATATCCCTCTTTACTCTGTAAGTCGTTTCATAATTTTATATCATAATAAGCTTTTAAGCAAGTAAAAAGAGATGCCATCTCTGACATCTCTTTTATGGTATGTGTGTATATTAGAATTTAATTATTCTGCATCCTTAGGAGTGATATAACCCTGTGCCTTAAGAAGCTCTGCGATAAGAACAGCTCCGCCTGCAGCACCTCTTAATGTATTATGTGAAAGTCCAACGAACTTGTAATCAAATACGCTGTCTTCTCTTAAACGGCCAAGTGAAACACCCATTCCGTTCTCATAATTTACATCAAGCTTAACCTGTGGACGGTCATCCTCTTCGAGATACTGGATGAACTGCTTTGGAGCACTTGGAAGATTAAGTTCCTGTGGAACTCCCTTGAAGCTTCTCCACTTCTCAATAATCTGTTCCTTAGTTGGCTTCTTCTCGAAGTTAACAAATACAGCTGCTGTATGTCCATCAAGAACTGGAACTCTGATACACTGGCATGTGATAACTGGATCACTTGCTGGAACAATCTTTCCGTCCTCAATCTTACCCCATAATCTTAAAGGCTCTTTTTCAGACTTTTCTTCCTCACCACCGATATAAGGAATAATATTTTCAACCATCTCTGGCCACTGTTCAAATGTCTTTCCAGCACCTGAGATTGCCTGATATGTTGTTGCAACAACAAGCTTTGGTCCGAATTCCTTTAATGCATTAAGAGCAGGTGTGTAGCTCTGGATTGAGCAGTTAGGCTTAACACAGATAAATCCTCTCTTAGTACCAAGTCTTTCTCTCTGATACTTTATAACTTCAAGATGCTCTGGGTTGATTTCTGGAACTACCATAGGAACATCTGGTGTCCAACGGTTAGCACTGTTATTAGAAACAACTGGAACTTCTGCCTTGGCATATCTTTCCTCTATAGCCTTAATCTGATCCTTAGGCATATTAACTGCACAGAATACGAAATCTACCTTAGAAACGATTTCATCAAAATCCTTATCCATATCATATACAGTCATCTTCTTAACGAACTCAGGCATTGGTGTCTGCATCTTCCAGCGTCCATCAACTGCCTCTTCATAAAGCTTTCCTGCTGAACGTCCTGAAGCTGCTACTAAAACAACCTCGAACCAAGGATGATTCTCAAGTAATGTTATAAATCTCTGTCCTACCATACCTGTACCGCCAAGGATACCAACTCTTAACTTATCGCTCATTTTTAACTCCTTCAATATGTAAAATCTCAAAGACACTTCCCTCTGTTCTGTCTTTCTGTGACGGACATTTGTTTTTGTGTCTAAGAAAATATATCACAGCCTATAGGATAATGCAAGAGATTTTTGAGTTTTTTAGTGTTTTTTAGGATTATTTCTTTTTCTTAGCTGAAAATACTATTACACCTGCACATATTATTACACATGCTGCAAGTACAATCACATATACCATTACATGACTGCTGTCACCTGTTTTTGTTGAATTGTCAGATACTTCTCCACTGGCTGCAGTTGATGCCTTTTCTGTCTTGGCAGTTGTAATCTCCTGCTCTGTTCCCTTAGTTGCTGACTCCTCCTGACCAATTGTTGTTGTCTGCTGTGTTGATGAATTTTCCTGAACTGTTGTTGTTTCCTGCACTGTTGTTGTCTCCTGTGCAGTTGTTGTTTCCTGTGCTGTTGTTGTCTCCTGTGCTGTTGTTGTTTCCTGTTCTGTTGTTGCCTCTGTTGTATTTTCTGAACTGCTCTCTGTTTCTTTATCATTATCAGATGATTTACCAGTTACATATACAATCTGATTAGCAACATTGAACTTTGCACCCATAGATGAGTAACTTCCTGTTGTCTCATAGAGACCATTCATATTGATTGTTCCATCTGCATTTCTTAAAAGCTTATCAATATCGTCTGTATACTTGATTGTATTATTAACATTCTTAAATGCTCCAGATACACTTGAAGGATTACTTACTACAGTTCCTGACTTATATCCTGCACTTGTATTAAGAATCTTTGTAAATGAATCACCTGTGAGCTGATAGTACTTCTTAGAATTATAATATATAGAATTCTTTACATTACCCATAAACTTATCTGAATCAACTGCATTTACTGATATAAGACCTGAGTAAGATGCATCTTCTCCAGATCTGTAGCATACGAAATTACCCTTCTTGGCATTCTTTCCATTGCCCCATGCTGTAAGATTAGTAAGTGTAAGTGCTGATGGATTATTGTTATCTGTAAATCCTGTTGCTCCGTTATTAAATGACAGACAGTTAAGTACATAATGTGCTGTACCAACGCCTGAACCACCGAGCTTGAATCCATTCATATCACCATTAGAATAATGCTTGCCGTTAGTTAATGTTCCATTACCGAATGATACGCAGTTTCTTATTGTTACAACACCGATTGGTCCTGTAGCTGTCTTGGCAAAGAGATCCCATCCATCATCTGAATTACAATATGAAATACATCCGTCAAATACATTGCCATCGCCACATGTAAGCTTTGCTGCGAATCCATCTGCATTCTCTCCTGAACCTCCCTGCTCAGGGAAATCGCAGTTATCAAATGCTGTACAGTTAATAATAAGATTATTAGATGGCCATAAATCCTTAGTTGCTGCAGTTGTATCATATCTTGAAAGCTGAAGACCTGTATCTCTGTTAGCTTCAAATACACATCTTTCAAAAATATTATTGTTACCTGCAAGCAATACTCCGTTATCACCAGCTCCATAGAAATTAATACCGCCAAAATACCAGTAATCACCATCAAGTATAAGACCTCTGTTCTGACTATTAAGAGCCTGTGCTGAGAAATCAAACTTAACATCCTGATTATCTTCTGCTTTAACAATTATGTATGAACCATCCTGTCCATTAATTGTGTTATTGATAATAACACTTTCAGAAAACTTGTATGTTCCTCCTTTGATTATGATTACATCTCCAGCTTTAGCTGACTGGAATGCACTAATAATCTCATCTGAAGATGATACATACTTTGCATTCTTAAAATCTGCATCTTTCTTAAGACTTATATCTGTATAAGTTCCTGAGTAAGAAAGACTTGTTTTGTCATAAGATTTTCCTGTTTCAGCATTAACATTATCAGCTGCTGAAAACAAAGCTACTGGTACCACAACACTTACAATCATTACGAATGCAAGAATCAATGCCCATTTGCTTTTCATGTCTTTGAACCTTTTCATTGTATTTTTCCTCCTGATACATTTTTTTGTGCAATATATTTTAATTTGCACAAGCTTTGTATTAAATTTTATCACATTTTCACATTCTAATAAACTTATATTGCATAGTACTTTAGTACCATACAATGAAATAATTTCTACAAAATGCAAAAATACCATGATACATTTGCAATTGAATAAATGTATCATGGTATCTGTTATGCATCCGGATATTCGAATATATATCTTTCGTATCCGTTAATTATTCTTGTATTCTCATTATACTGGTATTCCTGCTTGAACTTTACCTGATATGTCTTATGGATATGTCCGTGAATGAAATACTTTGGCTTGTATTTCTCAAGGAGATAATTAAAGCCCTCAAAACCTTTATGCGGTTCATCCGGTCCGTCACCTATGCCTGCTGCCGGTGAATGTGTAAGCAGTATATCGAAGCCCTTATTCTTCTTTATAGGAAGCCACATTTTACTAATTCTGCGGTTCATCTCTTTCTGTGTATACTGGTTCTTTCCCTTCTTATAACGTATAGAACCGCCAAGTCCCATAATACGGACACCTTTATACACATATATCTTATTCTCTATGTTGATACAGCCATCTGGCGGCTGCACTTCATAACAGTCATCATGATTGCCGTGTACATAAAGAATCGGAACTTTCGAAAAAGATGCAAGAAACGACAGATACTGAGGCTTTAAATCCCCCGCAGACAGTATAAGGTCAATGCCTTCTAACTTCTCCTTTTCAAAATAATCCCATAAGTACTTTGATTCAACATCAGCTAACACAAGTATTTTCATTAACAATTCCCCAGCCACTCTACATGCGGCATCTTTCTATTCTTCTTCTTTGACAACACCCTGAAGTGCCATTTTTAATTTTGCATTATCAGTAAGTTCATCATACTGAGGCAGTCTGCCTACAACGTTATCAAGCAGCCAGTCCATAGTGATTATATCTTCAGGATCAATAAGCGTTCCTTCTTCAACTCTAACATTGCCCTGCTGGTCTTTTAACTCGCCCTCGAACACTCTGAACCTTGCTTCCTTAAGTTCTGTCTCAAACAGCTTTACAAGTCTCTTGGTTGCTGATGGCAGACTCTCTGAATATATAAGGTCAACAACACCTGCCGACATACCCCACCAGTAATTGAGTGCTTTGACATTATCTCCGTCCTCTTCTTTGCTCCACGAACCACTCATTATGCTCTGGATAAGCTTTTCATAGAATACACCCCAGTGCCATACAGGCATAGCCAGATGTTTATCTGAGTCACTAGCTTTATACAGACCGAACTTTCTCTTGCTTTTTCCCGGAGTAATCATATCCTGATCAGATATAATGCTTATATTCTTCTTTGCAAGATTACCTTCTGAATCATTATCTTTGATACTGTTCCATTCAAGGTAAACCTTAGCTCTTGGATTAACGAACTTTACTCCCAGTGCAAATGCGTTGATATTAGCACATGCACCATATACCGGATTATCAGCTATATAGCCAACATTATCGTCATCAGCCATACACCCAGCAATAATTCCTGTTATAAACTTTGCCTCAAACATTCTCGCATAATACGACCTGATATATTTATGTGAAATGTTAAGCGAACAGTCAAGAATCTTTACTGACGGATGTGCTATCGCAGCCTTAAGCCCTGCCATATTCATAGCCGAAGATGTAAGGAATATAAGGTCACAGCCTTTCTTTATAAGTCTGTTAATTGCCGCCTCATCGCTCTGCTCAGGTGTTACATTCTCTTCAACATAAGTCTCTATCTGGTCGCCAAATGTATCATCAATATACTGTCTTCCAAGTTCATGTGCATAGCACCACTCTGAATCCTGCGGTGTCTTTTCATACACAAATCCAACTTTAAGCTTCTTAACTCCGCCACCCATAGGAAGCAGGTAACTTAATATATTCTTCTTAGGTGCTGCAGCCGGTGTCATCTTAAGTTCTACTTCGCTGTTGTCATCAAGAAGTTCAAACTCAGCCCATGTCTTGGCAACATTCTTTGCCATCTCTTGCTTAGTCATCTTCTTAACCGCATCATATCCGTGGATATGAATGAATCGTAAAAATGAATCTCCTGTTGGAAAATCAAACTTATCCCCGCCTCTTGATTCATATGCAAGCCTGAAATTAAGATAACATGAAACAAGGTCTTTCTTATCGTCCTCATTCATCGGTTCTCCAGGTGTAATTCCCACAAGCTCCATAAGCGTAGTAAAACTGCCTTCTTTACTGAAATATATATCATTCAGCTTGGTAGACTTATAGAAATCCATGAATTCATAATATATCTTAACATCAGGATCATCACTGTACTTAGGTATCTTTCTTATAACCTGTGCATTAACCGTCACGGCCCTAAAATACTTAAGCACGCTGACTCTTTTATTACCTTCGAGTACATAGAATTTATTCATATACTCATATACTTTAATGTCATCTCTTATTCCCTCATTAACCTGACTGTCGCTTAGCGAAGCCCACTTTGCCGCGAACTCTGTTCCCCAGTCAAGTATAGGCATGAAGTTGTCTGCAAATGCTGTCGTTCTTCCTGATGTACATGTTCCAACCACAAGTCTTAATGGAATCTGATCACTTCCAAGACTAACTTCCCTGTCAATACTGTCCTCATCAATAATATCCTCCAGTACCGGAAGATATGGGTAAGTACCCTTATTAACACACGCATGATATTCTTTTTTACCAATCTTAACTGCACTAAGATAATCCTGTACTGACATATCTTCTACCTTTCCTTTCTGTCTGCATTCTACCCTTTAATGTTCCTGTCCGTAACATTTGCAGACTTGCCATATTCATATTTCTACTTACATATATAAAACTATCACATTTTCGTCAAAAAATACACCTTAAAATTGACTTTTGTTAATTATGCTAGTATCTTATTCGGTAGGCTTGAATTTTTCTATAAATAAGCCTGAACAAATGTACATTAACATATATTTACTAATATGAAACGAGGGAATGAATACATATGAACATTGAATTTTCTAAGAGAGCTGACCGTTTTGGCAGCAACATTTTTAATATACTTAATGAGAAGAAGAACGACAGACTTGCACAGGGAAAGCCAGTATATAACTTTACTGTAGGAACACCTGATTTCAAGCCAGATGAATCCGTTATGAAGGTTGTTTCAGAGGTAGCACTTGACCCTGAGAATTATAAGTACTCACTCGGTGATACTGACGAACTGCTTGACGCTGTATGCAGATGGTACAAACGCCGTTACAATACGGATATAACACCTGACGAGGTTACATCCGTATTCGGTACTCAAGAAGGTATGGCGCATATTGCACTTGCTTTATGTAATCCTGGTGATTTATGTTTAGTTCCTAATCCGGGATATCCTATATTCGAGATTGGACCATTCCTGTGTGATGCACAGATTGCTTATTATAATCTTCTTCCAGAGAATGATTATCTTATTGATTTTGATTCTATTGATGAAGAGACTGCAAAGAAAGCCAAGATGATGGTTGTATCTTATCCACTGAATCCTGTGTGTGCTACTGCACCTGATGAATTCTATGATAAGCTTATCGCATTTGCCAAGAAATATAACATCATTATTATTCATGACAATGCATATTCTGAGATTATATATGACGGACAGATTGGCGGCTCATTCTTAAGCCACGAAGGTGCTATGGAAGTCGGTGTTGAATTCAACTCACTTTCTAAGACTTACAATCTAACAGGTCTGCGTCTCTCATTCCTTATTGGAAATCGCGAAATTGTAAGCAAATTCAAGACTGTCCGCTCACAGTTCGACTACGGAACAAGTCTTATATATCAGAAGGCTGCTGTTGCTGCACTTAACGGCCCTCAGGATTATGTTGCCGATAACCGTGCTGAATATGAGTTAAGAAGAAATGCTCTCGTTGCCGGAATTAAGAAGCTCGGTCTTAAGCCTGCCGATGTTAAAGGTACTATGTTCGTATGGGCTGCAATTCCTGACAACTATACCAACTCAGCAGATTATGTTATGGAACTTCTTAACAAGACTGGTGTTTTATGTACACCGGGAAGCAGCTTTGGAAGTCTCGGCGAAGGTCATGTAAGATTCGCACTTGTACTTCCTCATGAGGAGATTGAGAACATATTTGCTAATCTTTAATTAAAACATATAAATGCATACAAAAACCCCGTATCCTGTATATACAGAATACGGGGTTTATATGTATCTGTGATATTAACGATTAATCACTAAAGATTATTCACTAATAATTAGCCACGGATTTTCTTAACAAGAGCAACAGCCTCTGCTGTCATATCCTTAATCTTGTCGAATTCGCCAGCCTTAATCATATCACCCTTAACCATCCATGATCCACCACAGCAGAAGATCTTATCGCATGATAAGAATTCTTCAAGGTTAGATGTGTTGATACCACCTGTAGGCATGATTCTTACTGTTGTGTAAGCTGAGCACATAGCCTTGATCATCTTGATTCCGCCTGCAGCTGTAGCTGGGAAGAATTTAACTCTTGTAAGGCCTCTCTTAACAGCCTGTGCAAGCTCTGAAGGTGTAACGATACCTGGCATAACAGGAATGTTCTTAGAAATACAGTAATCAACGATTTCTGGATCAAATCCTGGGCTTACGATAACTGAAGCACCAGCTGCTACAGCTCTGTCAACCTGCTCTGTTGTAAGTACTGTACCTGCTGCAAGTACCATATCTGGATATGCTTCATGCATAAGACGGATAGATTCCTCAGCTGCTGCTGTACGGAATGTAACCTCTGCACATGGAAGACCACCCTCAACTAAAGCCTTAGCTAATGGAAGTGCATCTTTAGCATCATTCAATACTACTACTGGAATTACTCCAAGTTCTTCAAATTTGTCTGCAATATTGCTCATAATAATATAGACTCCTTTCATATTCCCTCAATCCTGAGGATAATTTTGTCCGCAAATATTCTATCACACTTATGACAAAACAACAACCTTTTTCCTTTTTTTCTCACTAAGCACCATTATAAGCATTATAAATGTTGTAAGACCCTCGGCAACAGCATACGCAAGCCACACTCCTGTCATGCCAAAAAATGCCGACATAACAAAAACTGTGCCTACAATAAGGACAAATCCTCTTGCCACAGAAACAACCGCTGCTTTAACAGCATCTTCAGTAGCACTGAATGCGCCACCGCCTACAATATTGATTCCTGCAAAGAATATTCCAATAAAGTATAACTTAACGCCATCCGTTGCATATATTCTTAACATTTCTGAACCTTCACTGTTAAATACAGCAACAAACTTCCCTGCAAATATAAACAGTACACTATACATAACTGCTGCAAGGACAAAAGCTGTTATATAACCCATACGTTTTAACTGTGCGCATCCAGCCTTGTCACCCTTACCAAAGCAGCTGCTTATAAGCGGCTGGCTTCCCTGTGCAACACCGTTAAATACCGCGGTTGTGACAATCGCAATATTAGCCACAACTCCATATGCTGCGACTCCTACATTACCGGTCAGCTTAAGAATTACGAAATTAAAAGCAAGTGTGATAACTGCTGACGACATCTCTCCTACAAATGCTGATACTCCGAGCTGGCTTCCTGCCACAAGTCTCTTAACAGATGGTCTGCACATAACCAGCTTAACGCTGCTTTTCTTGGAGAAGAAATGTATACAGCATATTCCCATTCCTATAATAGGCGAAAGTGCTGTCGCAAGTGCTGCACCTTCCATTCCCAGATTCATAGGAAACATAAGAATATAATCAAATACAATATTAAACAGACTGCTGAAAAGTGTAGCACTCATGGCAATTCCCGGTGCTCCATCATTTCTTACAAATGCATTGGTTACATAATTGCACATAAACATCGGTGCAAAGCACATGAATATCTTAGTATAATTATTACCAACCGATATAATATGCTCGTCAGCGCCAAGAATCCGCATAATATCTGCCGAAAAGAATATGCCTGCAAGAACAAATATTACACTTATCATAATGCACCATATTAACGCATTCCAGAAATATCTGTCAGCATCTGCATCTTTCTTAATCTTTCCAATTGCATACCTTATAGCTGAACCTACACCAATCATTTCACCGATTGAGAATATTATGCTGTATAACGGCATAACAAGATTCAATGCAGTAAGTCCGTCTGCTCCCTTTGCTACAGATATAAAATATGAGTCAGCAAGAACATAGCATGAAAATCCTATCATTCCAAGGATATTCTGTGATACATATTTAGAAAAATTCTTTCTATTCTCCGCTCTGCTCATCTATCTCTCCTTAATTCTATAAATATAAGTCACAAAAACGGCTCCCGTCGGGAGCCGCATTAATATACTGTTATAATTCTTAATAATAATTAACTGACATACTGTAATTACTTAGTACCGAAGATTCTGTCTCCTGCATCACCAAGTCCCGGGCAGATATAAGCATCTGCATTAAGTTCTCTGTCAAGATGTCCAACATATATCTGTACATCAGGATGTGCCTTATGAAGTCTCTCAACTCCCTCTGGAGCTGCTATGATACACATAAACTTAATCTGCTTTCCACCAACCTTCTTAATCTGGTCAATGGCATCTACTGCTGAACCACCTGTTGCAAGCATTGGATCTGTTACAACAATTGTTCTTTCCTCAATTGGATTAGGAAGCTTGCAGTAATAAGGTACAGGCTCATGTGTCTCTTCGTTACGGTACATTCCGATATGACCAACCTTAGCTGTTGGTACAAGTGAAAGAACACCTGGAACCATACCAAGACCAGCTCTTAAGATAGGAACGATTGCAAGCTTACGACCTGAAATCATAGGAGTCATGCATGTCTCGATAGGTGTCTCAATCTCAACATCTTCTGTTGGAAGGTCTGATAAAGCCTCAAAACCTTCAAGCATGGCTATCTCTTCAACAAGCTTTCTGAATTCATTAGTTCCTGTCTTCTTATCTCTAAGGATAGAAATCTTATGCTGGATAAGTGGATGTGTAAATATAGTTACATTCTTTTCGTTCTGAAAATCCATCATTATAAAAGTACCTCCAAATTTTATTGTTAATTACTACTGTAATCTGATATCTATACTCTAATATTACTTATCATCTTCTGATTCTTCTTTTTCAGAGTCTGTATTCATAACATAAACTCCACGGCTGCTGTCACCTGATGGATTCTTGCCGAATTCATAATCATTGCCAGGTAATATAGCGTTAAGAAGAATACCTGCTATAGCAGCGATTGCGAGTGCTGTAAGTGTTATAGATGTTCCGCCGATTGTGAATGTAAGTCCATCACCGAAACCTAAACCACATACGAATATAACACCTGCAATAATAAGGTTTCTTGACTTAGTAAGGTCAACCTTATTCTCAACGACATTTCTTACACCTATAGATGAAATCATACCATAAAGCATGAATGATACACCACCGATAATTGCTGTTGGCATAGTTGATATAATTGATGAAAACTTAGGTATGAATGAAAGTATAATTGCAAATACTGCTGCAATTCTGATTACTCTTGGATCATATACCTTAGAAAGTTCAAGAACTCCTGTGTTCTCACCATATGTAGTATTAGCTGGTCCACCGATTGCTCCTGCAAATGCTGTGGCAACACCATCACCGATAAGTGTTCTGTGAAGTCCTGGATCTGATAAATAATTTTCTTCAACTGTAGCTGAAATAGCTGACATATCTCCGATATGCTCCATCATTGTTGCAATAGCAATAGGTGCCATTACAAGGATTGCTGTAAGGTCAAACTTCATGAACTGGAAGTTAGGAACTCCAACCCATGCAGATGAAGATATTGCTGAGAAATTAAGTATTGCTGAACCATCAGGATTATGTACTCCGCATGCATTAAGAATAAGTGCAAACACATATGAAATTACTACGCCCATGAGAATAGGAATAATCTTGAAAAGTCCCTTGCCCCATATATTGAATATAATAATTACAGCAAGTGCAACAAATGCAAGCAACCAGTTAGTTGAAGCATTTGAAATAGCTGAACCTGCAAGTGAAAGACCGATACAGATAATGATAGGTCCTGTAACTACAGGTGGAAGAAATTTCATAACTCTGTTAACTCCGACAAGCTTGATTATAAGTGCAAGTACGAAGTAAAGCATTCCGGCAACGAATATACCACCGCATGCATAAGCGGCCTTATCATTAGCTGACATTGTTGCATACATACTGCTGTCAAGATTGGCTACTGTGTAGAATCCACCAAGAAATGCGAAGGAAGATCCTAAGAATGCAGGTACTTTGAATTTAGTACACAGGTGGAATATCAATGTACCAAAACCTGCACAGAAAAGTGTTACTGATACAGACAGACCTCTGGTAAGTTCCTCACCGCAGGCAGCCTGAAAATATCCTGATACCAGAATAGGTACAAGGATAGTTGCGCCAAACATGGCAAACATATGCTGAATACCAAGAATTAGCATCTTTGCTTTACCAAGTTTTCTGGCATCGCGAATAGGTTCCATTTTCTTTTGTTCCATAATACGCTCCAATCGATTATTATTTTCATATTATTATAGAACATATTAGGATTTAGGGCAATGAGAAATTATTCCTTTTCATATTCATTTTTCTAGTTCATTATAAAACATTTCGGGGCATGAAAGACTTTCGCCTTCCATGCCCCGAAACTCGTGTTATGGTCAGAAATTGGATTATTTCTCTTCCGCAATAGCAGCCTGTGCTGCTGCAAGTCTTGCAATAGGTACTCTGAATGGTGAGCAGCTTACATAATCAAGACCAATCTTGTGGCAGAATGCAACTGATGAAGGATCTCCACCATGCTCTCCGCAGATGCCTATGTGAAGATTCGGATTAACCGGTCTTCCAAGCTTTATTGTCATCTCCATAAGTTTACCTACACCATTCTGGTCAAGTTTTGCAAATGGATCATTCTCAAATATCTTAGATTCGTAGTATGCATTAAGGAACTTGCCTGCATCATCTCTTGAGAAACCGAATGTCATCTGTGTAAGGTCGTTAGTACCGAAGCAGAAGAAATCAGCTTCCTTAGCTATCTCATCCGCAGTAAGTGCTGCTCTTGGAATCTCAATCATAGTACCAACCTCATATTCAAGGTCAATTCCTGAAGCCTTAATCTCCTCGTCTGCTGTCTCAACAACAATTTTCTTAACATACTTTAATTCCTTAACCTCACAGATAAGTGGAATCATAATCTCAGGCTTAACATTCCAGTCAGGATGTGTCTTCTTAACATTTATTGCAGCCCTTATTACAGCTCTTGTCTGCATCTTGGCAATCTCTGGATATGTCACTGCAAGACGGCAGCCTCTGTGTCCCATCATTGGATTAAATTCATGAAGACCTGCAATAATAGTCTTGATAGTCTCTACTGACTTGCCCTGTGCATCTGCTAACTTCTTAATATCCTCTTCCTCTGTAGGAACGAATTCATGAAGAGGTGGATCAAGAAATCTTATAGTTACCGGATTACCCTCAAGAGCCTCATAAAGTGCTTCGAAGTCTCCCTGCTGATATGGAAGAATCTTATCAAGTGCTGCTTCTCTTTCTTCTACGGTATCAGAGCATATCATCTCTCTGAATGCTGCAATTCTGTCCTCTTCAAAGAACATATGCTCAGTACGGCAAAGACCAATACCCTCTGCTCCAAGCTCTCTTGCTTTCTTGGCATCCTTAGGAGTATCAGCATTAGTACGAACCTTTAACTTTCTATACTTATCAGCCCACTCCATAACTCTTCCGAACTCTCCTGCAATCTTGGCATCAACTGTAGGAATCTGTCCATCATATATATTACCTGTTGTACCATCAATAGAGATATAATCTCCCTCATGGTATTCCTTGCCAGCAAGTGTAAACTTCTTGTTAGCCTCGTCCATTGCAATGTCACCACATCCTGATACACAGCATGTACCCATTCCTCTTGCAACTACGGCTGCATGGCTTGTCATACCACCTCTTACAGTAAGAATACCCTGTGAAGCCTTCATACCTGTAATATCTTCCGGTGAAGTCTCAAGTCTTACAAGAACAACCTTTTCTCCTCTTGCATTCCATGCTTCAGCATCCTCTGCTGAGAATACAATCTTACCGCAGGCAGCACCAGGAGATGCTCCAAGACCTCTTCCTGCAGGTGTTGCAGCCTTAAGTGCAGCAGCATCAAACTGTGGATGAAGAAGTGTATCAAGATTACGGGGATCTATCATTGCAACTGCTTCCTTCTCAGTTCTCATGCCCTCATCTACAAGGTCACAGGCAATCTTTAATGCAGCCTGTGCTGTTCTCTTACCATTACGAGTCTGTAACATGAACAGTTTGCCATGTTCAACTGTAAATTCCATATCCTGCATATCTCTGTAATGTTCTTCCAGAGTTACACACACCTTCTTGAACTGTTCAAATGCTTCTGGGAACTTCTCGCTCATCTCCTGGATATGCATTGGAGTTCTTACACCAGCAACAACATCTTCACCCTGTGCATTAGTAAGGAATTCTCCAAAAAGTCCTTTAGCACCTGTAGCAGGATCTCTTGTAAATGCAACACCAGTTCCACAGTCATCTCCCATATTACCAAATGCCATAGACTGTACATTAACTGCTGTTCCCCAAGAATAAGGAATATCATTGTCTCTTCTATATACATTAGCTCTTGGATTGTCCCATGAACGGAATACAGCCTTAATAGCTCCATATAACTGTTCCTTAGGATCATCTGGGAAATCCTTGCCTATCTTAGACTTATATTCAGCCTTAAACTGTGTTGCAAGTTCCTTAAGATCATCTGCTGTAAGCTCTACATCAAGCTTAACCCCTCTCTCATCCTTCATCTTGTCGATAAGCTCTTCAAAATATTTCTTACCAACTTCCATAACAACATCTGAATACATCTGAATGAATCTTCTGTAGCAGTCCCATGCCCATCTTGGATTGCCAGACTTCTGTGCAATAACATTAACAACATCCTCATTAAGTCCAAGATTAAGAATAGTATCCATCATACCTGGCATTGAAGCTCTTGCTCCAGAACGAACAGAAACTAAAAGCGGATTCTCCATATCTCCAAACTTCTTGCCTGTAATCTGTTCCATCTTCTCGATATGTTCGTTAATCTGTCCCATGATCTCATCATTGATCTCTCTACCATCCTCGTAATACTGGGTACAAGCTTCTGTTGTAATTGTGAATCCCTGAGGTACAGGAAGACCAATATTAGTCATCTCTGCCAGGTTAGCACCTTTACCACCAAGAAGCTCACGCATATCTGCGTTACCCTCTGTGAATAAATACACCCATTTCTTACCCATAACAAAACCTCCATAGTTTAATATTCAGTTATTCAATTTGTCCATCTCTTGGCTTGTTAAAATTATAACATAGCAATCATTTTCGTGCAACCATAAATGTATTTAATTTAATACAATTTTATATACAAGCCTTACATTTACAGAATATGCTTATTATGGGAAAATATTCATGATGTTTGGGACTGCTATCAATACCGTATATCCTATTTCCCATCACTTAATAAAAGGAGGATTTTTTCTATGCCTAAAGACCCTGTTATGCTTTTAAGCTTTGTCAATACACAGCTTCGTGACAATCACAATACATTAGAGGAACTGTGCAAATCTTATATGGTTTCTGAGGAAGAGATAACTGATAAGTTAAAGACAATTAATTACGAATATAATAGCGAAAAGAACCAGTTTGTTTAGTCAGAAAATGCGAGACCTACTAGAGACTGCCCATATGTAAATCTAGTAGGTCTTTTTTAGCTTATCCAACGAATCTTGGTAAAACAAAATCAAAATTATAATCAAAACACCTACTAAACCTTGAATTTTCCAACAGTTTAGTAGGTCTTTCAACTTTTACATCATCTATCTTCCAATTAAAAAGCCTACTATGTTGCATATTACTCTGCCATTAGTAGGTTTTTCCCAACAATCTGCATACGAAAGCTGATACTTTTAATAATTCAGGATATAAAAAAGCAGGTGTAACGTATAGATTCACTCTACACATTACACCTGCCTCATTCAATTCTTTATCGTATTACCAGACCAGCTTATTTCTGTCTTGCAGCTGCTATGGCTGTCAGCTTTCCATCTACAAGGTCGATAACAATATCATCACCTGTATTGATATTACCTGCAAGTATTAACTTGGCTGCCAGCGTCTCAACTGTCTTCTGGACATATCTCTTAAGCGGTCTTGCACCATACATTGGGTCAAATCCATTCTCAACAATGAAATTCTTCGCTGCATCTGTAAGAACAATCTCAAGCTCCTTATCTGCAAGTCTCTTATTTACATCTGCAACAAGAAGATTGATAATATTGCTGATATTATCCTTAGTAAGTGGCTTGAACATAATTATCTCATCAAGACGGTTAAGGAATTCAGGTCTGAAATGATTCTTTAAATCACCCATAACAGCTTCCTCTGCCTCCGGCTTAATTGAACCATCCGGGTTGATACCTTCAAGCAGATATGAAGAGCCTATATTACTAGTCATTATAATTATAGTATTCTTAAAATCTACAGTTCTTCCCTGTGAGTCAGTGATTCTGCCATCGTCAAGCACCTGTAAAAGAACATTAAATACATCTGGATGTGCCTTCTCAACCTCATCAAAAAGAACAACTGAATATGGTTTTCTTCTTACAGCTTCTGTAAGCTGTCCGCCTTCATCATAGCCTACATATCCTGGAGGTGCTCCGATAAGTCTGGATACTGAATACTTCTCCATGTACTCGGACATATCAAGTCTTACTATATTAGATTCATCATCAAACAGGCTCTCAGCCAGTGCCTTTGCAAGCTCTGTCTTACCTACACCTGTAGGTCCTAAGAACAGGAATGAACCAATTGGCTTAGTCGGATCTTTAATACCAGCCTTAGATCTTATAATTGCTTCTGTTACCTTAGTAACACCTTCATCCTGACCGATAACTCTCTTGTGAAGCTGTTCATCAAGATTAAGAGTTTTCTGTCTTTCAGACTCACTTAACTTGCTAACCGGAATACCAGTCCATCTTGATATAATCTTGGCGATTTCTTCCTCAGTAACACTTTCATGAACAAGGCTCATGTCTCTGTTACTTGATTTCTTCTCAGCTTCTTCCAGAGCCTTCTGTGCCTGTGGAAGCCTGCCATACTGAAGTTCTGCTGCCTTATTAAGATCATATTCTCTCTTAGCCTGTGCTATCTGGGTATTAATCTGGTCAATCTCTTCCTTTAACTTACTTACCTGGTCAACAGAAGATTTCTCGCTGTCCCATTTAGCTTTCTGGATATTGAAATCAGACCTTAATTCAGATAATTCCTTCTGTAATGCATCAAGTCTTTCCTTACTGAGGTTATCTGTCTCTTTCTTAAGGGCAGCCTCCTCAATCTCAAGCTGCATAATCTTTCTTCTCTTCTCATCAAGCTCTGCAGGCATTGAATCAAGTTCAGTCTTAATCATTGCACATGCCTCATCTACAAGGTCGATAGCCTTATCTGGCAGGAATCTGTCTGAAATGTATCTGTCTGACAAAGTAGCTGCACTTACAAGTGCCCCATCTGTAATCTTAACTCCATGGAACACTTCGTATCTATCCTTAAGGCCTCTAAGGATTGAGATAGTATCCTCAACTGTAGGTTCATCAACCATAACCGGCTGGAATCGTCTTTCAAGTGCCGGGTCTTTCTCAATATACTCTCTGTGCTCATCAAGAGTCGTGGCACCTATACAATGAAGTTCACCACGGGCAAGCATCGGCTTTAACATATTACCTGCGTCCATGGCTCCTTCCGTCTTACCAGCACCGACAATAGTGTGAATCTCATCAATAAACAGAATAATCTGACCTTCAGATTTCTTGATCTCATCAAGCACAGCCTTAAGTCTTTCCTCAAATTCACCACGATACTTGGCACCTGCAACAAGTGCACCCATATCCAGTGCGAAAAGCTTCTTATCCTTTAAGCCTTCTGGAACATCTCCCCTGACAATTCTCTGTGCAAGTCCTTCAACAACTGCTGTTTTACCAACACCAGGCTCACCAATAAGAACCGGATTATTCTTCGTCTTACGAGAAAGGATTCTTATTACATTTCTGATTTCATTATCTCTGCCGATAACCGGATCAAGCTTTCCTTCCTTAGCTTTTTCCACCAGATCTGAAGCATATTTGCTAAGCGTGTCATAGGTTGCCTCCGGATTATCTGATGTAACACTCTGGTTACCTCTTACAGTGGCAAGTGCTGACAGGAATGACTCCCTGTTAATTCCATATGTCTTAAAAAGCTGCTTGATATCCTTGTTAGGTGACGCAATCATTGCAAGCATAAGATGTTCAACAGAAATATATGCATCTCCCATTCTCTTGGCTTCATCCTCAGCATTTACTAAAACCTTATTAAGCGAACTACTTACATAAAGCTGCACATTTCCAGAAACCTTATTCTTCTGGCTAAGCAGTGTCTCAATATTCTTAATAAATGTTTCCTTATCAATTCCCATCTTCTCTATCAGGCTCGCGATAAGACTATCTTCTATGGTCATGAGACTGTACAGAAAATGTTCCTGGTCAATCTCCTGATTACCATAATCGTAGGCAATCTTCTCGCACTGGTTAACAGCCTCAACAGACTTCTGTGTAAACTTATTAATGTTCATACGATTACCTCCTTCTGTTACAATGAAGCCTAACTTCACTGTTTATCTATTGTTTTCCTCTTACAATTGATGTTATACATCTTATTGTTAGCACTGTCAAGAGGTGAGTGCTAATGAAATTATTAAAAAAATATAAAGCCAGCAAAATACTGGCTTTACGCTCATTTTAATGTATAAAATTCGTAAACACAAAATTCTTTGATTCAGGCATCTCAATTCCCATCTTCACGGCTACATTCTTGCAATTAATAAAGAAAGCCATATTCTCACCAAGAACCTACATAACCTGCATTCCTTCCAGATCCTGTCTTACTTCATCAGGATTAGTCCCATGAACCATATTCCAGTATCTTGAAGTAACAATCGGCATCTGCATAAGTCCGAAATATTTATTCAGCTGATCCCATGTTGCTGTAGTTCCTGTTCTTCTTGCTGATATGACTGCTTCCGCCGGCTTTAGTCTGAATCTGTTGCCGCCTGCATGTGCTATACATTGACAATATCAACACCTTAAGATACACTTTTTTATAAACTAATGAATGGAGCATATAACAATGAAGAAAATATATAGAATTATAATTGCTATAGCAGTATGTGTTCTCTGTGTCTGCACATTTTTCGCAGTCAGAAGACAGAGACAGAATCAGAACATGCTTAATAATCTTGAAAAAGAAGCTGCTCCTTATCAGGATGAAATCAACGATATATATGCAGAACTTCAGTCAAGAAAGCAGAAGCTTGGCAGCTCAGATAACTCCAATGCAGGTGCTACTCTTGCATTCGTTCCTGCATCTGCAGATGACATTGATACAATCAAAGAACTTATGGCTGGTTATGATTTCACGCCAACAATAATTGCTGACTGTTCAATGGACAGCAAAGAACTGGACTCTATAATAAGAAAGTCACAGAATAACGGTTACGACATTCTGCTTTCAGGCATGACTTTCAATGAAGATATTCTCGCATCTGCAATAAAGGTTCGCAATAACCTTGCTAAAGGCAATTATAATCTTGAAGATACATTTTTCTTAAGACATACATATGATACAGATGAAGCCCGTAAATCATTGCTTGATAATGATTACAGCCATCTTGTCTGCTATAACGAAACATTTGCATCAGGGATCGCTTCTAATGGAATGTTGTACATTTCCTACAGCTTTATCCATTCATCAAATGCTTTTACCTATCTAATTAATCAGGCTATATCGACTAATACAGATGCCGTGATGATATTTGATTTTGCAGATATGCTGGATGGAACTATCGATGATTCTACTATAACAGGCTTTCTCGAAGAATTAAGCAGCAAAATCAGCGAAGGCTCTATTAATTCTTATACTCTTTCTCAGGCATTCGAGGCTCTTGAGAATGAAGAGACACTTTCAGAGATTGCCAATGAAGAATATGAGCAGTACAAAGCAGAACAGGAATCACGAATAGCTGATCTTGAATCCAAAGTTCATGAAATATACGGTTCACGAAAGAAATAATCTATACCGGCTGTATAAACTTCATATTTCAGGCTCATAATTATTACTATGATTCACATTTAAAAAGGAGGATTCTATGAGTAATAATATGGACCTGGGATATGATATGTTCTGTTACCAGTGTGAACAGACTGCCGGAGGAAAAGGCTGTACCAAAATTGGTGTATGTGGAAAAACACCTGAGATAGCCAACCTTCAGGATTTACTTATTTACCAGTTAAAAGGAATCAGCTTTTACGCAAAGCATCTTATTGATTCAGGACTCAATGTCGATAAAAGCATTGTAAGCTTTATTGAGAACTGTCTCTTTACTACTCTTACTAATGTTAATTTCAATGTAGACGACCATGTCCGCCTTCTTAAACAATCCCAAGATATCAAGAATAACCTTAAGAATATGATAGGTACAACCGAGTATGTCACTCCCTCTGCTACCTATGAACTGCCTGAAACTAAAGCAGACATGCTTCGTGACGCGCCAATGGCAGGCATAATGTATGATAAGGCTCTAGACCCGGATATCCGTTCATTACGACAGACAATTCTTTATGGTCTTAAAGGCATAAGTGCATACGGACATCAGGCACGGGAGCTTTCATATTACAGTGATAATGTTGATAACTTCTATATTACTGCACTCGAAGCAATCACAGATAATACTCTTACTGTTGAGGAGCTTATCCGCCTCACACTTAAAACAGGCGATATGGCCATCGAAATTATGAAAAAGCTTGATGAGGCTAATACTACAATTTATGGTAATCCATCACCTCACACAGTTAATGTTCACATTAAGAAAGGTCCATTTATAATTGTTTCAGGACATAACCTTAAAGACCTTGAAATGCTTTTAAAGCAGACAGAAGGACTCGGCATTAATATATATACACACGGGGAAATGCTTCCTTCCCACGGCTATGAGGGGCTTAAGAAATACAGTCATCTTGTAGGTAATTTCGGCGGTGCATGGCAGGACCAGCAGAAACAGTTTGACAATCTTCCCGGATGTATCCTTATGACAACCAACTGTCTTATGCGTCCGAGAGACACTTATAAAGACCGCATATATTCTACTAATGTCGTAGGCTGGGACGGTATCAAATATATTGAAAAGAAACCTGACGGTGAAAAAGACTTCTCTGAAATCATAAAGCAGTCTCTTGAACTTGGAGGCTTTACCGAAGATCAGGAGATTAAAGAAATTCTTGTAGGCTTCGGACATGAGGCTGCACTTTCTCATGCAGGAGAACTTGTAGAAGCTGTTAAATCCAAGCAGATAAGGCATTTCTTCCTGATTGGAGGCTGTGATGGTGCAAGACCGGGAAGAAGTTATTTTACTGATTTTGCGACGATGGTTCCTGATGACTGTATGATTCTTACACTCGCATGCGGCAAATACCGCTTCAACAAGCTGGACTTCGGTACTGTTGCCGGACTTCCACGACTTCTTGATATCGGCCAGTGTAATGATGTATATTCTGCAATCCTTATTGCCAATGCACTTGCTGATGCATTTGAAACAGATGTCAATGGACTTCCATTATCTTTAATTGTTTCATGGTATGAGCAGAAGGCTGTAGCTGACCTGCTTGCACTGTTAAGCCTTGGCATTAAGAACATTTATCTTGGACCTACACTTCCTGCTTTCTTAAGCCCTAATGTATTACAGTATCTTGTCGATACTTTCCAGTTAAGGCTTATAAGCAATCCTGATGATGACATCAAGACTTGTCTTGGTCAGGCTGTATAGATTCTTCTCGCAAAAAAGGCTGCCACTAATGTGACAGCCATACATATCTACAACTCTGCCAGCCCGGCAAGCGCAACATATTTTTCTGATACTGTGAACCATGTTGGAAAATCTGTTATTCCTGACTGTGGCAGATTGAATATTTTCTGAAATGCCTTAACTGCTGCTGCCGTCTGCTCACCATATATTCCATCAGTACTAAGAACAGGGATAGAATTATAATACTCCCCTATAAGATTAAGCTGCTCCTGTAACTGTCTTACCTTCTGCCCTGATGAGCCTATATCAAGATTAGTTCCAGGCCATGAATAAGGGATTCCGCTTATCTGCTCTGCTGCATTAATATATACATCCTGACCATAATAATATCTTAATATCTCGATTGATGAATAATTCTGGTCTCCAAGATACTTGCTTCCCCACTGCGATAGCCTGTTAGGACAGGTTACTCTCTTTCCGTCACAATACTGCGTAAGAATTGGCTGTTTAACATTAGGTCTTGATATGTAATTGTCAAATATATCGTCAACCACCTGTGATATACTCTCGAATACATTTCTTCCATTAACCCATTTCTGGTCATATGCTGTAGATGAAGTTATCGTAAAATCATAGAACTGGTTCCTGTACCATTCAGTATATACACGATTTAATGTAAATGACATAATAGCAAGCACATTTGCTTCAATTGTCTGCCTAGGCCATGTCGAGTATATCTCCGAGCTTGCTACATTTTTAATATAATCCTTATAGGTCACATAGTAATTATCTGCACCGGAATCTCTTGGTGGTCCGTCATGTACAACCACAATTTCAGGCACTACAACCCTGTCAAGAACGATTTCGCCTGACTGTCCCATAGGCTTTATCTCCGCCTCATCTATCTTAGGCGGAAAATCTCCATACAATGTATTCACAGGTATGACTATATTGTCCTGTGCATTATCTCTTGTGAACATTCTCACATTCTGAAGGCTTACCTCCCCGGAAAACATGTCACTTCCAGATATATTTACATTACTATATCCAGGTGCACTTACAGCTATGTCATACTCTGAGAATGGCTGCCTGTTACCCGGTTCCATACTATACTCAATTGGCGGCGTTCTTAAATCATTAAATATACTTATTCCTTCTTCATCCGTGCCGCTTTCCCCTATTATATTATCAGGATTTCCTGTATACGACAGTCTTACAGTTGCACCTTTAATCGGCACATTTTCTTCATCAACAACGCTTACCTTAAGACGGCCTTTATCAATATTATTTTCTGGCACTTCAAATGTATGTACATATCCAACGTTCATAATCTGTCCTCTTTTTCATCTTAAGATAAGTATATGTGACAGGTACGCCGAATATGTCTTTTGCATACAATAATATGATTAATATTATCGGAGTAATTATGGCTCAATATAAGATTGCTATAGATGCCGGACATGGCGGAAGCGACTATGGTGCAACATATAATGGCAGAGCTGAGAAGGATGACAACTTAAAGCTTGCTCTTGCCGTCGGTGATATATTAGAAAAGAATGGCATTGACGTTGTGTATACCCGTACTACAGATGAATATGAGACACCTTTTAAAAAGGCGACTGATGCCAATAATGCCAAGGCTGATTATTTCGTTTCTATCCACAGAAATTCATCTCCTACACCTAACCAGTACACAGGCGTAGAGACACTTGTATACAATAATTCCGGTATCAAATCACAGATGGCTGCCAATATCAATTCTGAGCTTGAAAAGGCTGGCTTTAAGAATCTTGGAATTACTGAGCGTCCTAACCTCGTTGTACTCAAGCGCACAAGAATGCCTGCAGTTCTTGTAGAAGCCGGATTTATTAACAACGATAAGGATAATGAAACATTTGACAAGAACTTTAACCAGATTGCAAATGGTATCGCGGATGGTATTCTTAAGACTCTCGGCATAACACCAAAAACAGACAATAATACAACAAGAGCCTCCTCAAACGAAGTTTCATCTGTAAAATCAGATTCTGCCGAATCCACTGAAATCATTCCGGCAGCACGGGAGAAAAAGCCTGCTCCACCATCCAGACCTTCATGTGGCTGTGACGAAGATATGACTCCTGAACCTCTTTACCGTGTACAGGTCGGTGCCTACCGCAATAAAGATAACGCAGACCGCATGCTTAATTCTCTGCTTGTCGAGGGCTTTCCTGCATTTATCATATATGAAGATGACTATTACAAAGTACAAGTTGGTGCTTTCAGACAGCTTTCCAACGCTATCAAAATGGAACAGAAGCTCCGTAAATTCCGCTACAGCACCTACATTGTATACGCATAAATATGCTCCACAGGGCATACAACAATCCCACCAGACAGAATCTTCTAATCTGGTGGGATTAATTACTAATCAATTATTTAACGCTGTATATTATGCTCTGTACCTCATCATCCTTCACAACAAATGCAAGCTTTGTATTACCTGATTCATACTGAAGCTGTCCGTCTGCCTCTGTATAATCACTTCCATATGCTGATACAACCTTATCTTTCTTATCTCCGATACGCACACCTTCTTTAGTCTTAACAGCATCATCCATAAGTGTTATAGAATAAAGCTTATCCTTACCGTCCTTCTGATATCCCTGTAATGTCACGCTGTCGTAATAATAGAATTTGTCCATTCCTTCAAATGCACAGCTTTTAGCCTCATAGTAACCACCAGAAGGCTCGCCAAGCTTAGATGTATATTCTGACAGGTCGCCATCTGTCTTTAATTCTACGCCCTTTAATTCAAATGAATACTTACTTTCAGTCTGCTGTGACGCAACCGGCTTATCCTGACTGTTATCTGGCAGTGTTGATGCATTACCACATGCTGCCATCATTACTCCTGCTGCAAGTACTGCAGCTAACATTAAACTCTTCTTTCTCATAATTAATCTCCCTGCTTTTCTTCATAATATTTATCAACTATTGTCTGCCATACATTCTTATATGATTCATCCTGCCTGTGGTCGGTAAGTCCAAAATTCTTCACAAGCTGTTCCCCAAGATATAATGACAGCTTCTCAGCTCCTTCAACATTAAGATGCTGTCCATAATCAAATGTATCGGTAGTATAGTCTATACCTATATTCCCAGCCTCGTTAATTGTATTAAGATACAATATTCCATGCTCATCTGCATAATCACTTACCTGCTTGTCCCATTCATCATACCAATGAGGATATACACTCGGTGCTTTCATAAGCACAAGATTAATACCGTTATCCTTGCATAATGAATATATCTTATCAAGATATTCCATATTCTTATCACTGAATGTGTAATTAGCAAGAGCTGCAGCTTTCGGTATAGTTGTAACCGGTCTTACACCCTTCTGCATAAGATAACCGTTAGTTGTGACTGATGGTGTTTTCCACATATATCTGAAATCTTCTGATGACAATTCACTCCATCTTGAATGATATCTAAGCAGTGGGAATATATAACTGACCATACTCTCATCTGCCGTCATTGACGCCTTGATAGATGCCATCTTGTACTTTGAAAACTTCATACCATCTAATGTCATTCTGTTATAAGCTTCGCTCTTTGCCTCGCTTTCCGTCATAGCAAGCACATTTACAATTACGACCTGAGGTTTCTCATACTTAAGAGTATCCTCTAAAAGATAATAGGACTGCCATATAAGCTGTTCAGCGCTTCCACGTATATAACTTGATATTCCGTAATTCTCCCACATTGTAACAGTGGATATATTCTCATATACTTCACAGTCACCAAGTATAAGTACATCATGATTCTTTTCGCTGTTATAATATTCCTTAATCATTGCACCTTCTTTAATATCTGATGCATATTTAGGAACTAACAGACACTGTAAAAGATACAGACATACTATCGGTATTATGATAACTGCAATACCTGTACATATCTTCTTTCTCAAAATTATCTCCATTCCTTAGAAAATGCTTTCTAAAACTGATTATATATAAACTGGCTTGTCTCATATCCAATTCCATAGATTCCAAATACAGCTATCATCAGAAAAATCACAAGAAAAACTGTATATCTTATAATATAATTCTTCTGCGCTAACTGCTCTCTTACCGGACATTTTCTCTCAAGCAGGCTTACAGCAAACATTATAACCACGCCTGCAAGAAGAACTATATAATCAGCTGCTGATAAGCCTATATTCCACATTCCCTTAGTGAACACAGCTGCATAATTGCCGCAAGTAAACATTGAGAAAAACATACGGAATGCCTCTGCAATATCTCTATAATAATCAAGCATCTGCAGACAGCATACAATAGCAGTTGTTCTTACTATCTCAAATACTTTGTAGTACTTTAACTTTCTATAACCTAATCTGTTATCTGCCTTCTCATATAATGGCTTAAGTTCCTGTGAAACAAGCATAATAATACTATTCAGAAGTCCCCACACTACGAAATTCCAGCTCGCTCCATGCCATATACCTGTCACAAACCACACTGTAAGGCTTGAAAAATATACTGGAAATCTTGAACCAACCGGCTTTCCTATATGCTTCTTAAGCCATTTTGATACCTTATTCATCCACTTAGACATTGATAATGGATAGAAAAGATAGTCCTTAAACCATGCACACAGCGTAATGTGCCATCTTCTCCAGTATTCAGCAATACTCTTTGAAAAGAACGGTCTTCTGAAATTCTCTGGAAGAGTAATTCCAAACATCTGTGCAACACCGATTGTAATATCTATACCACCTGTGAAATCTGCATACAGGTCAATTGCATACAGCAGCATTCCAACAAATGCATATGCCCCATAGTACACTGAAACATCTGACTGTATCGCTGCAAGTCCAATCGCTGCCCTGTCTGCGATTACCATCTTCTTAAAATATCCCCACAGTATTCTCTCAAAACCATACTGTATATTAACCCACGCAAAATCATGCTGTTCAAACAGACCTTTTTTCAAGTCGTTCCATCTGCTGATAGGTCCCTGTACAAGCTGTGGAAAAAATGACACAAATAATGCATATCTGAATGGATTCTTCTCTGCCTCAGCCGTACCTCGATACACATCAATCATATATCCTGTAGACTGGAATGTATAGAATGATATTCCCATTGGAAGTATGAAATCAACCGTGCTAAATGTTGTAAATGTCACTATTAACATGTTAGTGTATTTAAGAACGGCAAGTATTCCAAAATTAATAATCAGAACGGCTGCAAGAAACATTTTCTGCTTTCTTAATGATACAGTCTTTAACTTTTTCTTCTCTTCTTTGGATATATCATCTTTGTGTTCTTTAAGATATCCTGCTGTTCTGTCTTTCTCTCTGCATATAAGCACTGCCCCTGCATATGTCGTCATTATGGTTATAACTATGAATATTACTCCGCTTAATCCTGCATACACATAAAACAGTACATTCATGCATAACAGTACTACCCACTGAATACGCTTTGGCAGTGCATAGTACAGAATCAGTGCCACAAGCACAAATATAACAAACTGATAAGATGTAAATAACATTAATCCCGCTCCTCCTAATATGAAAACTCTTGTGAAGGAGTCTGTGGATATGCAGATAAATCTCTTCTGTATATTGAATTACCTCTGTTAATGTAATCCTGCACCTGTGAATCTGTAAGCATGAAACATTCAAAGCCATCATACATTCTCGTCGAATCAAAGTGATACCATCCTGTTCCAAGATTGCATAACAGCCAGCTATGATCTCCAGACCTTGCCCCCTGATTATCAACCCAGATACACTCTGCTCCCATTCCTTCAAGAAGTGCTCTGTCAACTGATGCATATGTGAAGCAGTCTCCTGCCACATATCCGTTCTTCTTAATCTCTTTTAATGCTGCAAATGCTTCATCCTGCCATTCTGAACTATCAGTATAACTGTTTCCGGCATAGCCAATCTTAGCATGAGCATACTTATATATTGCCCTTGCTTTCTGTCCTTTAGACATAGAGCTGTCTGTTATATCATCAAGAACTGCAGCTACAACGCTGTCGAGTGTTGAATAACTGTTACCATTATTAACTGCCTTTGTCTCTTCTTCAATAATTGTAAATGTAACTTCTTCTACAGTCTCATTCCCCTCAGAATCAACTGCTTTATAATAAACTGTATAGCTTCTCGGCTGAGAAGTATCTACCTGTGATTTATCAACTTCAACATCAATCTCATTACCAGAATAATCTGTTGCATACACATCCGTCATATATGAAACTTTACTGCCTATATAATATGTCTTATCAGATATACCATGGATTACAGGCGGTTCTCCTTTAACTGCTGCCTGTGTATCTTCATTTTTACTCTCATTATTAACAGATTCACTGCTTACACTCTCTGTCTGAATTTTATCAGATTCATATGTTTCTTTACTTTTCTTATTTCATCCTGACATGCATACTGATGATATTCCAATAGTACATATCATTGCATACACTGTCATTCTTTTTGACAACTTTTTATATTTAATCATTTCTCCCCTATGCTTTATATTTCAAGCACTTTACCTCTTTTTGCTTTCCTTAAAAATTATACTCAACGCATTTAGTATAGTCAACATTTAATGACAAAATACGTCCTAAATAAAAATGAACACCAGATATAGTCTCCCATATCCAGTGTCCATATATTCACAGCTGTATATTAAACCTGAATTATTCATGGAACGATATCTAAACTGATAATTGTACCATGAACCTGA
>CAVAPS010000007.1:0-84781 GCA_963590775.1 Desulfovibrio piger
TTAAGTTACATACTAGGTGTTTACTACCTTTTGTAACTTAATTTTACTGCTTACAGTTTACAATTGTGCCTTTGTTTTTTGCCTCTCTTGTCATATCCATCATCTTTTTTTCATTAGTATCTTTATCTTTCTGAATCTTCCATTTATTATATAATTCAATAGCATTTAAATAGTATTTATCACTAGATGAATTATTCAAATTAGATATATTAAAATATAGCAATTGCATTATATCAATGTAACTTTGATGCAAAGATCTATAAACAACAGAATCATCCGCAACTCCGTGTGCAAAATTCATAGCAAAATATTCAATATTATTTAATACACCGCTTACTTCATCAATCATAAATGCCTTAGTTGCCACTTCACCTTCAAAAACATTTTTCGGAACAACAAAAAACTCCGCCAGCAAAGCATATGCCTTGCCAACGGAGATATATAATATATTCTCTTCCCTCACACATTCGTAACAATTATTAGCATTTCCTACTCGTGATTTAACATTGCTTACTGTCCAATTTCTGCGTTCCAGAATTATTCCAAAATCATCTACTGTACAATTAGCCAGAAATGCTATGGCCTGCAAAATCGAACTTTTACCCATTGCATTATTACCAACTACTACCGTTAACGGCTTTAAATCAATTGTAAAATCATTAAGTGACTTGAAATTATCTATTTTGATTCTTTTAATCATAATACCCTCTTAATTAAGCTTCATAATATATACACATTGTATATTATGTCCTATAAAAAATCAATAAAACAAAAAATCCGGTCTAAGCCGGATTTTAATAAAATGAGCAGCGCTATAAGCCGGGTTATGTCAGCATAGCTGTGACGATCATCTATCTAGTCCTGCTGTTACCAGCAGGCTCAAGCGACCTACCTAAAGCTTGGCGGGCAGCCTTTGTAACGCTTTTGTTTGGTCTTGCTTCGGATGGGGTTTACATGTGCCACTGCTGTTACCAGCAATGCGGTAGTCTCTTACTCTGCCTTTCCACCCTTACCACAACTTTCGCCATGGCGGTATATTTCTGTTGCACTGGCCTTGGAGTCGCCTCCACCGGACGTTATCCGGCATCCTGCCCTATGAAGCCCGGACTTTCCTCACCTGCACGAATGCAGCCGCGATCATCTGCGCTACTCATGATATTTAATTGTGATTGCTTTCATATACAAGCTGGTACACTTTAATCCTGAACTGGTCTTCCTCGCTAATCCCTACGAATCTGCATCCATAGGTAGTCTCAGCCTCTCCAAGATTCTCCATTCTGATTATCTCAACAACCGCCTCTATACGATCTTTATTATCAAGGATGATTACCGTGGAATAATAATATCAACGTCAGTTCTTCTTGATTGTCTTCTCTCAACTTCACCATGATTAGCCTCTATTGCGAGCAGCCTCTTACCTGTTCATGTTTGTTTAATCTATTTAATGATATCATTAACCATTAAGAAGTTCAAATATATTTTCTGAATTATTTACCGAATTATTTAATAAACATAGCATCTCCAAAGCTGAAAAATCTGTATTTTTCCTGCACAGCAACTTCATATGCATGAAGCACATGCTCTCTTCCAGCAAGTGCCGATACTAGCATAACAAGTGTTGATTCCGGAAGATGGAAGTTAGTTATAAGACAGTCTATAGCCTTAAATTTATATCCCGGATATATGAATATCTCTGTCCATCCACTCTTAGCTGGTATTGTTCCATCTTCAAGTGCAACTGACTCAAGCGTTCTTGTACTTGTCGTTCCAACAGCAATTACTCTGCCACCATTCTTTCTTGTATTATTAATCATGTCAGCAGCTTCCTGTGTAACAACATAGAATTCTGAATGCATATGATGATCAAGAATATTCTCTACCTTAACTGGTCTGAATGTTCCAAGGCCTACATGAAGTGTTACTCTCGCAATATTAACTCCCATAGCCTTGATTTTTTCAAGAAGCTCTGTTGTAAAATGTAATCCGGCAGTAGGTGCTGCTGCAGAACCTTCATGCTTTGCATATACTGTCTGGTATCTGTTCTTATCTTCAAGTTTATGTGTTATATATGGAGGAAGTGGCATCTGTCCGAGTTCATCAAGAATCTCTTCAAATATTCCATCATATGTGAACTGGATAAGTCTGTTTCCTTCTTCAACTATATCAATAACCTCTCCTATAAGCTTGCCTTCGCCAAAACTTATCTTAGCACCAACCTTAGCCTTCTTTCCCGGCTTAACAAGAACTTCCCATGTATCCTGTCTGTCTTCAAGTCTCTTAAGAAGAAGCACTTCAATAGCAGCTCCTGTATCAACCTTAGTACCTATAAGTCTTGCTGGTATTACCTTAGTGTCATTAACAACAAGGCAGTCACCCGGCTTAAGATAATCTACGATATCTCTGAATATTTTATGTTCAATTTCTCCTGTTTCTTTATCAAGCACCATAAGTCTTGAACTTGATCTGTCAGACAAAGGATCCTGTGCAATAAGTTCCTCTGGCAGATCATAATAAAAATCATGTAAATCCATGTACTACTCCTTTTCATTTTGGACTTCTTCTGTGGCTCACACTACTCTAAAATCCAATTCGCTGTTCCGACTTCTCTGTTTTGGACTTCCTCTGTGGCTCACTCCACCTTAAAGTCCAATCCACTTCTCCGGCTTCTCAGCACACTACAGCAAAGGGGCGGTGCCACACGCCGCCCCTTTATTAACCGCTACGATAGCTCACACGGTCATATTACTTTCTAAGCTCGATTCCGTCAGCCTCAAGGTCCTTGAATATCTTCTCCATTACTGGTGTGATGTCCTTGTCCTCAAGTGTTCTGTCCTTAGCTCTGAATGCGATTGAGTAAGCAACTGACTTGAAGCCTTCCTTAATCTGGCTTCCTTCGTAGATATCGAAGAGGTTATAGCTCTCTAATATCTTGCCGCCGCGCTTCTCAATAATCTTCTCAACTTCACCAACTGGAAGTTCCTTAGGCATTACCATACTGATATCTCTTGTTACGGCTGGGAACTTTGCAATTCCTGTGAACTTCTTATCAAAGCTTGCCATCTGGGTAACAGTTGGAATATCAATAACAACAATATATGTTCTCTCACCGATTGAGTAAGTATCAGCAACATCTGGATGAAGTTCTCCGATGTAACCAATCTTCTTATCAGCGTAATATACATCAGCCTGACGGCCTGGATGTAAGAATGGGATACCAGACTTAGCATCATATGTTGGCTTCTTCTTCATTCCAATCTTCTCAAGGAATTCTTCAATTACACCCTTCATTGAGTAGAAATCAACGCCACCGAAAGCTCCGAGTGTGAATTCAACTCTCTCATCTGGAAGTTCGTTAACATCATCTGCTGCAAGGTAAACCTTAGCTAATTCATATAACTTAACATTCTTGTTTCTTCTGTTATAGTTAGTTGATAATGATGTAAGCATTCCGTGGATTGGAAGTGTTCTCATAACTGAGAAATCCTCTCCTAATGGGTTAGAGATTACAACTGTCTTTCTGTATACAGAATCAGCAGGAAGCTTTAACTTATCGAATACCTTAGGGCTTTCGAATGAGTATGTCATAGCCTGTGAGAATCCTGTAAACTGGGCAACCTCAGAAGCTGCATCTTCAATGCTCTGCTCAAATGAAATCTTACCCATTGTTGTCTCTCCCTTAGGAAGAGTTGTAGGAATGTTGTCATATCCGAAGAATCTCGCTACTTCCTCTGCTATATCAGCATCTCTGTTAAGATCCTGTCTGAATGTTGGAATAATAAGCTCATTAGAGTCTTTATCATATTCAACTTCAAGTCTTTCGAAGTAAGAAATCATATCTTCTTCTGATACATTAGTACCAAGTAAAGCGTTGTATTTAGCTGGCTCAAATGGAAGTCTCTTCTTAGTTACAGGGTTAGGATATACATCAACTGCACCACCTACAACATCACCTGCGTCAAGCTCTTCGATAAGCTGGCAAGCTCTGTTAATAGCTTCCATTGCGTTCTCTGGATCAAGTCCCTTCTCGAACTTACCAGAAGCGTCTGTTCTTAAGCCAATCTTCTTAGTTGTCTTTCTGATGTTAGTTCCGTCAAATGTAGCTGCTTCGAAAAGCATTGTCTGAACATCATCAGTAATCATTGAATTCTCGCCGCCCATGATACCTGCGATACCAACCGGCTTCTCACCATCACAGATAAGAAGTGTCTGTGCGTCAAGAGTTCTCTCCTGTCCGTCAAGTGTTACGAACTTTTCGTCCTCAGTTGCTGTTCTTACAACAATCTTGTGACCTGCAAGAGTATCATAATCATATGCGTGCATTGGCTGGCCATATTCTTCCATAACATAGTTAGTGATATCAACGATGTTATTGATTGGTCTGATACCTGCTGTCATGAGTCTCTGCTGCATCCACTTTGGAGATGGAGCAAGTCTGATATTCTTAACAACTCTTGCAACATATCTTGAGCAAAGCTCCTTAGCTTCAATATCAACTGAAAACATTGTGTTAACATCCTCATCGTTACCTGTCTTAGTAGCAACTGGTGGATTGAAAGGCTTTCTGAATGTAGCTGCAGCCTCTCTTGCGATACCGATAACACTGTAGCAGTCTACACGGTTATTAGTAATCTCATATTCAAATACTGTATCGTCAAGTCCTAAGTACTCTACTGCACTTGAACCAACAACAGCATCATCTCCTAATATATATATTCCTCCCTCTGGTGCATCCGGGAAGAATTCTCTTGAAGAACCAAGTTCCTCGATAGAGCACATCATACCACATGACTCTACTCCTCTTAACTTGCCCTTCTTAATCTTAATTCCATCTTCTGGAAGTGCTCCACCGTCATGTCCTCCGGCAACTCTTCCTCCGTCTAATACTACAGGAACCTTCTGTCCACTTGAGCCCACTTCGATATTAGGTGCACCTGTTACAATCTGGACATTCTCGCTGCCAACATTAACCTGGCATACTACAAGCTTGTCTGCATCAGGATGCTTCTCAACTGAGAGAATCTGTCCAACTACGATTTTATCAAGGTTCTTGTCATATGCATTGAAACACTCTACCTTAGTTCCTGAAAGTGTCATTGCATCTCTGAATTCCTGATCTGTACACTCAAGACCTGGAACCATTGCTTTTATCCAATTTAATGATGTATTCATATCGTCATTCTCCTTAAATATACTTTATCTTATTCCAGTCATTAGAACTGCTTTATGAATCTGATATCGTTCTCATAAAGAAGTCTCATGTCGTCGATTTCGTACTTAAGAAGAGCAACTCTCTCAAGTCCTACACCAAAGGCAAATCCTGTATATTCTTCCTTATCAATTCCGCAAAGCTCGAATACATGTGGGTGAACCATTCCACAGCCGAGGATTTCAATCCATCCCTCGCCCTTACAGAAACGGCATCCTTTACCACCACATTTGAAACAGCTTACATCCATCTCGGCACTAGGCTCAGTGAATGGGAAATGATGTGGTCTGAATTTAACTTTAGTATCAGGTCCGAAAAGCTCCTTAGCGAATTCTGCTAAAGTTCCCTTAAGGTCTGCAAATGTAATTCCCTTATCAATTACAAGACCTTCTACCTGATGGAAGCATGGTGAATGTGTAGCATCAACTTCATCTGCTCTGTATACACGTCCAGGAGAAATCATTCTGATAGGGAGCTTGCCCTTCTCCATAACTCTTGCCTGAACAGGTGATGTCTGTGTACGGAGTACTATCTTATCATTGATGTAGAATGTATCCTGTTCATCCTTAGCTGGGTGGTTAGCTGGTATATTAAGTGCCTCAAAGTTGTAGTAATCATACTCAACTTCTGGTCCGTCAACTACTTCATAACCCATTCCGATGAATATCTTCTGGATTTCTTCTAATGCAAGTGTATTAGGATGCTTATGTCCTAACTCATCTCTCTTAGATGGAAGAGTAACATCTATTACTTCACTCTTTAACTGAAGTTCTCTCTTCTTGGCAGCTAATTCTGTCTTAGACTTATCTAATACTTCTTCAATTGCCTGTCTTGTCTCATTAACAATCTGACCAACCTTAGGCCTGTCTTCTGGTGCAACATCCTTCATACCTTTAAGTACCTCTGTAAGTTCACCTTTCTTTCCAAGGAAAGCGACTCTGATATCATTCAGCTTATCAAGCGAATCAGTTTCATTAATCTGTGCTAAAGCTCTTTCTCTAATTGCTTCAAGTCTTTCTTTCATCCTTATAGCCTCCATACTTCTTTCGCTTTTTATCAATCATCTGCGTAAAAAGCCACTGTTTATTGTAACATATCGTTTTAAATTTGCAACCCTTGATGTTAGTTTTGCATCTATTGCCTGATTAAACTGTGTAAGATTACCGTCACCCTTGAGTCTGTCTATATCTTCAAGCTCTCTGTATTCATCACAGTATCTTGCATTATCCATAAGAGTCTCTAATTCTCTCTGTACAACATACTCATCTTCCTGCACATCTACATTGACCGGTTCTTTGTCCTTCTTAGCCATAATAGAAGCTGCTATGCTGCATTTCTTTGATTCCTCATGCTGTCCCAGCCTGTATGCCTCATCATAATATTCCACTGCCTTTTCATACATGAACATTCTTGCATATGCAGTGCCAAGATTATGATATACTTTCGCAAAATCTGCTGCCAGCAGGTCTTTTCCCTTATAGTCCTTTATAATCGACTCATAACAGCTGATTGCGGCAAAGTAAAAATTCGCATCAAGATATCCGTCACCTCTCGCCTTAAGCCTCTCGCACACGCTCTGTTTTCCAAGTGTATTAAGAATCTCCTTCAGCTGTTCTATCTCTGCAATAGAATAATAATCTATTGATTTAAGAATAGTCACAATTATCTGTGCAAGCGGAGCACCCGATTCCTTAAGCTTCTTAACTCTTGCCGCAAGCTCGTCTTCACCTACAGCTTGCAGAAATTCTATAAGATTATCATCTATCAGATCCTGCCCAATCAGGTATATATTATTGTATATGTAGTAACAGAGTTCTTCTACTGAATACAGTTTAATGTCAGTCTGTGGTGTGACATATGGCTTATCAGTTCTCTGACCTCTGCACAATATTATTTTCCCCATTGTATTCTCCATTCTGCAATGTTTTCCACATTTATCAGCTTCTTAATGTTAATTCCCTGTGTATTACTTTACCTGAACTCTTCACGAATTCTCCAAATCCAAGGTCCTCAATTGTAATATTGCATCTGTCTGCATCCGTGAATTCCATATGCATTGATATTCTTGTTGTTCTGCCTTCCCTGAATGGAATCTCACTTATATCCACAACTTCATCATAGCTTGTATTATCTGTTGCAATCACCTTGAAAGTAATACTTCTAATATCTTCAAGTATGCACTCAATTGTACGTCCGGCTAAAGTCCAGTTAACTCCCGGTCTTACCATTCTGAATCTCATAGGCTTTCCGTATGATGATATGTCAAGTTCTATACCACATTTGACATGGTTATCAAGAAGCACGACTATATTCTTGAATATCTCAGGTTTTAACATATCTATAGCCGCAAAGCATGCACCTCTTGTGAAAAGGTTCTGTCCTACAAATGCTTTTCTTCTTGTAACCATAAGCTTGGCGAATCTTTCCGGCAGCTTTTCTACGTCAAATCCTTCACCGGTAAGATACGCAGCTGATACACGCCTTTTTGCAAAGTAATCTTCTGCAAATGTGCATAATTCATTCTCAGCCACATCAATGTTCTTACTTCCATATGCTTCCTTTAACACATCCGAAGTATAGCCTGTATGCTCCTGCAGAAGATAGCTTGTATTGTCACTCCTTCTTATGTCAAGATGGTCACATCTTAAGCCTTCCCGTGTATAGTCCATAAGCACAACGCCCATGGAATGAAGTTCACTTTTCTGTTTATATGCATAATATGCAAAGCTCTCAACCTTGCTTAATATCTGCCAGCAGCCTTCCATAACACCACATTTTTCAAGGTCTGCTTTTACCGCTGCTATCTCTTCCGCATTATAATCTGCAATTGTAACACATATGCTTCTAATCTGTGACTCTCCTGTGGCACGCATACACTCGGCAATAACATTAACAAGATTAGTCTTTTCATGCGAATCTTCAGTAAGCTTTACAGACTGGACACTGCCAGAATTATGTGAATATACACTTGCCTGAATTCTGGTTCCGCTCAGGTCTATTCCTGCTATAAGCCCTCTCTCCTTATCCATATCTGTTATCCTCATTTCGCAATTATAAACATTTCTCTTGTAACGTATTCCTCAACACTATAGCTGTGCATCTGTTTCTTAAGAGCTGCAAGCTCGTGCTGCTGCCTGCTTGCAAGGCAATCATTGAGCATATCAATGCGTCCCTGTGTATTCTCCCCGGACACATCTTTGAATTCATACACTGCCGGCTGCATATCATTATCTTCATCATTAACTGAAAATGTGTACTCAAGAACATCACCATAGAACAGATGGAATCTGCATGTGAATATTCCCCATTCGTTGGATTTCATAACCTGTGTAAGCCTGTCACCACCGTTAATTGTGTATGATATTGTAACCTTATCCGCCGGAGCTGATATGTACTCAATAATTGTAAGCCCCTGCATATTATAAGGAATATCAAGCACTCCCTTGAATTTCTTATAGAAACTGTATATTCTGTCATTCTCACACAATTCATTAAGAACTGTCTGTGCAAGTTCTCTTTCGCTGTCATCTTCTTTAAGTGCCAGCGGATTCCTGGAAATATTCTTAAGCCATGCTACATAACAGCACTCTGGCAGTCCATAGCCCTCTCTCATATATTCCTCTATAACACGGAATACAATGTCATTAGCTTTCTTCTGCCTGAGAAGATAGAACTGTGAATTGTATGAAAGATATGCTTTGACTATCAATTTGTCAGGCATCTTGCAGTAATAGTCTGTGAATACTTCTGTAAATCTTCCTGTATGAACGCCCGTATACATCATCTGTGCAAGAATTCTCTCGGACATGTGCGATACATTTACACCATAATTAACAGCTGCTTTCCACACATTGTACATCTCGTCATTTGTTCCATTGAAATAATCGGACATATATGCAAGAACAGGTTCATTATATATGTGCTGTCCAAATACATACGCTGTAATTTCATCAAGCACTTTATTATGTTCATCTGACACATTAGTAAGGATGTAATCTGCCATCTTAAGAAGCTTGGCTGGAGCCGCCTTGCAGCATCCATAATGGCTTACAAGTTCAAAGCTCTGCGAATACATTCCTGCATCTGTAAGTGTCTCTATAAGTCTTTCTGCATCCTTGTCTGAAATGTCATCTGTATCCACATTGACATATTCATGCCAGAAATCATTATCTTTATAATATGTGTAATAATATTCTATCATCCATGAATTAATCTGACGTCTGTAATTGCTGCTTATATTGTCAGACTTCTTGATACATTTGTAATAGTCTAATAATTCAGGAGTATATTCTGACTTCTTACGCATGTCATTAATACGGCTCATAATAATTCCGTCATTATCCATGCCATATTCAGCCACCGCATCAAATACTTCTTCATATTGCTTTACATCGAATACTTTCTCTATCTCGTAATCGATAGTATCTTTCCTGATAACTCCATCACTACATTCAAATGTTATCTCACAGTCACCTGCATACATGCATATATATGCAATTTTACCGGCAAGTTCATATACTGTCTCTTCTGCAAACTCGGGGTGTCTTACATGTACTCTGCTCACCACATCACTAAAGCATCGTACCCTGTGCATATATGGCATCCTGCTTATGAATCTTCCTGTCTCTTCACTCACGAGCTGTGTCTTTAGCAGTGCCTTGTAAAGCACCGCCAGATTATCACTTATTCTGCCGGCTTTCAGCTGCTCATACACGAATATCTCTATATTTCTGTCATAGCCTTCATAGATGTTCTTATAATATGAATCCCTGCCTGTCACAATATTTGCATATAAAAATGCTTTATCTGAATCTGACAGTGTATTATCATATGCAAAATACATAAGAATTATCTTCGGAAGCTGTCTTTCTATGTCTTTTGGCATGCTCGCTATATAGAACTCGTATAAACGGGTTATTCTTAAACCTCTCAGCACACCTTTTTCATATATTTCAAAACAATTGTTACCTGTCATGCCCATTCTTACCATCTGAGTCACAAGTACTGTTAATATCTCGTCTTTATCAAACTGCTCATATAATTTCTTAAGAATAATGAGCATATTAATACTGATGTTCTTCTCATTAGCTGCAGCATCTGCAATCTGCATTGCCAGCTTCTCAGTTATAATGCCATTCTTACAGCCGTAATTAATCACAAGCATTTCAAACTGGTTAAGAACTCTTAATAATACCGGCTGTGCATTAATTATGTTAAGTGCCTCTATATACATCACAGGACTTGTACAGCCTGTATTGACAGCATCCTTAATTCTTATGAGCTTAATACTCTTGTTGCTGTCCGAATCAGAACTAAGGTAGAACAATATCCAAAGCACTCTGTATGTATCATATCCGTTCTCATAGAACTTCTTGACCTGCGAATATACCTGTGCTGTGTATTCTTCTTCTTTTACCATCAGTGTTGAGACATACAGGAAATAACAATACAATTCAACGTTATCGCCTATTCTGCCCATCATGTCTTTCTTAAGCCCATCAAATATCTGGACTGCACTCTCTTCCCGTCCTGACATGGCAAGAAGCTGGACCTGTACAAGGTCATAGAACGGATCCTGTCCTTTTATTCCTCTTATGCGGTCTACTATCTGCATTGATGATGAAAGCCATTTTTCTTTCTTTATCTTTCTCATTCTGAAATCAAGATAAAGCTTTGTAAGCTTATATTCTGCCTGCTTATCTTCCCATCTTACCTCGAATTCTTCACCAGCAGCTTTTTCTATAACAGCACTTACCTTTACTTTAAGATGCTGTGTATAGCTTTCCACATGAATATATCCATAGTTATTGCCGGCATGCATCTTAGCCGGATTAATTATGTAATTAATATCGAGCCTGTCTCCTGCAAAATCATCTGTCGAGATGTTATCTTTCTCTAATTCAATAAATTCTGCATCTGCATATATATGAATCTGCGTCCGCTCTGTGCCGCTCTTTCTAAGCTCAAATCCATATTTTTCTGGATCTTCTTTCTTCGTAACTGTATTCTCATCATTATCTATTGTAAGAACTACAGCCTTCTCTTTAGCATGCACATTATCAGCATGTTCTGTTTCATAGACATCCTCCGGGGCATCATTAGCAGAGCTGTCCTCTGCAGCCGCATCACCCATGGCATTCATGGTAGCCTGCTCATCACTGCATGACAGCTTTGGTATATTAATAATTGAACTGCCTCTTGAAAGTCTGTTTATGAAATCCCTCATTGGAAACTATGCCTCCGACTTAATCTTCTCCAAATGTTTCTTAATATCCTTCTCATATCCCATATCACCCGGCTCATAGAATTTCTCATTCACATAAGCATCTGGAAGATACTGTTGTCTGACATAATGATTAGGATAATCATGTGCATATAAGTATCCTACACCGTGTCCTAACTTGGCACTGCCCTTATAATGGGCATCCTGCAAATGTACAGGAACCGGTGCAGTTTTTGAACTCTTAACAACATCCATTGCTTTATCAATAGCCTTAATGCAAGAATTGCTCTTAGGTGCTGTTGCAATATAAAGTGCAGCCTGACTAAGTATAATTCTCGCCTCCGGCATGCCGATACGCTCAACAGCCTGTGCCGCAGCCACTGCAACCTGCAGTGCATTCGGGTCAGCATTGCCGACATCCTCACTTGCGCATATCATTATTCGTCTTGCAATGAACTTGATATCTTCTCCTGCATACAGCATCTTGGCAAGATAATAGCTTACCGCATCAGGGTCTGACCCTCTCATGCTCTTGATAAATGCTGATATTGTATCGTAGTGGTTGTCACCCTCTCTATCATATCTTACCGAACGCTTCTGGATACATTCCTGTGCTGTTGCAAGGTCTATATGTATAACTCCATCCTCTGACCTGTCTGTTGTAAGTATTCCAAGTTCAATGGCATTAAGTGCATTTCTCGCATCTCCATTGGATATATCTGCAAGGAATTCCAGTGCATCATCGTCTATTGCTGCATTGTAGCTTCCCATGCCCTTCTTCTCATCATACACAGCACGCTTTATTATTGTCTTGATATCGTCTTTCTCAAGTGGTTTTAATTCGAATATTATTGACCTTGATATCAAAGCCCCATTTACTTCAAAGTACGGATTCTCTGTTGTTGCTCCAATAAGAATTATTGTTCCGTCCTCAACAAATGGCAGAAGATAATCCTGCTGCCCCTTATTGAAACGGTGAATCTCGTCTACGAATAGGATTGTCTTTCTTCCATACATACCAAGATTGTCTTTCGCCTTGGCAACAACTACCTCCATATCCTTCTTTCCGGCAACTGTGGCATTAACCTGATTGAACTCTGCACTTGTTGTATTGGCAATTATTCTTGCTAAGGTTGTCTTTCCTGTTCCCGGTGGACCATAGAATATTACTGAACTCAGCTTATCAGCCTTAATTGCCCTGTAAAGCAGCTTGTCCTTTCCGATTATATGAGACTGTCCAACCATTTCATCCAGTGTTTCCGGTCTTAATCTCATAGCTAGCGGAGATTCTGTATTCTTATTGTTTTCACGCATATATTCAAACAAATCCATAACTTATACCTATCTTAAATATATTTGCAGTTATCTTGATACATTTGCAATTATCTTAATTCCGTGCCAAGCCACAGTCTCTCAACGTAGCCTATCTGGCTGCTGTTATTTCCCTTCAGCGTATTGGAATAAAGAATATTATCAGCATCATATGCATATATTCTGTTCTTGTAAAAATGTGTTCCCTCTGTACTTGTAACTGCATCTGACTCCAGAATAGCAACAGCTTTGCTCTTAATATTATCCATATAGAACTGTCTGCCACCTGAAATATATGTTAAAGCCTTGCTTTTATTATATACTTTTGATAATGAACCTGCATTAACATCTGACGCAATATCTGTAATCTTGTTGTTATCAACCACACGGAGCTGACCTTCTGCATTAACATACACTATCTGACCGTCTGATGAATTATATATGTAATTCTTTTCCTTAGTCATAGAATCAACATCAACATACTCGCTCACTTTAGTATCTTTGATAAGTGCTGATGTCATTGATGTACCTGAAATTCTGTATATAAGTGAATTGTCTTTATCAAATACATAATCTGCATCATTGTCTGTCTTCTTATCTATCTTATATGCAGATGCATCTTTGCACGAATAATAATATACTCCATCGCTCTTAGAATACAGCAGTGTATCCACATCTTTTCTTGTATTAAGGCTGTCTGCATTCGCTGTATACACACCCGTCATGCTCTCTGACACCGGCCATACCTGCATAACTGCATCAGCAACTGTTACCGGTTTTTCTTTCTTCTCATAATCATATGTATACAGTGAGCCCGCATTAGTAAAACATACTATCTGATGCTTTGACTCATACACATACGCCTTATTAAGATTACCCTCTATAAGAGTTGTCTGTGCTTCAGCATGTTTCTTGACTTCCTTAATACTGCTCATGGCAAGGCTTGTTCCATTAGTATAACCCTCGTCATTAATAATATTAATATTCGTATATATAACAAGACCGTCATCAGAGATATACATTATCTCTTTCTGAAGATTATCTTCTGACACAAGAACACATTCATCCTTATTCCATATGTACATTGAATATCTGCCAGACGAGTTGGACTCATCATATGTTACTGTAACGAAATACTTTCCATTGTCGCTCGCAACACTTAAGATATTCTTCTCTGAATCTATCTGTTCCGGCCACTGTGGTGTATAGAAAGTCTTGCTGTCTGCTGCAAATATTGCGTTGCTTTCATCACACACATAATTGCTGTCCAGCCCTGCTATATCATATATCTTTCCATTGTAGCTTACATAAAGAGCATAATTCTTCTTGGTTGCAAGCTTGTATATTCCAAATGCTGCCGCCCCAATAAGCACTAATGCTATCAGTGCTGCCGCTATCATTTTCATTCTTTTGTTAATCTGACGTCGTGCAATTCTTATCTGTGGCTTTTCCCGATTATCGTTTCTGCCGCCACCGCTCTGCTTTCTGCTGTCCGCTTTGCTTCTGCTCTGCTTCTTTATCGCCTGCACGCGTTTTACTATTGCCTGTCCATAGTCACTCTGTGATTCCTCTTTTTTATCAGAAGAAGCAGACCTCTCTTTCAAAGCCTGCTTCTCTTCATATGCTTTTCTTCTGGCAAGATAATCACTGTTGTTAACTAATATAACAGGTCCATCACATCTTGGGCACTGACTGTCCTCATATTCCTGACCACATTTAGTACACAGCATAATTCTTTCCTTTAATAAATTTATCCGTCAATATCTTTTAATTAAAATCTGAACTTATCTTCAAAATATGCCTTAAGATCTGCAATCTTTATTCTTTCCTGCTGCATTGTATCTCTGTCTCTTACAGTTACAGCACCATCTTCTTCTGAATCGAAATCATATGTGATACAGAATGGTGTACCAATCTCGTCCTGTCTTCTGTATCTCTTTCCGATATTACCTCTGTCATCAAATTCGCAGTTGTAATACTTAGAAAGTTCTGCATATATCTTTTCTGCACCTTCATTTAACTTCTTAGAAAGTGGAAGAATACCAATCTTAACTGGTGCTAATGCTGGGTGGAAATGAAGAACTGTTCTTACATCTCCTCCTTCAAGCTCTTCCTCATCATAAGCTGAGCAAAGGAATGCTAATGTTACACGGTCTGCACCAAGTGAAGGCTCGATAACATATGGTATATACTTCTCCTTAGCTTCATCATCAAAATATGACATATCTTCGCCAGATACTGTCTGATGCTGTGTAAGATCATAATCTGTTCTGTCAGCGATACCCCAGAGCTCGCCCCATCCAAATGGGAAGAGGAATTCGATATCTGTTGTTCCCTTAGAGTAGAAGCAGAGTTCTTCTGGAGAATGATCTCTTGCTCTCATCTCATTTTCTTTAATTCCTAATGCCTTAAGCCAGTCTATACAGTACTGTCTCCAGTATGTGAACCACTCAAGATCTGTTCCGGGCTTGCAGAAGAACTCTAATTCCATCTGCTCAAATTCTCTTGTTCTGAATGTGAAGTTACCTGGTGTAATCTCGTTACGGAATGACTTACCAATCTGTCCGATACCAAAAGGTACTTTCTTTCTTGATGTTCTCTGAACATTCTTGAAGTTAACAAAGATACCCTGTGCTGTCTCTGGTCTTAAATATACTGTGTTCTTAGCATCCTCAGTTACACCCTGGAATGTCTTGAACATAAGGTTAAACTGTCTGATATCTGTGAAATTGTGCTTTCCACAAGAAGGACAGCAGATATTCTTCTCATCGATGAAATTCTTCATCTGTTCCTGTGTCCATCCATCAACTGAGCCTTCAAGTTCATATGAATTCTCATCTGCCCAGTCTTCTATAAGTTTATCTGCTCTGAATCTCTCGTGACATTCCTTGCAGTCCATTAATGGATCAGAGAATCCACCAAGATGACCTGATGCCACCCAAGTCTGAGGGTTCATAAGAATTGCACAGTCAACGCCAACATTGTATGGGCTTTCCTGTACGAACTTCTGCCACCATGCCTTCTTAACATTGTTCTTTAACTCAACACCAAGGTTACCATAATCCCATGTGTTAGCTAATCCACCATAGATTTCAGAACCTGGGTAAACAAATCCTCTTGCCTTAGCTAAAGAAACAATTTTCTCCATTGTCTTTTCCATAATAATATAATCCTCCTAAAGGCAACAGCCTGACTACATCGAACTGCATCGGCTGCTACATAATCTTAATTATTTTATAACATTTAGTGCTGATTAGCAAGAGGGATGATGTCTTAATCTTCCCAAGGACGAATCCTGTAAGTAGCCCCTATCTCATCACATATCTTCTGGCACTCTGCCTCTTCCTCGTGAGATATGGTTGTATCAACTGTTGTAAGAACAACATGAGGAATATACTTAGTACATTCCCTTGCGAAGCTTATCATTTCATCAAATGATTTCTCGCCGAACTTACTTCTTACAAGTGCATTGTATTCATCCTTATGTGGATTGTTAAGACTGATAGATATTGTGTCAATCAAGCCTTCCATCTCAGGCACGATATCTCTGCCATTGACAAGATTTCCAACTCCGTTAGTGTTGATTCTTGTCTTTTTGCCAAATGTTTTCTTAACATATTCAGCAACCCTGATAAGAACATCGAATCTTTCTGTTGGTTCTCCGAATCCGCAGAATACAACTTCCTCGTACTCATCCATATTGAACTTGGCGAATTCAGCTATAACCTCATCATATGATGGTTCTCTCTCAAGCCAGAGTCTGCCTGACTCCCCGATTCTGTCCATTGTCTGTCTTAAGCAGAAAGTACATGAATATGGACATTTGTTAGTTAAATTAACATATAAATTATTATGAACCTTATATAATATCTCCATTGTATATCTCCTTATATTATGTTAAATCTTTCAATTCAGTCATTATATAACTTCTGAATAACCGCTCTGCTTTCTACCTCAACGTAGTCAGCAGTTCCTCAAACGGCACACCGTCTGTAAGTGGAATATCCATCTCGATAGCCTTAAGTATACATTTCTTTATAAATATAGATGCTTTTCTTACTGACTCGTGGAAATTCACGCCATTGACAGCGTCTGCGGCTATTATTGATGCAAATATATCTCCTGTTCCGGAGCGCTGTGTTCCGACTTTCATAGTCTTGATAAGATAGTCTTCCCTGTTCTTTTCGTAGCAGTAATTACCGATATACTGACCTCTCTGGATTCCGGTAATAACAATCTTAGACGGTCCCATTGCAACAAGCTTCATTGCAATTTTCTTAAGCTCATCATTAGAATAATCCGGTCTGTATGGTTCGTCAGTTATAATACATGCTTCAGTGAGATTTGGAGTAAGAATATCTGCATATTTTACAAGCTTCTTCATCTCCTGGCATGTCTCATCAGTATATGTCGGATACATATTTCCGTAATCACCCATAACCGGGTCGATAACAACAATATTATCTTTTGTTTTGAAATTCTTAAAAAATTCTTCAACAATCGCAATCTGGTTATGCGAACCTAAGAATCCTGTTACAATTCCGTCAAATTTAAGGTCTAGCTTCTTCCACTCTGCCATATATGGCGGCATATTCTCTGTGAAATCCTTAAAATAAAAGCTGTCAAAACCTGTATGATTAGAAAATATTGATGTAGGCATTGGACAGCACTGAATCTTCATTGCTGATATAATAGGCAGTTCAACTGCAATAGAACATCTTCCAAAACCAGAATAATCATTAATTGCTGCTATTTTCTTCTGGTTGTTATGAGACACATTTTTATCTGGCATATTGTCTCTCCTTTCGTCTAAATGTGGTATAAACCTGACAGTCTGCTATATAAAAATTCTGCATTAATCCGACTGCAACCCACACATAAAATCTTTAACCTTAAATATACAAAAAACTGGCATACGATAACATAGCCAGTTTGTGTAATATTTATATGGTCAGATTAAGCATTTCCTTCGACTTAAATTCTTTATCAAATACAATGCTCTCAAGTCTGTTCACCACAAGCCTTAATTCTTCCTGAACTTCTTTGGTAACAGTGAATGAATACAGCCTGGTAAGCTGTGCTGTAACAATATACTGCAGTGTGTATACCGTTGAGCCTAAAAGTGTAATTCCATCATATACATTTGTGGCACAATTCTTACAGCATAAACCGTTTCTTGAATAAGAATATACATACAGATTATCCTCCCTGCCGCACTCGTGGCATGTGAAGAAATCAGGACATTCGCCATTGACAGCAACCATTTTTATCTCGTATATAAATCTTATAAGTTCATGGCTGACAGCACCTTTGCCTAACGCCTTAAGCGTTATATAGAGCAGATTAATCATTTCTGAGGCATCAAGATTCTCTCTGCCATAATAATCTGCAATCTCAGCAAAATAACAGGCATAGCATACAGCATTAAGGTCATTTACCACATTTTCAAAGTACTCCTTAGCCGACGCCTTATACATTGTATATGAATCGTATCCTCGGTACACCTCAAATGTTCCGAATATAAAGCTTCTTGTAACACCAATCAGTGCACTGTTGGGCTTTCTCGCACCTTTCGCAAATACCGTTATTTTGCCATGCTCCTTAGTAAGTATAACCAGTCTTCTGTCATACTCCCCGACAGGCATGGCGGAAAGTATCATGCCTGTAACAGTAGTAACTTCCGCCATCGCACCCTCCTGTCATCATTCATTAATTGCACACGCAGTTAATTTTATTTTTGTATATCAACACTTATCTTACTTATCCTTCTTCTTGTCATATCCGAAGTTCTTAAGAAGAATATCACTGTCACGCCATTCTTTCTTAACCTTTACCCAGAGCTTAAGATTTACCCTCATATCGAGCTGCTTCTCAATCTCGTATCTGGCATTAGTTCCGATTTTCTTAAGCATTTCGCCGCCCTTGCCGATAATAATTCCTTTATGGGAATCTCTTTCGCATATGATAGTAGCGTCGATATCTGTAATAGGACCTCTCGCATTTCTTCTTTCCTTGAAGCTGTCGATGACAACTGCGATTCCGTGTGGAATCTCGTCATTTAATGCATGAAGTGCCTTCTCTCTTATAAGTTCTGCAACAATCTGCTTCATTGGCTGGTCTGTAACTGTATCTTCATCATAGTACATAGGGCCATAATCAAGATGTGAGAATATAACATCAAGCAGGTCGTCAACATTATTGCCGTTTCTTGCGCACACAGGAACAATATCTACGAAATCAAGTTCCTTTCTGTAGCAGTCAATAACAGGAAGAATCTCCTCTTTCTTGATTGTATCAGTCTTATTGATAACTAGAACTATTGGAGTTTTGCACTCTTTTAACTTCTCGACGATATGCTCCTCGGCAGTTCCAAGATGTGTTGTAGGCTCAACAAGCCAGCATATAAGGTCAACCTCGCTGATTGTCTTTTCTGCTGCACCAACCATATACTCACCGAGCTTATTCTTAGCCTTGTGGATACCCGGAGTATCAACGAAAACAATCTGTCCGCGCTCGTCAGTGTATACAGTCTGTATTCTGTTTCTTGTAGTCTGAGGCTTGTTAGAAGTAATAGCAATCTTCTGTCCTATTATCTGGTTCATAAGTGTTGACTTACCAACATTAGGTCTTCCTATAAATGTTACAAAGCCTGTCTTAGTTCTTGTGTTCTCTGCTTTAGCACCTCCGGTAATTCCGCTGGCTGCAAGCATTTCGTCTAAATTCATAAATTCTCCCTTTCTATTGTCAGCTGCCGGTGTACTCCTGTACACTGGCAGCTTCTTAACATCTTGCTTTATTAACCCTGTACCTTGATAAGTGGCTGTATCTTATCAAAAAGCTCACTCTCTTTATTGATTTCCTTGTTGCTTCCCACAACACAGAAATAATTCTCGTCCATTGCGCATCTTACAAGTGGCGCAAGTTCTCTTATTCTGTCTACGTTACAGTCAAGAACCTGACCTCTTTCTTTCTTGAGTGACTCATAATCTGTGTTGCAGATATATGCGCCAAATGATCTTGTTCCCTTTGCTGCCGGATTCATAGGTGTGTCAATATCACCGATTGTTCCGATTATGAACTTGACCATGTCTCTGTCACTCACATCAAAATGTTCAAGATAATCTGCAGCATTTTCATATATCTCATTAGTTTTTCTTAAGTTAGGGTCTCTGTAAGAAACCATATACATGTCGCCGTTTCTGTAAGAACCGCTCATACAGCCGTATGCACCGCCTTTAACTCTTACATTAATCCAGAGATAATCATATGAGAATATAACCTTAAGAACTCTTAATGCTCCTGTGTATTCATATCCTCCATCTCTGAAGTTACCGCATCTGGCAACATACTGAACCTGTGAAGCTGAAGTATATCCTGTCTTAACATTTGTAGGTGTGTACTTTCTTTCGCACACTGGTATGTCCGATTCTTTCAATCCCGCCGCATACTTTTCGAAAGCAGATGCAAATGCGTCATATCCCTTATTATCAGCAGTAAAGCTGACAATAATATTCTCTTTGTGAAATATATAAGAAACAAGCTGGTTTAACTTATTTGCGATATCTTCCTTGAGTTCATCAAACTGGGCATCAAGCTTCTGGATAAGCTCATAGAAACCATATCCTCTCATCTCGTTAGAATAATGTGCATTTCTTGAGAACTGCGCCATACCCGTAAGTATTGCTGTTGAATGTCCTGCACTTGTCATTGTACTTTCCATTCTTGACTTGAGCTTTGCAATTATCTCCTTAAGTCTCTTATAATCTGAGAACTTAGTCTTATATATAATTTCATTCATCATATCAAGCACGAACTGAATATTGTCGTAGAGGACCTTACCCTTAACCTCGTACATGATAGTACATTTGTCAAAATCCTTATTGTCTGTGTATATTGCAGCATCTGTTGAGATTCCGCCGCAGTTAATATTGATTTCATTAGTCAGTTCTGTATATGTGTACTTTTCAGTATCCATAAGCCCAAGAACCGAGCTTAAAAGTCCGATATATGGAAGCAGCTCATCAGGCACATTCTTACAGTCATAGCACATCATTATATATGCAATTCCATTAGTGAACATATTGTGGTGGATTACATCAACACCGACAATCTTCTTTGGGTCAATATATAACTTTGCAGGCTCTCGTGTGATATCCTTTAACTCGAGCTGCGGAATCTTCTCAAGGTCTCCCTGGCTTGAAGGGGTATCCTGATATTCCTTTAATGCCTTTGTCTGCTTAACAAGCTTCTCAAGCTCTGCCTTGGAAAGTGTTGCCTTATACTTTGCGAGCTTCTCTGCTTCCTTCGCTTCCTTCTCCTCTGCAAGTCCATGCTTTGGAACAAGGCTTAATACAACCTCGTGGTTATTACCTATAATATTATCTTCTATGAATTTCTCGAAGAAGCAATTCTCTGCATTCTTCTTGATTATTTCAAATGTCTCTCCTGCCTCAACATGAATGAATGGCTTGTTCTCATCATAAAGCCAGCTGTCCATCATTGTGAGATAATACATAAGTCCCTTTGGATATGGGCCAAAATCTGCTTCTCTATATTTGAATTCGTAGTAGTTGATTCCCGCCTTAACCATTCTCTTGCTAAGACCGTCCCTAACAATATCAGAAAGTGTGTCCTCAACAACCTTTACAAATCTGTCTCTGTCACTCTCGTTGGCATTCTTGGTAATAATTGAATATACCGGCTGATACACAGAAGTCTCTAATACACTGTACACATCTGTTCCAATTCCTGCATCAATAAGTGCCTGCTTAAGAGGAGCACCCGGTGCCATGATAAGTGCATAATCAAGAATCTGTAATGCAAGATAACTTACAGGGTCTGTTGATGTTCCAATGACAACATTGTAAGAAAGATAAGTATTATCCTCCTCCGTCTCATCGTCAGTAATCGCATACTCTCTTGTCTCATATTTAGGTGCATCAAATGCTTTCTGGAAAGTTACCTCAGCGTCTATATTGACATCATTCTTATCGAAAGATGAAAGATATTCCTTATCAAGATATTCAAGTCTCTCATCAACATCAATATCTCCATACAGATAGATATAACTGTTCACAGGATGATAATATCCCTTGTGATACTTAATGAAGTCCTCATACTTAAGCTGTGGTATAACCTCAGGGTCACCACCCGACTCATTCTTATATTCAGAATCAGGGAAGAGTGATACAAATGTATATCTTGAAAGCACGTCATCTGCTGAAGAATACACGCCCTTCATTTCATTAAATACAACTCCATTGTAAGCAAGCTCTCCGTCAACATCTTCAAGCTCATAATGCCATCCTTCCTGCTTGAATATCTCTTCATGCTCATACATTGCAGGATAGAATACCGCATCCAAATAGACATCCATGATATTCTTGAAATCTGCCATGTTACAGCTTGCAACAGGATATACTGTCTTATCAGGATATGTCATTGCATTAAGAAATGTATTAAGAGAACCCTTGCATAATTCTACAAACGGATCTTTAACCGGATATTTTCTTGAACCACACAAAGTAGAATGTTCAATAATATGCTGCATACCTGTATCATTATCCGGTGGTGTTTTAAAACCTATAGAAAATACTTTGTTATCATCATCATTAGAAATAATTGCAACTCTTGCGCCTGATTTCTTATGCTTTAATAAAAGTCCTACAGAATTAAGGTCATTAAGCTTTTCTATGTTCACAAGCTCATATGCACCGTAATCTTTATTAAGTTCGTTATATCTTGTCTCTAAATTCATATTACTGCTTTAATCTCCAATCTTTACAATAAGGCATTACCATATAAATATAATACCCCACAATGTAGGATTTTACCACATTGTGGGGTGAGTGTAAACTTACATTACATATGTAAGCTATAGTATTTATTTGCCGAAAAGACCTTTCTTCTTACCGTGTCTTTCATTGCCTGTAAGTGCCTTCTCATATGCCATAAGTGCATCCTTCTGCTCCTGATTAAGCTTTGTAGGAATATCCACTATTAAAGTGATATAATGGTCGCCTCTCTGTGCTGCATTTCTTACACTCGGCATACCCTTGCCCTTAAGCCTCACTCTTGTACCTGACGCTGTTCCCGGCTTAACATCATACAATACCTCTCCATCTACAGTCTTAACCTTGATTTCCCCGCCAAGTACTGCTGTTGGATAACCAATTACAACATTAGAGAATATATTGTATCCGTCTCTTTCAAATTCTGTGCTTGCTGAGATAATAACTGCAACTAAGAGGTCACCTCTTGGCCCACCATTAGTTCCCGGCTCACCTTTGCCCTGGATACGGACACACTGGCCATTATCAATACCGGCAGGAATATTGACCTCTATAGTCTTCCTGCTGCTTATATAGCCTGTTCCGTAACAATCCGGACACTTCTCTTTAATTATCTTACCAGTTCCATGACAGTCAGGACATGGCTGCTGGCTTCTTACCATTCCAAGGAATGACTGCTGTGTGTATGTTACCTGTCCACGGCCACCACATTTGCTGCAGGTCTCTGGTGAAGTACCAGCCTTAGCACCTGTACCATGGCAGCTTGTGCACTCATCCTTTAATGTAACCTCTATCTTCTTGGTTGTTCCCTTTACTGACTCGTCAAATGTAATTCTTACATTAACTCTTACATCAGCACCTCTTCTTGGTCCGTTGCTGCTTCGTCTGCTTCCACCGCCGCCAAACATACCTCCAAAGAGATCTCCGAAGATATCTCCCATGTCACCGAAATCGAAATCGAAGCCACCTGCTCCAGCTCCACCTGCTCCGCTTTCAAATGCGGCATGGCCAAACTGGTCATACTGTCTTCTCTTTTCAGCATCGCTTAACACCGCATAAGCCTCAGAAGCCTCCTTGAATTTTATCTCGGCTTCCTTATCACCAGGATTCATATCCGGATGATATTTCTTAGCAAGTTGTCTGTATGCTTTCTTAATAGCAGCGTCATCGGCATTCTTAGGCACGCCCAGGACCTCATAATAATCTCTCTTATCTGCCATGATTGCTTCCTCTTTCTTATTTAATCAACAGAAACTGCATAGAGTTTTCACCCTATGCAGTCCTTTCCAGTCAGTGTACACTGACAATTAAACTTCTTTGTAATCTCCGTCAACTACATCATCACCGTATGGAGCTGAACCATCAGAAGCACCAGCACCCATATCAGGACCTGCACCTGTTCCCATGTCTGGACCTGCACCACCAGCAGCCTGCTGTGATTCATATAACTTAGCGAAAAGCTTCTGAGCACTTTCCATAAGTTTTTCCTTAGCAGCCTTGATTTCATCAACCTGGGCATCTGTCATGTTTTCTGGATCAGAACCATCAACAAGTGCCTTTAATGCGTTAAGGTCAGCCTCTACAGCAGCTTTGTCAGAAGTGTCAAGCTTATCGCCTGCTTCATCCATAGCCTTCTGTGTCTGGAATACCATTGAATCAGCATCGTTACGGGCATCAATAGCTTCCTTACGCTTTTTATCCTGTGCCTCGAATTCAGTAGCTTCCTTAACAGCCTTATCGATATCTTCATCAGACATGTTAGATCCTGCTGTAATTGTGATATGCTGCTCCTTGCCTGTTCCAAGATCCTTAGCAGATACATTTACAATACCATTGGCATCGATATCAAATGTAACCTCAATCTGTGGAACACCTCTTCTTGCTGGAGGGATACCATCAAGTCTGAACTGTCCAAGTGACTTGTTATCTCTTGCAAACTGTCTCTCACCCTGTACAACATTGATATCAACGGCTGTCTGGTTATCAGCAGCAGTAGAGAATATCTGGCTCTTCTTAGTAGGAATAGTTGTATTTCTCTCAATAAGTCTTGTAGCAACTCCACCCATAGTCTCAATTGAAAGTGAAAGTGGTGTTACATCAAGAAGAAGGATATCGCCTGCACCTGCATCACCAGCTAACTTACCACCCTGGATAGAAGCACCGATAGCTACACACTCATCAGGGTTAAGAGTCTTGCTTGGCTCATGTCCTGTCAATGACTTAACCTTATCCTGTACAGCAGGGATTCTTGTAGAACCACCAACTAATAATACCTTTGAAAGCTCTGAAGCTGTAAGACCTGCATCTGAAAGGGCATTCTTAACTGGCTCTGCTGTCTTTTCAACAAGGTCATGTGTTAATTCATCGAACTTAGCTCTTGTAAGAGTCATCTCGAAATGCTTTGGTCCCTCAGCAGTAGCTGTGATATAAGGCAGGTTGATTTCTGTCTGTGTTGTGCTTGAAAGCTCCTTCTTAGCCTTCTCTGCTGCTTCCTTAAGTCTCTGGAGTGCCATTGTATCCTTAGAAAGGTCTACGCCCTCCTTAGTCTTGAAATCATTAATCATATACTGTGTGATTACATTATCGAAATCATCACCGCCAAGCTTGTTGTTACCAGCTGTAGCAAGAACTTCAATTACACCATCACCGATTTCGATAATAGATACATCGAATGTACCACCACCTAAATCGTAAACCATAATCTTCTGCTCATGTTCATTATCAAGACCGTAAGCTAAAGCTGCTGCTGTAGGCTCGTTGATGATACGCTTTACATCAAGACCTGCAATCTTACCAGCATCTTTAGTAGCCTGACGCTGTGCATCGTTGAAGTAAGCAGGAACTGTAATAACAGCTTCTGAAACCTTCTCACCAAGGTAGTTCTCTGCATCTGACTTTAACTTCTGTAAAATCATAGCTGAAATTTCCTGTGGAGTATATTTCTTTCCATCAATCTCAACCTTGTAATCTGTACCCATATGTCTCTTGATAGAAGAGATTGTCTTATCAGCATTAGTAACTGCCTGACGCTTTGCAGGATCACCTACAAGTCTCTCTCCTGTCTTTGAAAATGCAACTACTGAAGGAGTAGTTCTTAAACCTTCTGCGTTAGCGATAACAACTGGCTTACCACCTTCCATTACAGCTACGCAAGAATTAGTTGTACCTAAATCAATACCAATAATCTTTCCCATGATAAAATGTCCTTTCTATAATTAAATTGATTAATACCTTGTGTTACATATGCTTTCCGGCTTACCGCTAGTTAGCAACCTTGACCATGCTGTGTCTTATAACCTGGTCTCTGTATGTGTAGCCCTTCTCAAACTCTTCAACTACGATGTTCTCTCCAACTGAATCATCCTCAACATGCATTACTGCGTTGTGGAAATCCGGATTGAACTCGCCGCCTAAAGCTTCGATAGGCTTAACATCTGCATCCTCAAGCATCTTTAAAAGCTGCTTGTGAACCATATCCATTCCCTTAGCAAATGGAGTTTCAAGTTCCTCATCTGTCACACTCTTAAAACCTCTATCGAAGTTATCTACAATTGGCAAAAGCTTCTTAATTATATCTGAAGCTCCCATCTCGAACATGGCAGATTTTTCTTTTTCTGTTCTCTTTCTGAAATTATCAAACTCAGCCATCTGTCTCTTTACTCTGTCCTGAAGTTCATCTATAACTGCGTCCTTAGGATCTTTTTTCTTAGAGTCATCAGTACTCTCATCTGGTTTCCCGACTTTGTCTGATTCATCAGCTTCACATGCATCCTGATTCTCACCAGTCTCACATTCTGATTCACAGTTACAGGCTTCTTTCTTAGTATCAGTCTCCTGATTCTTTACTTCTTCCTGAACTGTCTCTTCTGATTTCTTTTCCTTAACATCCTTTGACACTTCCATACCAACCTTTCCTAAGTTTTCTTAAATACATCATCCAAATGCGTCTGCATTTCTTTCAAAGTATCAACTACCTTTTCATAATCCATACGCTTCGGTCCTATGATTCCGATTGTTCCCTTCATGCCATCCTGCAGCTCATATACAGCTGTTACCACACTGCAGTCCTTCATAGACTCAACCGGTGTTTCATTCCCTATATATACCTGAATGCCATGGTTGTCATCTTCCGCCTCATCTGTATCTTCCTTACTGTTCACAAGACCAGACAAGCCCTGCTTTTCCTCCAAAGCATATATAAGCTCACTTGCTTTTCCGGATTCACTAAGCTCCGGATACTTGAATATGTTAGTTGCTCCGCTTGTATATATCTTCAGGTCGTCAGCCTTACTGATAGTCTCAACAATCGCATCTAACACCTCTTTAACAATACCCATGTGCTCACCTGCCTGGCTCTCCATCTTGGATATAAGTCCTAAATGCATCTGCTGCAGGGTAAGACCTGTAAGTGTTGTGTTAAGAAGAAGATTAAGCTTAAGAAGATTCTCTGGTGAAATATCCTCGCTGATAGTCATAACCTTATTCCTTATAAGATTACCCTCCATAACAATAACTGCAAGAAGCTTATTCGGTTCAAGCTGTGAAAGCTGAACAAATCTTAACTTATTACCAGTTACCTTCGGAGATGTTATCATAGTGGCATAATTAGTATTATTCGCCAAAACCTTCGCTACATTCTGAAGAAGCTCCTCTACCCTGTCCACCTTCTCTGTTAAGGCGTCCTTCATAGAATCAAGCTCTCTCTCTTTATCACCAACCTGCTGTTCTCTCTTTGATATTTCTTCCTCCTTCTGAGCCATTAAGTCATCAACATATAATCTGTAGCCCTTATCAGTCGGAATTCTTCCAGCAGAGGTATGTGGCTGTACAATGTAACCAAGCTCTTCCAAGTCTGCCATCTCATTCCTTATAGTTGCTGAACTTAACTGCAAGTCAGTCAGCTTGGAAATCGTTCTTGAGCCAACCGGTTCTCCAGTATCAAGATAATTCTGAATAACAGCTTTAAGTATCTTAACCTTACGGTCATCCAGTCGTCCATCCGTCTCCATGGCATCCTCTCCTTTCATCTTGTTAGCACTCATTAGACTGGAGTGCTAATATCGATACATTTAAGATATCACTACACTTACATGATGTCAACAACAATATTTCTTTTTTCTATAAATAATTTATAAACTTCTTAAACAAAACGGTATTAATGCAGAAAAGCTGCGGCTCTAACAGTTTAAAAACCATTAAAACCACAGCTTTACTTATTGATATCATTGATATCACATTATAGTTCTGCAAATGCTAAATTCCAAGAATCTTCTTAACTTCATCACACATCTTGTCAGAATCGCATACTGTATCATGAAGAACTGGTGCTGTTCTGATTTCTTCAATCGCGTTAGGAACTTTGACATTGCTTATCTTGCTAAGCTCATCTACAAGCTCGAAATCTCCCATTGAATCATACTTTGAATCAATAGCATTCATAACGCTTCTTGTAAACTTATATGGGCTTGCTGTTGAAGCTATAACTGTCTTAGTTGTGTCGCCAGTTTCTTTTCTGTACTTGTCATATACAGTTGCAGCAACTGATGTATGTGTATCGATTACATATCCGCAATCTTCATATATCTTCTTGATTGTAGCAGCATCTTCTGCCTCTGTAGCATAATTGCCATAGAAGTCAGATAACTGTGCCTTCATCTCATCTGTAATCTTATACTTTCCTTCTGACTTTAATGATGCCATAAGTTCTGCATTCTTAGCTGCATTGTTACCGGTAATTCTGTATATAAGTCTCTCAAGGTTGCTTGAGATAAGGATATCCATAGATGGTGAAGTTGTGAGAACGAATTCTCTGTTTCTGTCATACTCACCTGTTGTGAAGAAGTCATATAATACCTTATTCTCATTAGATGCGCAGATGAACTTATTAATAGGAAGTCCCATATTCTTAGCGTAAAATGCAGCTAAGATATTACCGAAGTTACCTGTAGGAACAACTACATTAATCTTCTCTCCGTCCTTAATCTCACCATTAGCTAATAACTTGGCATATGCGTATACATAGTAAACAATCTGTGGAACAAGTCTTCCGATATTGATTGAATTAGCTGATGAGAACTGGTATCCGGCATCATTCATAACCTTCTCTAATTCCTTATCAGAGAAAATGTTCTTAACGCCTGTCTGTGCATCATCAAAGTTACCTTTGATTCCGATTACATATGTATTGTCACCCTTCTGAGTAACCATCTGTTTCTCCTGAATTGGGCTTACACCGTTCTTAGGATAGAATACAATAATCTTAGTTCCCGGAACATTGGCAAATCCAGCTAAAGCAGCCTTTCCTGTATCTCCAGATGTAGCAGTAAGAATAACGATTTCATTCTTAACATTGTTCTTCTTAGCAGAAGTTGTAAGAAGATGTGGAAGTATAGAAAGTGCCATATCCTTGAAAGCTATTGTAGCTCCGTGGAAAAGCTCAAGGAAATACTCATCTTCAACTTTAACAAGTGGAGTCATCTCCTCTGTATCAAACTTAGAATCATAAGCTCTGTCTATACAGCTCTTAAGTTCCTCCTCTGTAAAATCATCAAGCATAAGCTTCATAACTTCATAAGCAACTTCCTTATAATTCATCTTAGATAATTCTTCTAAGCTTTTATCTAATGATGGAATACTCTCTGGTACAAAAAGTCCTCCGTCTGCTGCAAGACCCTTTAATATAGCCTGTGATGCAGTAACCTTAACACTGTCGTCTCTAGTACTTCTGTAGAACATGCTCATCTTTAATCCACCTCATAATTAATATAGTGTGCCTGCGCTCATGTCGTAGGCTTTTGATATTATACAACAGACATCTGTGCAAAAACAATACCTTATAATAACAAATTACATTCTGTCTGTTTTTAAGCTTCCACAATCTTTCCCGCAATCGCACTTGCAGCCGCTGTAGCAGGTGATGCAAGGAATATCTTAACCTTGCTTGTTCCCATTCTTCCAAGGAAGTTTCTGTTGTTAGTTGCAACAACAACCTCGCCATCAGTAAGAATACCGCCTGTTCGTCCACAACATAATCCACAGCCTGGGTGTGTAACAATTGCTCCAGCTTCCACAAGTGTCTCAAGTGTTCCGTCTGCAAGAGCTTCCTTATATATCTTGCGGCTTGCAGGAGTTACTATCAGCTTAACAAATGGTGCAACCTTCTTGCCCTTAAGAATAGCTGCTGCACACTGAAGATCCTCTAATCTTCCGTTAGTACATGAACCGATGAATACCTGGTCTACCACTGTACCGGCAAGTTCTGTAACAGGCTTAATATTATCTACCTGTGAAGGACATGCAAGAACAGGAACTAAATTCTCTGCATTATATGTAAACTCTCTTGCATATACCGCATCAGAATCTCCCTTTAAATTCTTTAATTCATCTGTGAGTTCTACATTGCAGTACTCTGCTGTCTTTTCATCCGGTGTGAAGAGAGCACATTTGGCACCTGCTTCAATCGCCATATTAGACATAGTCATACGGCTTGCAACACTCATCTCATCAATTGTTGAACCTGTGAATTCAAGTGCCTGATAAGTTGCACCGTCTGCTCCGAGGTCACCGATAAGTCTCAATATAATATCCTTGGAACGTACATTAGCAGGAAGCTTTCCATTGACTGTTACTTTGATAGTCTGCGGAACTTTAACCCACATTTTGCCTGTTCCTAATACACTTGCCATCTCTGTATATCCGATACCTGATGAAAATGCACCTACACAGCCATATGTTGTTGTGTGGCTGTCTGTACCAAATGCGATATCTCCCGGCTTTACATAACCTGCCTCTGTCATTAACTGGTGGCAGATTCCGTCTGAACGGTGGATATTCTTCATTCCGTATTTCTCAACAAATTCATTACCTATGCGGAAATGTCTTGTATCATCAACCTGGCTCGCTGGAACAAGGTGGTCATATATAAGAACTGCCTTGTCAGGATCCCATATCTTAGTGAATCCCATTTCCTCGAATTTCTCTTTAACAAATGGAATAAAAATGTCGTGAATCATGACCCTGTCAACATTAACAGTTACGATATCTCCCGGCTTTACTTCCCTGCCGATATTTTTTCCAATAATCTTTTCAATAATTGTATGTCCCATTATCCTTACCTCTCCCTGTCTTAGTCCAGACCGTTAAGCTTTCTCATTGCCTTAACAAGTCCGCCTGCATTAAGTATATCCACAAGATTTTCAGGAAGCGAAGCAATAGGGTATGCCTTTCCATTATGTGTAATCTGTGCATTTACTTCAACATCAATAGTATCGCCTTCTCTGACTGCATCATGAAGGTCTGCATTCTCTATAAGAAGAAGTCCGTTGTTAATAGAATTTCTGAAAAATATTCTTGCATATGATTTGGCAATAACGCATTTGATGCCTAACGCCTTGATAACCTCAGGTGCCTGCTCTCTTGATGAACCGCAGCCGAAGTTCTTTCCTGCAACAATAATGTCACCCGGCTTAATCTGTCCTGCAAGCTCAGGTCTTAATGGTGAAAATGCATATGGCTTCATATCTTCTACTGTCTTTAATGCAAGGTACTCTGTAGGGATAATGATATCTGTATCAATGTCATCGCCAAGTACCCATACTTTACCGCTAAATTTCTCGTTCATAATTACTCCTTTGAAGTTATCCTTACTTATACCATGTCTGCTGTTGCTATCTCGCCCTTGATTGCTGACGCTGTAACAGTTGCTGCTGATGCAAGATATACGAAAGAATCCTTATGTCCTGCACGTCCCTTGAAGTTTCTTGTACCTGTGCTGATAAGAGTCTCGCCCTCACCGATAACACCCTGACAGCTTCCCCAGCATACAGAGCAGTTAGGGTTCATAACGATTGCGCCTGCATCCATGAATATTTCAAGAAGTCCTTCCTTCATAGCCTGAAGATATACTGAACGGCTTGCCGGAACAACAAGGAATCTCACCTTAGGAGCAACCTTCTTGTCCTTGATAATTGCTGCACCGACTCTTAAATCCTCAATTCGTCCATTGTTGCATGAGCCAAGAAATGCCTCGTCAATCTTAACGCCAAGTGATTCCTTTGCTGGAACTACGTTGTCAACAAAATGCGGCTTTGCAATGATTGGCTGGATTGTTGAAAGGTCAATATCATAAACCTGTTCAAATACTGCATCCTCATCTGATGTAAAGCATGCCTTTGGCTCTCTGCCATGCTCCTTTAGATAATCCATGGCAACATCATCAACTTCCATAAGAGCAGTCTTGGCACCTGCCTCAACACAGAGGTTACAGATTGATATTCTGTCTGCCATTGAAAGGCTGTGTAAGCCTTCTCCTGCGAATTCCATTGCCTTATAATTAGCACCGTTAGCACCAATCTTTCCGATAATAGAAAGAATTACATCTCTTGCATATACGCCGTCATTTAACTTTCCCTTAAGGTTAAATCTTAATGTTCCCGGAACCATTACCCATGATGTTCCTGTAACCATTGCATACAGATAATCTGTACATCCGACACCTGTACCGAATGCACCTAATGCACCATATGCACATGTATGGCTGTCTGCTCCGAATATAAGTTCACCAGGCACTACATGATTCTCCATCATAACCTGATGACATACACCCTCGCCCTCGTAGAACTTAATATCGTTAGCCTTCGCAAAGTCTCTCATCTTCTTCTGTGAAGCTGCTGTCTTAGGACTGTCTGCTGGAATATTGTGGTCAACAATCCATACCAACTTATCCTTATCAGCAATATGTGGATTCTTTAACTTCTCATACATGCCGATAGTAAGATGTGTTGTTCCATCATTACTCATAAGTCTGTCAAGTGTAACAGTTGCTATATCTCCGGCCTTAACCTGAGAAAGTCCTGCTGCCCTTGCGATAATCTTTTCTGCAATAGTCATGCCATGCTTTGCCTCATCTGCTGGTACGGCTGCACTTTCAGCCTCTTCTGCCTCACCGTTAAGTGATGCAATAAGACCGCCCTGATTAAGAATAGCCTGCATCTTCGCTGGAAGCTTAGTACATGTATAAGTCTTTCCATTAACAGTGATAATTCCATCTTCTAATGAAAGCTCACATTCATCCCCTGCATTAACTTCGTCATGAAGCTCCTTACATACAATAACAGGAAGTCCTATATTAATTGCATTACGATAGAATATTCTTGCAAATGATTTGGCAATTATTGCCTTGACACCCAATGCTTTAAGTACGCTTGGCGCCTGCTCTCTTGAAGAACCGCATCCAAAGTTGTCATCTGCAACAACGAAATCTCCCGGCTTTACAGCAGAAGCAAAATCAGAGTCTAATGATTCAAATGTATGACTCTTCATCTCATCAATTGTCGGGAATAAAAGATACTGTGATGCAATAATCTGGTCAGTATCAACATCTTTATCAAATTTAAATATCCTACCCATTGTTTTCTCCTTTATCTTATTCCTGATATAACAGGAATTATTAACAATCATTTTAATATTTTATCTTATTAAAGCATGTTTTTCAATCTTTAATATTAACAGAAGCGGTAATTAAGCGAAAGGTCATCATCCTTTACATTAACCTGTGTATATGCACCGCTAACTATCGGCATCGAAGGTGACAAATGCCCAAAATCACAGTCCATTATAACCGGCACATTGTACTTTGCCGCAATGCCTGTAACCGCACTGTACTGGTCAAGTCCCATCATCTCCTGTCCGTAGCACAGAGGTCGTCCAATAAGGAAGCCCTTAACATTCTTAAACCAGCCGGCATTGTCCATCTGCCACATAGCCCTTCTGATTGCAAATACATTCAGATCACAGCTCTCTAAGAACCATATAATTCCGTCATTTGCATATCTTTCATTGAATTCCTTAACCTTGTCAAAGCTTGTACCTGTCAGATTAACAAGACAGTCCATACAGCCTCCGACAAGCCTTCCTTCAAATGCAATCTCTTTATCACATTCATTCTCACCAACATATTTTCTTAGAACCTTCTTCTCTGTAAGATTATACTGTGGTGCAGGATTCTCCTCATTCTTTAGAGACTCCCTCTCCCATGTGTCATATCCGTCAACCTTTTTCTCTACAACGCCGTTATTATTCTCGCAGCCTTTTCCACGAAGCACATCGAAAGTATCAACAAGTGCCTGATGCCAGTCCCTCATTGCAAATGCGCCTGCACACGGTCCGTATACACTCGCCGTATCAGCTATCGTATTCTGTAAAAATGTGAAGTTGGTATTATCAGAATATCCAAGATACCACTTAGGCTTTGCCGCCTTAATCCTGTCAAAATCAACATATGGCAGAATCTCGCACATCAGCTCACCACCGCCGCATGATATAAGCACATCGTTGACATTGCTCTCATACATCTGTGTAAGCTCCTTACCGCAAGCCTGCGGTGTATTGCTTATTCCTATCCCCTTGTCCTCATAACAGTTAGGACCAAGTTCTATTGTATAGCCTTCTTTTTCAAATCTTTTAATTGTCATTCCGAATGCTGTTTTATAAGGCTCCGTCGCACAACCAAAAGATGGTGCAACGAAGCCTATAGTTCCGCCTTCGGATAAGAATTCAGGATATCTCATATGCTGCCTCCTTATCTGTCATCACCCGGTATCAGACGGATGATTATTCTACATTATTCTCTACTACATATATTTCTTTACTACATTGATGGCATTATTACCTATAATTACACTGTAATGTTCTTTAATAAATGCTGCTCTTTCTTCCTTAGATGAATCAAACTCACCATATTCCATTATGAGATTAAGGAGACTTCTGTACTTTTCTTCTGAACATCTTCCTTTATGCAATACAAGATAATATGTATTCTCACTTTCATCCTTATATAAAGCATTAGTTACGCCCCATGTCCTTGCACTTGACTGACATAACTGTTCAAAATCACCGAAATCTGCAATTCTGAACACTCCCGTATTAACTGTTACGGGCTTTTTAGTATTTACTTTATCTTTTGGTGCAGCTTCTTTTTCAGATTCAGAATCAGTCTTGTCTTCTACTGGCAGTCCCAGCTTGTCAAAGCTTTCTCCGACTCTCTTAAGCATGCTTCCAAAATCATCCTTACCTGATGAAACTGTAAGAAGTATTGAATGGTCAGGAAGTGGCGCCAACTGCAGTGACATAACATCACCATTCAATGTAACTCCTATATTCCTCTGTGCTTCTTCCATAATAACCTCTAACAGGTCATGTATCTTCTCTGTATCATTGTTAAAGAAATCATCTAACGAAATGTTGTTATCTACCAGATCTTCTGCATTAAGTCTGCACTGGAACTTTCTATCACCGATTTTCTTAAATTCCATATATCCTCTTTTCAAATATCAATAATATATATCAATTAATTATTATTACATATTCTTGCTGATTCTGTCTACTATTTTTCTTGTTAAGACATTCTTGCTGGCAAGTTCTCCTTTTTCATTAACGCATACTCTGCCTCTGTTTCCTGTAACATCTGCATATATCTCAAGTCTGTCGCCATTAATCTTTGCATATACATCACATGTATTTACATATACATTCTGCATTACTTTATTAATTATATCGTCCTCTATCTCAAAACATACCGCCGTGCTTTTATGTGATATATCTCTTGCTGTACGCACTGCTTCCTTTCTTTCTTTAGTCAGCATTGCATATATTCCCTGACCATGAACGGGTACACATTCTCCATAATCCATAATTGTGTATCTGTACAACAGCCTGTTATGCATCTTTGATGCCTTGATATCCTCCAAAGTTGTAAATACTGCATCACATTCTTCTGAATCAAGTTTCTCAAAACATTTTCTTATATCTGGTTCAACTATGCAGCTTATACCGTCATACATGTGTCCTATCTGTGCTATACACTTCTCTGAGTCTGTAACAACAACTGCATCTTCTACTATGTCTTTAGTTCTTCTCTTTCTCGCCATAACAAGTCTCGGGTCTTCTCTTTTCAAGACCCCTGATATAACCACTCCATCTGGCAGGTCTTCATCATTCTTTTCCATGCGGATAAGCTCTGTCATACTGACAACTGCCATATCAACCGAGCCAAGTTCAAGTGCTTCACATGCCGCCTCAACCCCCTCATGTCCGATATCTACAATCTTAGCCTGTGAAGCTGACGTTCTTGCTATCGTCTGTATTGCTTTTTTTAATTTAATTCTTTCTATTCCGCTTCCGTACAATCCCAGTCTGTACATTGCATCTGTATCTTTTTTCATCTATATTATATAACCTTTTGTTTTTTATAAATTATATCACATATTTTCTAATCTCTGTGCATATATTTGTAACACATTGTGCATTGTATTTTTAACTTATTATTGTGTCATAGTTTTATACATATTGTCAACACTATAATGTATTTAAAATCAATGGAGGAAATGCATTATGGAAAAATTTATTATCACGCCTAAAGAAGACAAAACCGTCACAATGACTATCCGCATAGACAGAACATTGCAAGAAGAATATAACAATCTGTCTTCCAAAACCAATCGTTCCAGAAACGAACTTATCAGCATGGCTCTTCGGTACGCACTCGACCATATGGAACTTAAAGAAGAACAATAATACAACATGAATGGAGATATTATGTATAAAAATAAAACAACCCACAATATATTTACCCCTTTATTATTTATTATTATAGCATTAATTTCAACTATATTAATAAGTTCTCCTGTCAAGGCAGAAGAAACATCCGCTGCAGAAATCACCCCTGACATAACACTTTCCAACGGAGGAAGCGTAAGCAGGATGACTGATGGTTCTTACAACACTAAGACCTCATTCTCAGCAGGCGATACAATTCAGGTAACTTCTTCTGAAAAAATGTATTCTCTGTATATCAAATGGGATTTAATTCCTGACGAGTGGACACTGACATACAATGGAAAGACAGAAACCTACGGAACTAACGGATTTCTCCACGAATACATTGAAATTCCTGATGGAACATCTGAGATAACCATAACATTTGCATCAGGCGAAGCTATATGTGACTTGCATGTATATTCACAGGGTCAGGCTCCTGCAGATGTGCAGACATGGAAAACTCCATGCGATAAGGCAGACATCCTTGTATTTGCCACACACGCCGATGATGAAATCCTTTTCCTCGGCGGAGTTCTTGCCACATATGGCGGAGAACAGGACCTGGCAGTGCAGGTAGCATATATGTGTGAATTCACATCCTCTGCCAAGATAAGAGAACACGAAAAGCTTGATGGATTATGGGAATCCGGCATAAAGCACTATCCTATATGCGGTAACTTCCCTGACCTGTACAGCACATCACTTGAGGCAGCCAAGAAACAGTATATATACGATGATGTAAAATCTTATGTCACATCTTCTATCAGACGTTTTAGACCTCTTGTTGTAGTTACACAGGATCTTAATGGTGAATACGGTCACGGCGGACATATGCTGTTTTCACATGCAGTTGCTGAATCAGTTGAGGTAAGTAATGACCCTTCTGTTTTCCCGGATTCAGCTACATCCTATGGTACATGGGATGTTCCTAAGACTTATCTTCACCTTTATACAGATAACAAGCTTACTATGAACTTAAGACTCCCACTTTCACGTCTTGGCAACCGTACTTCGATTGAAGTACAGTCTGATGCATACAAGAAACATGTTTCACAGCAGTGGTGCTGGTTCTATGTATCAGATGATTATGAATACAGTTGTGCTGATTTCGGTCTTTACAGATCTAATGTAGGTGCTGATACCGGCAATGACATGTTAGAAAACATCACAACTTACGAAGAACAGGAAAGACTCGCTAAGGAAGCAGTAGAAAAAGAATCCATAGAAAGTTCCAAAGCTGCCGAAGAATCAAGCATTGCAGAAGAACAGCAAGAAATAAAGGCTGTGCAAAAAGAAACTTCAAAAAAGAAGACATCAGCAGCTGTTATTGTTATAATTGTTGTTATCATTATTGGTGCTGCCGTATTCGGATATATCAGATTACAGCAGTCAAGAAGAAAACATTCCCACAGAGGAAGATAATTAAGGAGGTTCAGTCATGAGACTTCTCATTAATGGAATAGCAATTCTTATTATTGCTGTAGTAATCGGACTTCAGTTCAATAGAACAAAGAATCTTTATAACAAAAAATATGATAAGAATAAAGACGAGTTCAAAAAAGACCAGGAGTAATAAAACATAATATTCGTACATCAGACGTTAAAAAGGGCTGCCATAAATGGCAGCCCTTAAACATTATCAATTACTAATTATTAGTTGTTGATAAGCATATCCTTTTCATTGTTCCAGCTGTAAAGCTTTCTAATCTCTGCTCCAACCTTCTCAGATGGATGTTCAGAAGCAAGCTTTCTCATAGCCTTGAAGTGAACCTGTCCACCAGCTTCGCTCATGTCAAGTAAGAATTCCTTAGCGAATGAACCATCCTGGATATCAGAAAGGATCTTCTTCATAGCCTTCTTAGTATCCTCTGTGATGATCTTAGGACCTGTTATGTAATCACCATACTCAGCTGTGTTAGAGATTGAATATCTCATTCCAGCGAATCCTGACTGGTAAATAAGATCAACGATAAGCTTCAACTCGTGGATACACTCGAAGTAAGCATTACGTGGATCATATCCAGCTTCGCAAAGAGTTTCGAAACCAGCCTGCATAAGTGCACAAACACCACCGCAAAGAACTGCCTGCTCACCGAAGAGGTCTGTCTCTGTCTCGGTTCTGAATGTTGTCTCAAGAAGACCAGCTCTTGCTCCACCGATACCAAGGCCATAAGCAAGTGCCATATCAAGAGCCTTTCCTGTCTCATCCTGCTCTACAGCTACAAGACAAGGAGTACCCTTTCCAACCTGATATTCTGAACGTACTGTATGTCCAGGTGCCTTAGGTGCGATCATTGTTACATCAACGCCCTTAGGTGCCTTAATTAATCCAAAATGAATGTTGAAACCATGAGCGAACATAAGCATGTTACCTGGCTCAAGATTTGGCTCGATGTCTTCCTTATAAAGCTTAGCCTGCTTCTCATCATTGATAAGAATCATGATGATGTCTGCTCTCTTAGCAGCCTCTGCAGCAGTGAATACTTCAAATCCCTGCTCCTCAGCTCTCTTCCATGACTTAGAGCCCTCATAAAGTCCGATAATAACATGACAACCTGAATCCTTAAGATTTAATGCGTGTGCATGTCCCTGGCTACCATAACCGATAATAGCGATTGTCTTACCATCAAGTAATGATAAATTACAATCTGACTGATAATAGATCTTAGCTTCTGCCATTTTAAACTACCTCCATAAAATGTGTTTTATATTGTAAAAGTTCCCTGGTTACACCAAAGAAATATTACATCTTTTTCAGATCTGCGCTTCCTCTTGCAAGTCCTGTGATACCTGTTCTTGCAATCTCAGTAATGTTGAAATCTTCAAGAAGCTCTACAAATGCATTCATCTTGCTTAAGCTTCCTGTAAGCGCAATTATCATGGACTCCTTAGATACATCTACTATATTAGCTCTGAATATATCTGCAATTGAAGAAACCTGCTGTCTCTTCTCTGGTCCACATTCAACTTTAATCATAACAAGCTCTCTGCATACTGATTCATGTGCAGGAAGCTCAACGATTTCCTTAACATCTATAAGCTTATTGAGCTGCTTCTCAATCTGCTCAAGTACGTCATCCTCACCTGTTACAGCTATTGTCATACGTGATAACTCAGGATTGAGAGTTTCACCAACCGTAAGACTGTCTATGTTATATCCTCTACGGCTGAACATTCCAGCGACACGGCTAAGTACACCAGATGAATTACCCACGAGAATAGAAAAAACTGCTCGTCTCATAACCAAATTCTCCTAAATTCTGATATTAATATGCATATAAATGCATTGATTGTCAATTAATTATAGCACACAACATCAATCTGTCAATCGCCCACTTATAGCATTTGTTAACCCGAGAACAACAATCCTGAGCATTGCCACATCCGTGTCGCTCCACTTTCTTCTGTTAGTTCCGAATATATCGAATTCAACCATATATTCCTGCACATCAACGCCTACTGCCTTTATCTGAAGGAATGAACAGATATTGTTGTCTCTCAACCTTCTGAATGCCTCCGGAAAGTCAATTGTAAGTGATGCAATGTTATTAACACGGTTAACCCCATATTCATCAAAATGACTCACGAAATTATTATCGTTGATATATGCTGCATCAGTTACATTAATTTTATAATGACCTGTACTGTATATACATTCCATATCATGTCCGCGATATACGCTTATGCCATGAATATTAAGCTTGTCTGTCAGTTCTGAAAGAACATCTTTAACTGTAATCTGTCCAAGTGATACCTTCATAACAATATTAGCAGCCAGTTCATATTTAGCCATAGGCTTCATGAATCCGCTTCCAAATGCTATGTCATGCTTCATATCTGCAAGAATATCACCATGCTTATTATAATCATATATTATGTAGCGGTCCTTGCCCTTTCCCTTGGCTATATAAAGAGCCGCATCTGCAATCTTGAACAAAGTCTCAAAATCACTGCCGTCTTTTCCATACTGTGCAATACCTATAGATGTGCAGAACAGATATTCCGGCTGTTTCTGTGCAAGTGACACTTTAAGTCCTTTACGCATTGACTTAAGCATAATTCTTAAGTTCTCAATTGTTACATCTTTAATTAAAGCAATGAACTCGTCTCCGCCAATTCTTCCAACAAGCCCTCTTCCGCCAACTGACAGTTTCAGTGCATCTGCAAATGCTTTAATAACCTCATCTCCAAAATAATGTCCATAACTGTCATTAACACTCTTAAAGTTATCAATATCAAGTATCATAAGGAACATCTGGCTTTCCTTGCCGGAAATTGAAGCCTTGTTAATATCTTCAGTTATCATGTCCGTAACTGCTTTTTTGTTATATATTCCTGTTGCAAGATCAAGCTTCGCCTCATCAACACCGACATAATCCTGTACGGTTCTTGTTCTCTGGTCAGGCTCAGATATAACACCTACAGTAATTCTGTTCTCACCATCAGCTAACAGTGACTGGCCTATGAACACTAACGAATCTGTACGCTCGCCCTTAGACATGATAGAAGATGTAAGCTTTACAATGAAATTATTCATTCCGCTTGATATAGCTGTACATAATGCATCAAACTGAACAACTTCATCACCTTCTACATAGCCTTTACTAAGGCAACTTTCCTTCCACTCATTAAGTCCTATTCTTTCGAATATCTCTGATCTGTTGTTTCTGTAGCAATATATTGTAAGCAGTCTTGTACGTGGGTCAAATTCAAATACTTTTTCATCAATAACGTTAAGTATTGCTCTGTATTTTCTTACTCTGTGATAATACAGGTCAAAGTCCTTGGATATTACAATAATATCCTGTGCAACAAGCTCTACCATGCGGTCAGAGCCTACATCATATATGCGCTTCTTTAATAGAAGCATCCATCTGTATGAACCATTCTTAATAAGGCATCTTACAATACAATACGCAACAGACATATCTGCATTAACGAACTGTTCAAATGATGTAACATCATCTGGATGTACAAGTCCGTTAAATGCCGAGAGTATAGTTTCCCCCATAAGATTATAAAAACGTACATCGCCTATCTTAACGACATATCTGCTATCAAGTGTAAATTCTACTTCATTAGGCATATTAGCTTCATATGAAGTATCCAATTCGTATCTTCGCATATAACCCCCATTACAAAAGAGATGCTTCCGATATGTCTGCTACCTTCTATGCATTCTCTTCCTGCTTCATCTTCTCAACCTTTACTTTGAGTATCATTCTGTTACGAACTTCAAGTGTTTTGAAAATGTATCCCTTATACTCTACTTCAAAGCTTTCTCCTTCATCAGGTATCTTTCCAAGCTTATATATCATAAAGCCGCTTAACGTATCAATATCTTCGCACTCAAACTCTATTCCAAGCTTAACCTCTACATCTTCCAGGTCAGCCTGACCTTCAATTATATATGAACCGTCTGCTTCTGTCACAATCTGTTCTTCTTCCTCATCATACTCATCAAGAATATTACCGACAATCTCTTCGAGAATATCTTCCATAGTAATAATTCCTGCAGTCTGTCCATATTCGTCCACCACAATAGCCATATGAATCTTATCTGACTGCATCTGGCGAAACAGTGGACTGATATTCCTTGTCTCTGGTATACAGTATGGCTTAAAAAGTATTGTATCTCCTACATCTTTAAGTTTTCTGTCCTGATTATCTTTATCAACATATATCTTAAGAAGATCACGGATATGTAAAACACCTGTAATATTATCAATATCTCCATTATACACAGGATATCTTGAATAATTCTCTTCCATTACCCTGTCAAATGCTTCTTCTACTGTAATATCGTCATCAAGTGCCACAATATTGTTTCTGTGTGTCATTACATCAGAGGCCTGTTTCTCTCCGAATTCAAAGATGTTTCCTATCATCTCTGCCTCATTCTCTTCAAGCACTCCCTGTTCATGGCTCTCGTTAACCATATCCATTATCTCTTCTGTTACATCTTCGTCTCGTTTTCCTCTGCCGAATAACTTAAGCAGAGATGAAAACCTCTTTTCTTTCCCATCCGCGGGATGGCCGTCGTTCATAGTATTCCTCCATATTATGAGTTGATAGATAATACATAATTATCATTTCTATAATATCACATTATATTAATTACCGTCAATTCATCTCAAGACTTACAGACAATGCTTTATTGACCTGACCTATAATATCATTATCAAGATGGCATACCTTATCCTTAAGTCTTCTTTTATCTATAGTTCTAAGCTGTTCTAACAATATAACAGAATCCTTTACCATGTCATAACGTGCAGAATCAAGTTCGACATGTGTTGGCAGCTTGCTTTTATGCATCTGGCTTGTTATCGCAGCACATATAACTGTCGGACTATGTTTATTACCTGTATCATTCTGAATTATAAGTACCGGTCTTATTCCACCCTGTTCTGAACCAACAACTGGTCTTAAATCTGCATAAAAAATATCTCCTCTTTTTATTACCACAACTGTCACACTCCTAAAGCTATATTTATTCCCCTTGGCTTTAGTATTGCCTGCTTTTAAGTGTGTATTCAGTTATCTTTTATCTTTTCAGGACATATGCAATTGCTTCTGATATATCTGCTGCCGTCATTCCAGCTCTGCCTTTGCCTGCTGCAGCATAATCCCCCGCCTTGCCATGAACATATACAGAAAGGCATGCTGCTTCAAATGCGTCTAATCCCATGGCTGTCATTCCTGCAATAAGTCCCGTAAGCACATCTCCACAGCCACCTGTGGACATTCCATCATTACCTGTACAGTTAATATATACTTTCTGTCCATCAGCAACCACTGTTCTTGCATCCTTTAATACACATATGCATGAATGTTGTATTGCATATTCTTTAGCAGTCTCAATCATATGCTCTTTAATATCGGCAACAGTCTTTCCTGTAAGCCTTGACATTTCCATAATGTGAGGTGTAATTATAACTTTTCCCTCACTGCTGCCTTTGTAATCAATATGTTCGGCAGCAATAATGTTAAGTGCATCTGCATCAAGTATTCTTACTTTATCATCTCTTTCAAGGACACATCTGGTAATCTCTGCAGCCACCCCATTCATGGATAATCCAGGTCCCACAGCTATACTTTTAGCCCATTCAAAATCCACTTTAAGTTCTGCTGCAAGCGGCATATTATCCTCATATGTTGATATAAGACACTCTGGCATTCTGCACAGCAATGCTGTCTTATTAACCTCATGTGTAAGTACTTTAACAAGTCCTGTTCCACTTCTGTATGCGGCTGATGCACTAAGAATTGCAGTGCCTCCCATATTCTTAGAGCCTGCTATAATAAGTGTCCTGCCATACGTTCCTTTATTAGAATCAGGTTTTCTTACAAGAAGTCTGCCCACATCTTCATCGTCATATGTAAAAATACTGCCGAAACCTTCGACTTTTCTATGTAAGATATCATCAGTAACAAAGCCGGCATTAACGACTTCTACACTACCACTGTATGAAGCTCCCGGGTAAAACATGATACCTGCCTTATTATATCCAAATGTAACTGTATAATCAGCGCGTACTGCCATGCCCTGAACCTGACCATTATCAGCACTTATTCCTGATGCTATATCGACTGCAATTACTTTGGATGTGCCTGTATCTCTGGCATTGTTAACAGCCTGTATTATCTGTGCATATCTTCCTTCAATCTTTCTTGAAAGACCTATTCCAAATATTGCGTCTACAATATAATCATATTCAGCAAAATCAATATTGCTATCGTATTCATTACAATGTATTCCAAGTTTTATGGCTATACTTTTCTGTAATCTGTATTCATCTGTCCCTGAAGATGTTCCGGCAAGTACAACATCTACATATATTCCATTCTCATTAAGCTGTCTTGCGACAGCAATTCCATCTGCACCATTATTACCGCTGCCACATACGCAGACAACTTTAATGCTGCTTTCCTTCTCCTTATTCTTAACAATAATCTTTCTTAAAAAAGCTGATACCCCCAGTGCTGCTCTTTCCATGAGCACCACTGAGGGAATTCCGAACTCCTGTATTGAACAGGCATCAACTGATTTCATTGTATGTGAGTCTGTTAAATATCTCATATCTCTACTTCCTGTTAGCAATAGTATATGAAAGTCTCATAAGGCTTTCTGACAAATGTACATTCTCAACAATAACGTCATCCGGGAGATTAAGGTCTGTATGGGCAAAATTCCATATTGCCTTAACTCCGGCATCAGCAACAACTTTAGCAATCTGTCTAGCAGCTTCCTTGGGTATTGTAAGTGCAACTATCTCAATATCATTATCTTTAATGAAATCTGTAAGCTCATTCATCATTCTTACTTCAATTCCACGAATCTTAGTTCCTTTAATCTTAGGATTATTATCAAATATTCCCTTGATAACGAAACCTCTCTTCTCGAAATCACTATAGTTAACAATAGCTTTTCCTAAATTACCGGCTCCTATAATAACCATATTATGATTACGGTCTATTCCAAGAATCTTGCCAATCTCTTCATACAGATACTGCACGTTATATCCATATCCCTGCTGACCAAATCCTCCGAAATTATTAAGATCCTGTCTTATCTGTGAGGCTGTTACCTTCATTCTGGCACTCAGCTCTTTAGATGATATTCTCTGCACACCAGATTCTATCAGCTCTCCCAGATATCTGTAATATCTTGGCAGTCTTCGTATTACCGCCGACGAAATCTTTTTCTCTTCCATTATACCAAACCTCCAGACCACGATTGCTCATTTTAACGACATATAGACGAATATATAAATAAACTATAATAAGCTATACATAGTATAACCATTTTTTCTTCATATGTCAAAATTTTAACCAAGAACTCTTTTTGCAATGTCAACAGATTCCTTCGCGTCCTTTGCATAGAAGTCAGCGTCTATCTCTTTAGCATATTCAGGCGTAAGCACAGCACCTCCAACCATTACCTTACAGTCAAGATTGTTTTCTCTTATAAGTGCAATTGTCTCCTTCATTGATACGAGTGTTGTAGTCATAAGCGCAGAAAGTCCGCACAAATGTACATCATTATCCCTTATTGCGTCAACAACTGTCTGGTACTCAACATCTTTTCCAAGGTCAATGACATCATATCCGTAATTTTCAAGAAGAACCTTAACAATATTCTTTCCGATATCATGAACATCACCCTTAACAGTTGCAATAACAATCTTTCCTTTGCTTACAGGTGCATTATCAGACATAACCATATGCTTTCTTATAACCTCAAATGCTGCCTGTGCAACACCTGCTGACATAATAAGCTGTGGAAGGAACAATGTACCCTTCTCGAATTCAGCACCAATCTTATCAAGTGCAGGAATAAGCACCTGATTAACAATCTCCATTGAATCCATTGTCTTAAGAAGTGCCTCAGTTATCTCAGCACCTTCATTCTTAAGTCCCTTCTCTACGGCATAGAAAAGGTCATCTCCTGTATAGTTTCCATCTTTCTTTTCCTTCTTCACAGGGTCAATCTTAGAAACATTTGGCATAGCACCATAGTTCTTTATGTAATCAACCGAGTTCTTATCAATATTGGCAAGAAGCTTGTATGCTCTTACTGCGCCTGTCATCTCAGGAATATTAGGATTGATAATTGCAAGGTCAAGTCCGTTAGTAAGCGCCATTGTAAGGAAAATGTGGTTTACAAGCACTCTGTTTGGAAGACCGAATGAAATATTAGAAACACCAAGTACTGTCTTTAAGCCAAGCTCATGCTTAACTGTATGAAGTGCATTAAGAGTCTCCATTACGCCCTCCTGCTCAGCAGAAGCTGTAAGTGTAAGACAGTCAATATAAATGTCTTCTTTAGGGATTCCGATTGCAACAGCCCTGTCCATAATCTTCTTTGCTATTGCAACTCTGTCCTCTGCCTTCTTAGGAATACCATCTTTATCAAGTGCAAGTCCGATAACTCCTGCACCGTATTTCTTAACAAGAGGAAGAACATTATTAAGTGACTCCTCTTCACCGTTAACTGAATTAACAAGTGGCTTACCATTGTATACACGGAGTGCTGCTTCAAGTACTTCTGGAATAGTAGAGTCAATCTGGAGTGGAACATCTACAACTGCCTGTAATGATTTTACCGTGTCAATCATCATTTCACGCTCATCAATTCCCGGAAGACCTACATTGACATCAAGTATATCTGCGCCGCCTGATATCTGCTCTAATGCCTGTCCAAGAATATAATCCATATCATGTCTTAAAAGTGCTTCTTTAAAAAGCTTCTTACCTGTAGGATTGATTCTTTCACCGATAATTCTTGGCTCATCAACTACAACAGTGCTTGTTGCTGAACACACTGCACCCGGAATATATTTATGTGGTGCTGCCGGATTACCTTCTCTTTTTAACATCTCTGATAATTCTTTGATGAACTCAGGATTAGTTCCACAACATCCACCAAATATCTTAATGCCGTATTTTCTTAAATCCTTCATGAAATCTGCAAACTGTGGTGCAGTAACATTGTAAAGGTTAGTTTCAGGGTCAGGAAGTCCCGCATTAGGCTTTACTACTATTGGAAGATTAGTCCATTTTACAAGTTCTTCAATAACAGGTTCTAATTCCTTAGGTCCTAAAGAACAGTTAACACCGAGTGCATCAACTCCGAGTCCTGTAAGTGTGAGTGCCATTGCTGATATAGAACAGCCTGTAAATGTTCTCATATTCTGCTCAAATGTCATTGTGGCAACTATCGGAAGGTCGCTGTTTTCCTTAGCCGCAAGTACAGCAGCCTTGACATCCAAAAGGTCAGTCATTGTCTCGAATACAATGAGGTCTGCTCCTGCAGCCGCTCCTGTCTTTACTATCTCGGCATACATATCATATGCTTCTTCAAAGCTCAACACGCCTGTCGGCTCAAGAAGCTGTCCGATTGGACCTACATCAAGTGCAACAAGTCCGTCAGGCTTTACTGCATCTCTTGCCTTCTTTGCATTGGCAATTCCGGCAGTTACAAGCTCCTCAACGCTTTTTCCACATTCTTCAAGCTTATATCTGTTTGCGCCAAATGTATTGGCATATACCACATCTGAACCTGCATTAAAATACTGCTCCGCAATCGATACAAGAAGCTCCGGTCTTGTGATATTAAGTACTTCCGGTGTCTCTCCCATCTTCATTCCTGCTGCCTGAAGCATTGTACCCATAGCACCATCAAATATTATATAATCTCTTGTCTTTAAGAGTTCTCTGAATCTGTCAGCCACTGCAATGTCCTCCCATTCCTCTGTATGCACAATTCTTATTAAGATTGCATGTTGCACAACCTCTGTTCTTGGTACTTACCTGTTCCTTAGTAAGTCCGATAACCGCAGTTATCGACTTTACCGGGGCAAGCATATATGATTTGTTAAGATTAAGTCCAATCTTTTTGCTGGCGTCTAGCACCTTCAAAAAAGGCTCCTGCATGCTTATAGGTAAATCCCCGTATCCTATTCCGAATCTGAATGTCTGGTAATAATCAGGATATTCCTCTCTTAAAAGTTCCTCAACCTTATCGCATGCCTGTTCAACAGCCACACTTGCAAGGCTGTCAAACACAAGTGCCTTCGCCATGTCTGTAAGCTGTAACACTCTTAACTGTCTGTCGATACCCTCTGATATCGTCACAGCCATGCATATTGTGCTGTCACATTTATACAGATGCTTCTTAATGGATTCACCCGGAAGCACCATGCTTGTATTCTTGAATGCAACACCGTCATCGCCAACCGTAAAGTCAAACTTTTTATAAACATATCTTGGAATTGCCGTCTTTAACACAAGCTCCTCACATTCATCCATAAGCTCTTCTACACGCTCGTCAGGCACATTCTTCTTATAACCTAGATATCTTAACGCTTCTTTTCTGTTAAGACTGGTAAGTTTAATACTTATCTCCATTTCTTCTTACCTTGCCGCTTTTACTTTTTCGTTCTTTAGCTCTGTCATGTTTTCCACGGGATTCATCTTTTCTTCTCTTGGAATCTGATCTGGTCTTAGACTTTCTTGATGACCTGGCAGATACATTTGCTTTCTCAACATTGACCTTTCTGCCCTTGATAAGTACATTGTCATTCATGGCTGCAAGTACTGCCTCTGCGTGCTTTGTAGGAACATCAACAAATGTATAATTATCCATCATGTCAATAGCACCGACAAGTCTTCCCGGCATTCCTGATTCTCCGGCAATTGCACCGAGAATATTGGCTGGTGTAATCTTGTCCTTCTTACCCACATTTATAAAGAGTCTTACCATTCTTGAAGTATCCGCATTTTCATCAAAATGGAAATTCTCAACCTCATCAACTCTGTCTAATGTATCTCCGACTATCATCTTAAGAAGTGCTGCTGCCATATCCATAGATGTATAATCTTCCTGATTAACATGCTCCTCAACCATATCAAGCATGGCCCTGTGTTCATCAGCTTCAATCATTTCTTTAATCTTGTCAAATATACCGTCCATCTTGGTGTTCTTGACATCATCAAGTGATGGAATTGGCTTTGCAAGAATCTTAGTCTTACAGTATCTCTCGATGTCCTTTAACTTGTATACTTCTCTTCCTGAGATAAATGAAAGTGCAAGTCCTGACTTTCCGGCTCTTCCCGTTCTTCCGATTCTGTGTACATAATACTCTTCATCCTGTGGAAGGTCGTAGTTGAATACAATATCAACTCCGTCAACATCAATTCCTCTTGCTGCAACATCTGTAGCAATAAGAATCTCTGTCTTTCCGCTTCTGAAATCGTCCATTACACGGTCTCTCTGCTGCTGTTTCATATCTCCATGGATTCCGTCAGCAAAATATCCTCTGCCCTTAAGCTCTGATATAAGCTCATCTACCTGTCTCTTCGTGTTACAGAACACAACTGACAGCTTAGGATTATATATATCAATAAGACGGCTTAATATTTCTGTCTTGTTCTTAGGTCTTACCTCATAATAGAACTGGTCAATATTCTCAACTGTAAGCTCTTTTCTTACAACCTTGATAATCTTGGCATCCTTCTGGAACTTTCTTGCAATCTCCATAATAGGCTTAGGCATTGTAGCTGAGAAAAGAACAGTCTGTCTGTCCTCTGGTGTCTCTGTAAGGATTGTTTCCATATCCTCACGGAATCCCATATCAAGCATCTCATCAGCTTCATCTAATATAACCATAGATACAGAGTCAAACTTAACTGTCTTTCTTCTCATATGGTCCATAACTCGTCCCGGAGTTCCAACTATAATCTGTACTCCAGCCTTTAAAGACTTAATCTGTCTTACTATCTCCTGTCCTCCATACACCGGTAACACCTTAATGTCACTCAAGTACTTGGCAAGCTTTCTTATCTCTTCTGCAACCTGTACTGCAAGCTCTCTTGTAGGGCAAAGTACAATTGCCTGTGGTTTCTTAACATCCGAATTAATCTTCTGTAACATAGGGATAGAGTATGCTGCTGTCTTACCTGTTCCAGTCTGTGCCTGTCCGATAACATCAATGCCTTCCAATACCGCAGGAATAGCCTGTGTCTGTATAGGAGATGTCTCCTCAAAGCCCATATCCTCTACCGCTCTTAAAATTCTTTCATCAATATTTAATTCATCAAATTTCATTCTAAAATCTCCATTTCTATAACTTGTTAATTTTACATTACAGTAAGCCATAAGTCAAAGTAATAATTGCATTTTATTTCTTGTACATATATAATCGTTGTGAATATCTATTCAGGCTTTGCCAATTAAGTTGGCAAAGCCTGAATACTAAAAAGGAGTTTTTATGATTTTATCTTGTAATAATATTAGTAAATCTTTCGGAACAGATGTTATTATCAAATCCTGTTCTTTTAATATAGAAGATCATGAGAAGGCTGCCCTAGTAGGAATCAATGGTGCCGGTAAATCTACTCTGTTAAAGATTATCACCGGTGAAGAGTCTGCTGATACAGGTATTGTCACTCTTGCAAAGGATAAAACTCTTGGTTATCTTGCACAGCAGCAGGATCTTCAGTCTGACAGAAGCATTTATGATGAGCTTCTTTCAGTAAAACAGTATATCCTTGATATGGAGAGCGAGTTAAGAAGAATTGAGACTGCCATGAACAATGCTTCAGGTGATGAGCTTGAGGCTCTTATGAACAGGTACACTAAGCTTAATCATGAATTCGAGATGAACAATGGTTATGCATATAAGAGCGAGATTACAGGTGTTCTTAAAGGTCTTGGTTTTTCTGAAGAGGATTTCTCTTTACATGTAAACACTTTATCAGGTGGTCAGAAGACCCGTGTATCTTTAGGCAAGCTGCTGCTTTCCAAGCCTGACATTATTATGCTCGATGAGCCTACCAACCACCTTGATATGGAATCTATAAGCTGGTTGGAGAATTACCTTCTTAATTACAATGGTGCGGTTCTTATTGTTGCACACGACAGATATTTCCTTGATAAAATTGTAAGCAAAATTATCGAGATTGATAACGGTGACTGTACAGTATTTTCTGGAAATTACACAGACTATGCTTCTAAGAAGGCCATTCTTCGTAATATGAAGTTAAAGGAATACCTGAACCAGCAGCGTGATATCAAGCATCAGGAAGAGGTTATCGCCAAATTAAAGCAGTTTAACCGTGAAAAATCTATCAAACGTGCAGAAAGCCGTGAAAAAATGCTTGATAAGATGGAGGTTGTTGACAAACCTGTTGAGCTTAATGCCAAGATGAACATTAAGCTTGAGCCATCTGTTGTAAGTGGTAATGATGTTCTTACTGTTACTGACCTAACCAAATCATTTGACGGTAATACTCTTTTTAATAATATTAATTTTGAAATTAAACGTGGTGAGCGTGTTGCTTTAATAGGTAATAACGGAACAGGTAAAACTACTATATTAAAGCTTATTAACGGCATTATCCAGCCGGACAGCGGAAGCATTTATCTTGGTGCCAAGGTTGCTATCGGTTATTATGATCAGGAGCATCATGTGCTTGACCCTGACAAGACTCTTTTTCAGGAGATTCAGGACGCATATCCTAACCTTAACAATACACAGATAAGAAATACTCTTGCAGCATTTCTTTTTACTGATGATGATGTATTCAAATACATCCGCGATTTAAGTGGTGGTGAACGAGGACGAGTTTCTTTAGCAAAGCTTATGCTTTCCAACGCCAACCTGCTTATTCTTGATGAGCCGACTAACCACCTTGATATTGTATCCAAGGAAATCCTTGAAAATGCTCTTAACAGCTACACAGGTACTGTTCTTTACGTCTCTCATGACAGATACTTTATCAATGCAACTGCAACAAGAATTATTGAACTTACTAATCAGAATATTGTTAATTATATTGGCAATTATGATTATTATCTTGAAAAAAGGGATATACTGACAGCAAAGACTTTCCCTGTTACACAGAACAGTTCTTCTGACAGCACTTCAATAAAGGATTCTAAGCTGTCATGGCAGCAGTCGCGTGAAGAACAGAATAAGCTTAGGAAAAGACAAAATGAGGTAAAGAAAACTGAAGAACGAATTGCCGAAATTGAAGACAGACTGACAGCAATTGATACAGAGTACTCTGATCCATCAATTGGCAGTAATACAGCCCGTTTAATGGAGCTTCATAACGAATCCACTAAACTAAAGAATGAATTAGATAAATTGTATGAACATTGGGAAGAATTAATGGAAGAAATGTAAGCATTTACATCCGACAAAAAGTGCCAAAAATCCCCATTTTGAGCCACTTTTTATTGACAAATCATTAATCTAGGAGTATAAATAGTTTATAATTATTATTACTAAATTTTTTAAGGAGGACAATTAAATCATGAATAAGACAGAGTTAGTTGCTGCTATCGCAGAAAAGGCTGGACTTTCTAAGAAGGACGCAGAAGGTGCTGTTAAGGCTTTCACAGATACTGTTGCAGAGCAGTTAAAGGCTGGCGAGAAGATTCAGTTAGTAGGTTTCGGTACATTTGAAGTTGCTGAAAGAGCTGCTAGAACAGGAAAGAATCCTCAGACAGGTGAAGCTATTAATATCCCTGCTTCTAAAGCTCCAAAGTTCAAGGCTGGTAAGGCTTTAAAGGATGTTGTTAATACACCTGCAGCTCCAGCTAAGAAGTCTAAGAAGAAGTAATTAATTATGACTTTTAAAGGCTGTCACTTATGTGGCAGCCTTTTTTCTCTTTATTTAATTAAGTTCATAGAATCGAGGTTTAACAATTATGGAAATCGAACGTAAATATCTTGTATCTGGTATTCCTGACAATATAGATTCTTATCCTTGCCGCGTTATTGAACAGGGCTATCTTAACACTGCTCCTGTTGTCCGTGTAAGACGCGACAACGATAGCTACTATCTCACTTATAAAGGTGGCGGAATGATGGCAAGGGAAGAATACAATCTTCCACTTAACAAAGAAGCCTATGAGCATCTGATTAAAAAGGCTGACGGCAATATCATAACCAAAAAGCGTTATGAAATCCCTGATGGCAACGGATATACTGTTGAGCTTGATATATTTGAAGGACTTTTTGCAGGCACTATCCTTGCAGAAGTTGAATTTCCGACTATCGAAGCTGCCAATTCATACACTGCCCCTTTATGGTTTATTGAAGATGTTACTAATAATCCTGCTTATCACAACAGTAATATGAGCAGAAAAGTTTTCTAATATAAATATATATGAGGTCTTGGGATATGGATAAAGAAACTTTGTTTGAAAACATTCAGCGACTTAAGCTGGCAGTAATAACTCTTTTCAAATGGTTATTCTGCTCGGTTGTATGTGGCTGTTTTATTGGTTCTGTCGGTGCTGTATTCCACCTGATGCTTGGTTATGTAGGCACGCTCCGGGTTGAATACCCATTTTTACTATTCGGACTGCCTGTTGCCGGTATCATCATTGTATTCATGTACAATATAGTCCATGAAGCTGGAAACCGTGGAACTAACCTTGTCATAACTGCAATACAGTCTAATGATGAAGTGCCTGGAAGAGTTGCTCCTCTTATAATTGTATCAACTCTTCTTACCCATCTGTGCGGCGGTTCTGTCGGACGAGAAGGTGCTGCGCTTCAGGTCGGAGGTGCATTAGGTAATACATTTGCAAAGCTGTTTAAGTTTGATGAGAAGGACACACAAATTATGATTATGTGCGGCATGAGTGCCTGTTTCTCGGCACTTTTCGGAACACCTATTGCAGCCGCAGTATTCTCTATGGAAGTAATCAGCGTCGGTGTTATGTATTATGCTGCTTTAGTGCCATGCGTACTCGCTACATTTATCGCACAGGGAATAGCCTCTGCTGTCGGACTTGAGTCCACACGTTTCGTAGTTGATGAAGTGGTTTCATTCTCTTTCATCAACGGAAGCAAATTCATAATAATGTCAGTGCTTTTTGCTCTCGCAAGTATTCTGCTATGTGTTGTTTTACACGGTACATCAAAGCTGTACACTAATTACATAAGTAACCCATATGTAAGAATAATTGTAGCTGCTGTTCTTGTTATTGTCATGCGTTACATATTCGGCACTACCGATTATCTCGGTGCAGGATCAGACATTATTGCCAGAAGCTTTGTAACAAGCTGTGCCTGGTACGTTTTCCTTTTAAAAATGCTGTTTACAGCCGTAACTTTAGGTGGTGGATTTAAGGGTGGCGAGATTGTTCCTACTCTTTTCGTGGGTGCAACACTTGGAAGCTTCTTAGCACCTATATTCGGACTCCCTGTTGGATTATGTGCAGCATGTGGTATGGTAAGTGTGTTCTGTGGCGTAACTAACTGCCCACTCACATCATTTATTCTTTCTATTGAGATGTTCGGTGCTTCAACCATGAAATTCGCGATTCTGTGTATCGCATTAAGTTATCTGTTATCTGGTTATTACAGCCTGTATAACAGCCAGAAAATTGTTTATTCAAAGTATAAGACAGAATATATAAACCGCCGGTCCCATTGACCTTTACAGGTCAAAGAACCGACGGTTCTTTTATTGCAGATTACTGTTATCTATACATATCTCCAGTCTTCTATCCTGAATTGAATCGAAACAATTCCATTATATTCGTTAATATCAGGATAATACACTATAGATATCTTTCTTCCGGACTCTGGTATCTCCTGACCATCCAACTTGAACTTGATTGCTGTCACAAGCTTACCATGCTCGCTTTCCAACTGGCATCTTAATACATTTTTATTCTTACCAATCACAGCAGACTGTCTGACTGTAAGATTCCTGTCCGCAAATACTGGCTTTTCATTACCTTTTCCAAAAGGCTGCAGTTTCTCGAATTGCTTTATCAGCTTTATATCAACATAATCAACCGGCATAGGTACATCTATCCACACTGTAGGTGTAAGAACCTTTTCTGTCATTGTCTGATTCTCATTGAGTGCTTTCCTGAACTCATCAATTTTATCAATATCAAGTGATATTCCGGCAGCCATCGGATGTCCGCCATATTTGTTAAGGAGATTACCACATTTGCTTATCTCCTCAAACATATTATAGCCTTCTATTGAACGTCCTGAGCCTTTAGCACCGTCTTCTGCCTTAGTAATAACTATTGAAGGTCTGTAAAACTTTTCCCTTACTCTTCCGGCAATTATTCCTGCAACGCTCTCATGACAGTCTGGCAGATACACAACAAGTACCTTGTCATCTCTTAATTCCATATTCTCAACCTGTTCAATTGCGATTGCAGCATATTCTTCTGTTATGTCCTTTCGCTCCACATTTAACGCACGAAGCTCTAATGCTTTCTTTCGTGCTTCCTCAATATCCGTGGTAAGAAGCAGTTCAATAGCCCTTCTGGCTGAATCAAGTCTTCCTGTAGCGTTAAGACATGGTCCTATAACAAATCCTATATGATACGAACTTATCTTGTCTATCTCAAGCTCACACGCTTCTACAAGTGCTCTTATGCCGACATTAGGAGTAACCGCCAGATGCTTTAAACCATATTTAACAATAACACGGTTCTCATCTGATAAGTCAACTACATCTCCTATCGTTGCGATTGCCATAAGCTCTGCATATTCTTCTAGTTCTACCGGATTAAGATCTAGTCTTTCATAGAGAATCTTAATAACCTTAAATGCAACGCCTGCTCCGCACAGCTTATCAAATGGATATGGACAGTCCTCCTGCTTAGGATTGACGATTGCATCTGCCTGTGGCACTTTATGTATCTTTTCTCCGTCAATGAAATCAAACGGAATGTCATGATGGTCAGTTACAATCACTGTCATGCCTTTTTCCTTGGCATATTTAATCTGCTCTATCGCAGCAATTCCATTATCACATGTGATAATCGTATCAGTTCCATTATTATATGCTTCATCTATCAGATGCTCGTTAATACCATATCCGTCAACTATCCTGTCAGGAACGGCAAATGTCACATCTGCTCCGGCAGCCTTAAGTCCTTTATACAGAATTGTTGTTGAACATATTCCATCTATATCATAATCACCTATGATATGTATTTTCTTTCCTGCATTTATCTTTGCTATAAGAATGTCAACGCATTTGTCCGCATCCTTTAATAAATGTGGTGAATGCATCTTATCTACTGTTCCATTAAGATACATATCTATCTGTTCATCAGTTTCCAAGCCTCTGTTACGGATAATCCTTGCTGTAACCTGGTCAATACCAAACTTTTCCCCAATTGCCTTGAAATCTGCCCTCTTAGCGTATACTCTCCAATCGCTTGTCATTATTAACTCCCTTTGTTTATCCATAAGCCAAATGTGGCGAGAACTGATATACAGTCCCCGCCGCATCATAAACTTATATGTATCTGTTAATTAAACCTGAGAACCGTCCTCGAAAACTTCCCTCTTAGAAGCCGTCTTCTTATTATTCTCTTCTACAACGCCTCTCTTCTTACCACCCATTACATACCACATAGCACTTGTTAAGCATACTGATGAGTACGCACCAACTACAATCCCTACGATAAGTGGAAGTGTGAACTCCTTAACTGAGGTTACACCCATAATGAAAAGAACAATAAGCATAATAAGTGTTGTTATAGATGTATATACTGTTCTTGACATAGTGCTTGTAATTGAAGAATTTACAAGCTCTGTAATATTAGTCTTAGAATTAGCTGTCTTTAACTGCTCTCTTATTCTGTCAAATATAATAATCGTACCATTAATAGAATAACCTACTATTGTAAGCATGCAGGCGATAAATGTTGTTCCAACCGGAATTCTTGCAAATGCATAGAATGCAAGAACTACTAATACATCATGAAGAAGTGCTAATACAGCGGCTACTGCAAATCTGATATCGCGGAATCTTACAAAGATGTATATTAACATACAGATTGTAGCAAGTATAACTGAAAGAACAGCATCCTTCTTAACTGTTGCAGATACTGATGAGCTGATTGTGTCTGTCTCAACGATCGTTCCATCCTTAATCGGATACTTGGCTGTAACTGCCTCTTCAATTGCTTCTCTCTGCTCAAGTGAAAGGTCTGATGTCTTGAAGGAAACCTGTGTTGAGTCTGCAACCTTCTGCTGCTGTACCTCTGTAATTCCGGCAGCCTCCCTGATTACAGGAATAATATTATCCTCAATCTCTTCTGCTGTGTATTCTTCGTCAAATGTAAATGTTGTTGTTGAACCTCCAACAAACTCAAGACTGAAATTCAACGCTCTGTTGCCAAGACCAGCCTGAACTGCCATAGTAATGATTCCGGCAGCAATTACAACTGCTGAACCGATTGCAGCCCATTTCTTGATACTAAGAACATCAAGTGTCTTTCTGTATACATTCTTACCATACCACTTAGGATCTCTGATACCAAAGTTATATAAAAGCTTCATAATAACCTTAGTAATGACAAGTGATGTAAAGATTGATACGATATTACCAACTGCAAGTGTTGTAGCAAAGCCCTTAACCGGACCTGTACCGAATATGTACAGTACTAAAGCCGCGATAAGTGTTGTCACATTACCATCCACGATAGAAGATGTTGCCTTGCTGTAGCCTGAAAGAATCGCACTCTCTACAGACTTTCCTGCACCAATCTCCTCTCTTATTCTGGTGTAGATAATAACATTACCATCTACCGCCATACCGATACCAAGAATAATACCCGCAATACCCGGAAGTGTAAGAGTAAGGTCATATACACTTACGAGGAACAGAACAAGTGCTGTATAGATAACAAGTGATAATGTAGCAACAAGTCCAGGAATTCTGAACATAACAATCATGAATAAGCAAAGCAATACAAGACCGATAGCTGCTGCTATTAAGCTTGACTGGATAGCTGCATGTCCAAGCTGTGCACCAACGATGTTAGAGCTTACCTCCTCAAGTGTAAGAGGAATTGAACCAACTCTTATATATGTCGCAAGGTTATCTGCCTCATCAAATGACTCCATACCTGTGATAGTTGCTGTTCCACCTGATATAGCAGTCTTAACATTAGGTGCACTTACAACTTCGCCATCATATACGATATATATTCTGTTACCGATGTTAGCTGATGTTGCATCATAGAACTTAGTAGCTCCATCATCTGTAAATGTAAGCTGAACTCCATAAGGAGTATCATCTGTACTGTTAGAATCAGTGTAAGCCTGTGCTGTCTTAACATCTGAGCCTGTAAGAAGTGCTGTATAATCACTTCCCTGTGCAAATGCTGTATATCCTGTAGAATCAAGGAATTCCAATGAACCTGGTGTACCAAGCTCCTTAAGAATCTCATTAGCATCTGTTACTCCAGGAATCTCAACAGTAATTCTGTTGTCACCTTCCTTATAAACCTGTGACTCTGTACTCTTTCCTTCTACTCGCTTCTGAAGCTTGTAGATAGTATCCTCTACATCCTGTGATGTAAAGTTATCTTCCTTAATCTGGTATGTGATACTTACACCACCGGCAAGATCCAAACCAAGATCTATATCATAAGTGCTTCCGTATCCCTTTCCATTAAGTCCGAAAAATGCTGTTAATACAAGTCCAACAAGTAAAACAGCAACGATTATTGAATAAATAATCTTCTTAGGTAAACTGTACTTCATGTTAAAAACTCTCCCTTTTACTTATTCTTCCTCAGCCATGGCTGCTCGAATCATTATTGCACATTCTATACGTTTCTTCTGAAGTTCACATCCAACATCATACGCATCATTAATGTTACCGTGGAAGTTATATGAGTTAGCTGCACAACCACCACTGCAATAGAATTTTGCAAAACAATTCTTACATTTTTCTTTAGAATAGACATTGCTATTCTTAAACATATCTCTGATGTCTGGTCTTACTATTCCATCATCGACATTACCCATAAGGAAATCTTCATTACCAACAAACTGATGACATGGATAGAAATCTCCCCAAGGAGTAACTGCAAGATACTCACATCCCGAACCACATCCTGACAATCTCTTGGCAACACATGGTCCCCCGTTAATATCTATCATAAAGTGGAAGAAATTAAAGCCTTTACCAGCTTTCTTTCGCTTAATGATCTCTTTTGCAATGATATCATACTGCTCGCAAAGGAACGGTATATCCTCTTCTCTTATGGCATAGGAATCTGTTGGCTGTGCAACAACAGGTTCAACAGAAATCTGCTCAAACCCTTCATCAGCAAGATGAAGAACATCTTTAGAGAAATCTAAGTTATTATGTGTAAATGTACCTCTTACATAATAATTCATCTGATTTCTGCTCTCTGCCACCTTCTTAAACTTAGGCATTATAATGTCATATGAGCTTCCGTGATTGTTTCTTGTAGGACGCATAAGGTCGTTAATCTCCTTACGTCCATCAATACTAAGAACTATATTGCCCATCTCCTTATTGGCGAAATCAAGAATCTCGTCATTAAGAAGAATCCCATTAGTTGTAAGTGTGAATCTGAACTTCTTGTTATTAGCTTCTTCTATACTTCTTCCGTATTCTACAAGTTGCTTAACAACCTCAAAGTTCATAGTTGGCTCTCCGCCAAAGAAATCGACCTCAAGATTTCTTCTTGAACCTGAATTGGCGACAAGGAAATCAAGAGCTTTCTTTCCTACCTCATAGCTCATAAGAGCTCTTCTTCCATGATATTCACCTTCTTCTGCAAAACAGTATTTACATGCAAGGTTACAATCATGTGCTATATGAAGACATAACGCTTTAACAACTGTAGGTCTGTCTTTAAAGTTATCAATATATGGTTCATATATATCTTCTGTAAAGAGCTGTCCTGCGTCCTTAAGCTCGCCTATCTCTTCATATGCCTCTTTGATATCCTGAACAGAATATCTGTCTTTAAGCGCATCTGTAATCTGTTCAAGTGTATTATTCGCGTAAAGTCCTATAATATCGTATACCATGTCATCAACAACATGCACAGAGCCGCTGTTGACATCTAATACGATGTTATAGCCGTTATTCTTATACTGATGTATCATTAAAAAAGCCTCCAAACCGTAAATGCTTTATACACATTTACGAAAAATAAGAGAGTGCAGAATAGTTCGACACTCTCTTACTAAAAATACTAGTTATTCTTATTCTCACAGCTCTGGTTACCAACTGTGCAAGATGTCTTACATGCTGACTGGCATGATGTCTGGCACTCGCCACATCCGCCGTGCTTCATTGTATCCTTTAATACGCGGTTGCTGATTGTCTTAATATGTTTCACGACAATACCTCCTTCATATATTCAAATTATATCGTATTATATCATGTACACGTCTTATTTTCAATCACTTATTATAAAGAATTGTTCGAAGAATTATCCCCTTTTTAAATACATTTTGCTATTTTTATGTATTTCATTGCAAATGCAGCTACTTTTCTTATGTTTTTACATAATTATTTGTTTTATATTAATAGCAGAATATGTGAGTCAAATAGGAGCATAATATGTTTACATCTAAAGATTTAAAGAAGCTTATCATTCCACTAATATTCGAGCAGTTACTTGCTGTCAGCGTAGGCTTTGTTGATACATTTATGGTATCTATTGCAGGAGAGGCTGCAGTTTCAGGTGTCGCACTTGTCGATAATATAAGCAATCTCCTTATCCAGATACTATCAGCCCTTGCTACCGGAGGTGCTGTTGTATGCAGTCAGTATCTTGGAAGTAAGAATATTGACATGTCCAAGAAATCTGCCGGACAGCTTATATTTATTATGAGTACACTGTCATCTTTATTGATGGTTATCTCTCTCATCGGCAATCAAGGAATCATCAATTTTATATTCGGTAAGATTGAAAGAGATGTATTTGAGAGTGCCAGTGTATATTTCTACATAACAGCCATTTCTTATCCATTCCTTGGTGTATATAATGCCGGTGCCGCACTTTTCAGAAGTATCGGGAACAGTAAGATAAGTATGAACACAAGCCTTATCATGAACATAATTAATATATGTGGAAATGCTTTATTTATATTTGTATTCAATATGGGAGTTGCAGGTGTAGCTCTAGCCACTCTCATTTCAAGAATTATATCAGCAATAATTATTATCGGTCTTATGTTCAAGGCTGACTCTGCAATAAGAATCAAGACAGGAAAAGATTTTCTCCCATGCTCTTCTATTATTAAGAAGATTCTTTCAATCGGTCTTCCAAGCGGATTGGAAAACGGCATGTTCCAGATAGGCAAGCTTTCTGTTTCAAGCCTTGTTTCAACATTTGGTACTGCTACCATCGCTGCCAACTCAGTTGCCAACTCGGTTACAATGTTTGCCAATATTCCGGGCAATGCAATCGGCATGGCTATGATTACTGTTATCGGTCAGTGCATCGGTGCCAAGAAGCCTGCTGAAGCCAAAAGATATGGCAAGAAACTTATGTTTATTGCATACGCAGGTATTCTTGCAACCAATATTGTCATGACAATCGTTGCAGTTCCTGTTGTCGGTCTTTTCCATCTCTCACCAGAAGCAACAAAGACAGGTTTAAGCCTTATCCACTGCTTCTCACTGGTAGCAATATTCATATGGCCTTTAAGCTTTACAATGCCTAACGCACTCCGTGCTGCTGGTGATGCGAAGTACACTATGATTGTAAGTATCTTTTCTATGTGGGCGTTCCGTGTAGGAAGCAGCTACCTTCTCGGCGGTACATTAGGACTCGGCGTACTTGGTGTATGGTTCGGTATGTTTATCGACTGGGGATTCCGTTCACTGCTGTTCCTTATAAGATTCCTTCGTGGAAAGTGGACACAGAAGGCGGTTATCTGACAATAAAAAAGTTCCTGCAAATCAGGTGCTTTAAGCCTGAACTGCAAGAACTTTTTATTTATCTCTTACCAGCTTATTACTTCGTGTCCATCCTCTGTTACAAGAACCTGAATCTCCCACTGTGCTGATGGAAGTCCGTCTGCTGTAGATACTTCCCAGCCATTCTTTTCATCTGTAACAACATTTACCTTGCCCATATTAACCATAGGCTCTATTGTAAACATCATTCCAGGAGCCATAACCATGTCTGTTCCTCTTCTTGTGTTATAGCCAACCCATGGATCTTCATGGAATTCAAGTCCGACTCCGTGACCGCCGATTTCTCTTACAACAGTATATCCATTAGCATACGCATGGTCATGTACAGCCTGTCCCATATCACCTAAGAAGCCCCACGGCTTAACCTGTTCAAGTCCTAATTCAACACATTCCTTAGTAACATCAACAAGCTTCGTTACTTCAGGCTTAACATCACCTATGCAGAACATTCTTGATGAGTCTGAGAAATATCCATGAAGAATTGTAGAACAGTCAACATTGATAATATCACCAGACTTAAGAATTACATCCTTAGATGGAAATCCGTGGCACACCTGCTCATTAACAGATGTACACACACTGTAAGGATATCCTTCATAATTAAGTGGTGCTGGAATTCCTCCCATATCAGTAGTTACATCATATACTATCTTATCAATCTCGGCAGTGTTCATACCCTCATGTATTGCTGCTGCAACCGCATCGAGGCATGCTACATTTATCTTGGCACTCTCTTTAATCTTCTCAATCTGTTCAGGTGTCTTGATTAACTTGTGTGATGGAACAATATGTCCAATATCCTCAAGGTATCTTAACTTATCGTCAAATGCTTCATGACACGCTTTGTATTTCTTACCACTGCCGCACCAGCAATGGTCATTTCTTCCTAATTTCTTAATCATTATTCTGCCTTCCTGTTACATATATTTTAACCATATACAACTATAAGGCTTTCTTAATATTTTTTCAATATCTGTTTCAAATGATTAATCATTATTAACATTAAAAGCCTTGATTCCTGGGTATACTGCACTGGCACCAAGCTGTTCCTCAATTCTTAAAAGCTGGTTATACTTGGCAACTCTTTCTGATCTTGAAGGTGCGCCCGTCTTAATCTGACAAGTGTTAAGAGCAACAGCCAAGTCTGCAATTGTTGTATCTGCTGTTTCACCTGATCTGTGTGAGCTGATTGCTGTATATCCTGCCTTGTGAGCCATCTTGATAGCCTCAAGTGTCTCTGAAACTGATCCGATCTGGTTAAGCTTGATAAGGATTGCATTACCCGCTCCAAGTTCAATTCCCTTAGAAAGTCTTTCTGTATTAGTAACGAAAAGGTCATCACCTACAAGCTGAACCTTGTCTCCAAGTCTGTCTGTAAGCTTCTTCCAGCCTTCCCAGTCCTCTTCATCAAGACCATCTTCAATAGATATGATAGGATACTTCTCACATAACTTAGCCCAATGCTCAATAAGCTCCTCTGCTGTATATTCTGTTCCAGCCTTAGGAAGCTTGTAATAACCCTTTCCTTTCTCGCTCTTCCACTCTGAAGAAGCTGCATCCATTGCAATCTTGAAATCCTTGCCTGGCTTATATCCGGCCTTTTCTACTGCCTGTAATATTGTCTCAATTGCCTCTTCATCTGACTTAAGTGCTGGAGCAAATCCACCCTCATCACCTACAGAAGTTGCAAGTCCTCTTTCTTTAAGTATAGCTGCAAGTGCATGGAACACCTCTGAGCACCATCTTAAGCACTCCTTGAAGCTTGGTGCACCAACAGGCATAATCATGAATTCCTGAACATCAAGTCCGCTTGATAATGCATGGCAGCCCCCGTTAATAATATTCATCATAGGAACTGGAAGTCTGTTTCCTGATACTCCGCCTAAGAATTTGTAAAGAGGAATATCAAGTGAGATAGAAGCTGCTCTTGCTGCTGCAATAGATACCGCAAGAATAGCATTTGCTCCAAGATTAGACTTGTCCTTAGTTCCATCAGCCTTAATCATTGCTGCATCAACTGCATATATATCAGATGCATCTATTCCAATCAGGCAGTCATTAATAGTTGTATTAATATTCTCTACTGCCTTAGTAACGCCCTTTCCTAAATATCTTGACTTATCCTTATCTCTTAACTCAAGTGCCTCAAATTCGCCTGTAGAAGCTCCTGAAGGTGCTGCACCTCTTCCAACAGTTCCATCTGCAAGATAAACCTCTGCCTCAACTGTAGGATTGCCTCTTGAATCAAGAATCTCTCTGCCAATAACCTTTTCAATCTCTAAATAAGCTGCCATATAATCCTCCTACTATTCTAATGCTTTGTAATCTTTTAAGTTAGCTCATTCTAACTTTAGCAATACAATTCTAACACCATGCAGCTAAATCCACAATGCAAGAAAATGGGAAGTTTTCTCATTAAAAACTTCCCATTCATAATTATATCCAGCTATTTAGTTGATATACACCAGACAAATCCTACTTTTCCATCTTCTGTAAGAATGCCTTGGTTCTTTCATTACTTGGATTATCAATAACATCCTCCGGCTTACCCTGTTCAACAATAACTCCACCATCCATGAATATTACTCTGTCTGCGACTTTTCTTGCAAACTCAATCTCATGTGTAACGATAATCATTGTCATCTTTTCATCAGCAAGCTGTCTTAAAACCTTAAGAATTCCCGCTGTAATCTCAGGATCAAGTGCTGATGTAGGCTCATCAAAGAAAAGCATTTCAGGATTCATTGCAAGTGCTCTTGCTATTGCAACTCTCTGCTGCTGTCCTCCTGATAACTGTCCCGGATAACTGTCCTCCTTGCCATCAAGTCCAACTTTCTTTAAAAGTTCTTTAGCTTCTTTCTCTACTTCATTCCTGTCTCTTTTCTGGACACATACAGGGGCATCAGTAACATTTTTCATAACTGTGTAATGTGGAAAAAGGTTAAAATTCTGGAACACAAGTCCGTATGTATTCTTGATTTCTTTTAATTCTTTCTTTCCAACATATACTGAGACTCCATCTTTATCCTCACATGCTGTTTTCCCGCCTAACTTAAGAGTTCCTGCATCCATTGTCTCAAGAAGTGTTGCACAGCGAAGCAGTGTTGATTTACCTGAACCGGAAGGTCCAAGAATTGCAACAACCTCGCCCTCGTTAACTTCCATAGATATATCCTTAAGCACCTCAGTATCGCCGAAGGATTTCTTTAAATGTGTTATCTCTAATAAATTCTTCATATTAAAAATCCTCCTTAATTAAAATACTGCATACGCTTTTCAAGTCTTTCCATAACCATAGCAACAAGGAAATTGAAAATGTAATAGAACAATCCTGCTATAAAAAGCGGCATGATACTTGCTGTTGAAGCCGCTACCTGCTTGGCAAGAGTAAACATTTCTGTATAAGCAAGTGCAAATGCAAGTGATGTATCCTTGACAAGTGTTATAACCTCATTAGTAACCGGTGGAAGCACTCTCTTAACCATCTGAGGGAATATAATCTTCCAGAAAGTCTGTACCTTGGAATATCCAAGCACCTCTGCTGCCTCGTACTGTCCCTTAGGTATGCTCTCAATTCCACCTCTGTATATTTCTGCAAAATATGCTGCATAATTCAGTGCAAATCCGATAATTACAGCATAGAATCTGTATGTTGCCGTAACCTTCATTCCAAACAGATAATATGGTCCGAAGAACACAACAAGAAGCTGTAACATAAGAGGAGTTCCTCGCATTATAGATATGTATATTCTTGCTATCCATCTTACAACGGCTATTCTCGACTTTCTTATCTCACATACAAGAAGTCCTAAAGGCATTGAGAAGATAAGTGTCAGGAAGAATATTGCAAGAGTTGCCAACATTCCTGATGAAAGCTGCTTAACGATATCCACAAGTCTTTCACCAAATGAAGCCTTAGTTGTACTGGTGCTGTCAAGAAGGTAGGCACTGTCTGTTCCTTCTTCTCCAAGACATACACTATCTGTAAGTCCCCATTTCTCAGCTATCTTGTCAAATGTACCATCAGCAAGCATATCATTAAGGCTTGTCTGAACTTCATCTCTTAATGCTGTATTGCCTAACTTAAATCCAATACCATACTGTTCTGATGAAACAGTCTCATCAAGCATTGTGAACTTATTGCCTCTCTGTTCAAGCTGGTACTTGGCAACGCCCATATCCATACATACAGCATCTGCCGAGCCAGATTCAAGATTCATAAATGCTGAATTATAATCAGATACCTGCTGAAGTGTCTTAAACTGTGCTGCAAGTGCAAGATTCTCTTCTGTTGCATCTTCTCCTGTAAATGCTGCAAGAGCTGATGAATCAGCCTGTACAATAACAACCTTGCCCTTAAGATCTTCTAATTTCTTTATTCCTGAACCGGATTTAACTATAACAACCTGAGAATTATCAATATACGCCTTAGACCATGTATACTCGCGTTCTCTTCCATTAAGTGTGAATCCGTTCCATATACAGTCAATAGAGCCTGAATTAAGCTCCATATCCTTAGAATCCCAGTCGATAGGCTGCTTGACAAGCTTCCAGCCATTTCTTTCACATACTTCCTGTGCAAGCTCAAGGTCAAAACCTACATACTCTCCACTGTCATCCTTGTAACCATAAGGTGGGAATTCCGCATCAAATCCTACTGTAAATGTAGTTCGTCCATCATCGCTCATTTTATTACCGCACGCTGTGAACATTCCCACAATCACAGACAACATTGCAAGTAACATGACGGCTTTTCTGATATTCTTAGCCATATAAAAATCCATGCCTTTCTCACTTTAATACGCTTTCACTTTACCATAGTAAATCAAGCCTGTTCATTATAACATGAAACGCCAGATAAAAACACTATAAATATTCTAAATAAGTCCAAAATTTCTTAATATAAATATCCATGCTGTAAGTGTCACACTCGAAAGCAATGTTGTAAGCACAACTATGCTTGATGACAGCACTTCATCATTGTCCATTCCCTTAGCCATAACAAAGCATGTAACTGTAGATGGTGAGGCAAGCATGATAAGAATTGCCATAAGCTCCTGATTACGGAACCCCATTTTTACTGCTATAGGAAGGAATATTGCTGCAAGACCTACAAGCTTTAAAAATGTAGCACTAACTGTAGGCTTAATCTTCTTAATCGCCTTCCTGCCCTCAAATGAAGCACCAATACATATAAGTGCTATAGGAGTCGCTGTCTGCGCAATATTATTGATTGTCTTATTGATAATTACAGGATATGTAAATCCAGCAAGTGATGATAACAGTCCCAGCACAATTCCTATAATTATCGGATTAGTAACAATATTAAAGCATGCCTTCTTAATATTTGCTTTCTTATCCATAGAACGGACTTCTGCATTACCATGACACTCTGGGTGTGCCTTAAAGGTAAGAACTATTACTGAAAATATATTAAACAACGGAACTGCGGCAACTATCATAAGAGGCGCCATTCCTGTGCTCTGGTACATATTCTGTATGAATGCCATTCCAAGTATCGCCGCACTGCTTCTAAATGATGCCTGCACAAATGCACCCTTCTGCGTATCATCCTTCATGAATATCTCTGTACATATCCATATTCCGCTAAACATTATAGTAGTAACAATCATGCAGTACAATACGAACTTAACATCAAACTGCGATTTAAAATCTGCTGCCGCCAAATCCCTGAATAACAGAACTGGAAGTGCCACCTTAAATACATATTTATTAGCCACATTTACAAAATGGTCATCTATAACACCAAGCTGCTTTATTACCCAGCCAACTATCATAACTAAGAATATTGGTACCGTTGCATTTATACTATATAAGAAGCTGTCCATCTGTCTCTCCTTCCACTACTTATTAATATCAAGCCAGTATGTATGGTCAAGCGGACCGCTGCCACTTCCAAGATTAAGCCCTGCCTTCAACGCACCTGTCAGGTACTCCTTAGCTGCCTTCACGCTTTCTTCTATTGATAATCCCTGTACAAGATTAGCTGCAATGGCTGATGACAATGTACAGCCAGTTCCATGTGTGTTAGGGTTATCAATCCTTTCTCCATTAAGCCACACTATTCTACCATCAACACACAGACAGTCATTAGCCGTATGAACTGCATGTCCGCCTTTTACTAAGACAGCCGCATGTCCGCCCTTTGCTTTAAGATTCTCATATATCTTTATTGCTGCCTCTTCCATTGACTGCGTGCTGTCAACAGTCATCCCTGTAAGAACCTCTGTCTCTGGAATATTAGGAGTTATGACATCTACAAGTACCATAAGGCATTCTTTAAGGACCTCTTCTGCATCTTCCTTAATAAGCCTGCTTCCGCTTGTTGATACCATAACCGGGTCAAGAACAATATTTTTTGCCTTATATGTAATTAATGCGTCTGCTATTGTTTCTATAAGTTCCTTTGATGAAACCATTCCTATCTTAACTGCATCAGGATATATATCTGTAAATATTGCATCAAGCTGTGCCTTAAGAAATTCTGGTGAAGATTCTGATATCCCTGTAACCCCTAAAGTATTCTGCGCTGTAAGGGCAGTAATTGCTGACATTCCATACACTTTATGTGCTGCAAATGTTTTTAAGTCTGCCTGTATTCCTGCTCCACCACTGCAATCACTTCCTGCTATTGTTAATGCTGTATTCATATGTGTCCCCCTTTTTCTATTATCATCGCTGCAATTTTTATCACGGTGCTCCTCTAGAATATATATAAAATTCTCAGTTCGTGCAAGCACGACTGTGAACTTTCCATGTCTTCTCTCACCGCTGCCCGCACAAAAAAAGCACCGAGGTAACCTCGGTGCTTTTAGTGCAGTCGGCGGGACTTGAACCCGCACCCAAGCAATATGGACTAGATCCTTAGTCTAGCGCGTATGCCAATTCCGCCACGACTGCTTGTGTTGTTTTCGTGTCGTTCGCTGCTCGCTGACGACTTGATTATAATATCATCACATCCATGTAATGTCAACACTTTTTTTAAAAAATTTAAAAAAATTTAAAAAATTATGATTTTTATTTTTTACTGTCGAAAAAGTGCTTAAATACTGATTTGTATTGTTCATAATTCCCCAGTTACAACTTTTTCGATCATTCATATTGACACATTTTAAAATCTCCTATAAAATATCAATGTTGCGTAACTTATATTAAGTTCATTGTGCATTATATATGCAGAAGTGTCGGAATGGCAGACGAGCAAGATTCAGATTCTTGTGCGGGTTACCGCGTGTGGGTTCAAGTCCCATCTTCTGCACTGATTAAAAGAACCGTGTGATTTTGTGTCACACGGTTCTTTTTGATTCAATTATATAACTTTCCTTTTCAATATCTCCTGCATAATGAAAGCCTTACGCATCTCATTCTTATCAAACTTCATATCATCAAGAATACCCTTACTTGCTGTCTGACTCTGTGGAACAATCTCATCATTATATTCATGTCCGCAGTCATACTGTGTAAATGTATGTCCGCCTGTCATATCAGAATATGTTCCAGTGCTTCCTGCCTGCATAACAGATGAATGAAATTCTGCTTTATCAAGAGTTTTCATCACAGGTGCTGCATTATCTGCCGCTGGTGGCGGTGCTGTATACTGAGGCACAGGTGCGTCCACCCGGTGAGGATTCATTGCTGCAGTCTCGTTTGTTCTGCCATAATCGGCAGTCTTCCCTTGAAAATTATTTCTCTCACGAATCTGCTGCTTGAGTCTCTCAGTTTCTGCACTTGTCATCTTCTGACTGCCTGAATATGTCTGTTGTTCCCTGTTAAGATTAGCTCCATGGCTTAATGAGCCTTGCTTTAACGGTCCATTAACAGGATGGATATTCTGCACCTGCTGCATATTCTGGGTATGCTCCTGCATATTACGCTGGTGTTCCTGCATACGCTCACGCTGCATCTTCTTGGCTTTATTCATATTCACTATAACTATAATGATGAATATTGCCCATATAATTATTATTTCCATACAAACCTGCTTTCCTTATAATTCACAAGTTTATTAAATAGTTGCTGGCTTCTCTGTATCCCCAGCTATTGACTGTCTCATCTTGGTATCAGCCTTTAAGTTCTGAAGGTCATAATAATCTTTAAATCCCATTCTGCCTGTTCTTAAGGCTTCTGCTAAAGCCTTAGGCACTTCTGCCTCAGCTGCCACAACGCTTGCTTTCATCTCCTGCTCAAGAGCAACAGCAGCTGCTCTTCTTTCCTCAGCCTTAGCCTGTGCAATATTCTTGTCAGCCTCAGCCTGAAGACTCTGAAGATGCGCACCGATATTTCTTCCGATATCAACATCTGCAATATCAATAGAAAGAATCTGGAATGCTGTTCCAACATCAAGACCCTTCTGTAATATAGCCTTAGAGATAGAATCAGGATTTTCAAGCACACTCTTGTGCGAATCTGCTGAACCAACTGTTGTTACAATACCCTCACCAACTCTGGCAATTACAGTAGCCTCACCTGCACCACCAACTAACTGATTAATATTAGTTCTTACAGTAACTCTTGCCTTAACTAAAAGTTCGATACCATCCTTAGCAACTGCAGAGATGTTAGGTGTCTCAATAACTTTAGGATTAACACTCATTCTGACAGCTTCTAAAACATCACGGCCTGCAAGGTCGATAGCTGCTGCCATCTCAAAAGGTATATTCATACCGGCTCTGCTTGATGCAATAAGTGCATTAACAACTGCATCAACATGACCACCTGCCATATAATGTGACTCAAGCTGGTTAGTGTTAAGCTGTAATCCAGCTTTTCTTGCCTGAATAAGTGGAAGCACGATTCTTGCTGGTGGAACTTTCCTGAGTCTCATACCAATAAGAGTTCCTATACCGACATGGCTTCCTGATGCTAATGCTGTAATCCATAATCTCATTGGTACAAATGCAAATAATAATATAAGCAGTACCACAATGACGATTGGAATAATTGGAATGTAAGTCATAACTTATCCCCCTTTATATGTTTTGATTTTCAAAAATATTATTGCATATAATGAGAAAAATTACCACATTTATATAGAATCATTATAAAAATTCTGCTATAGTAATTAGAAATCGATAAATTTTTATCAATTATAACGAAGGAGGAGTCATTATGTTATCTAATGATGCTACTATTCAGAACATCAAGCACGAAATCCTGTACGAAGTTGCCAAGCTCGCCTATGCAGGAAAGTTTGAAGAAGAAAAGGACGACCTGGCATACAAGATGTTTCCAGGTCCTAAAGCAAGATTCCGCTGCTGTGTATATAAAGAAAGAGAAATCGCAAGACAGAGAATACGCCTTGCAGAAGGTAAATGCCCTACAGAAAGCGACCGTTCAGGCGCCAACAATATAATTCAGGTAATTGAAGCTGCCTGTGCCGACTGTCCGCTTTCCCACTATATCGTAACTGATAACTGTAGAAAATGTATGATGAAAGCCTGTCAGCAGGCATGTAAATTCGGTGCTGTCAGCATGACAAGAGACAGAGCCTACATAGACCCTGACAAATGTAAAGAATGTGGCATGTGTGCCAAAGCCTGTCCATACAATGCAATTGCTGACCTCATAAGACCATGTAAGAAAATTTGTCCAGCCAACGCTATTACAATGGATGAAAATGGTATCTGCGAAATAGATGAAAACAAATGCATCCAGTGCGGACAGTGTATCCACGCCTGTCCATTCGGTGCTATCGGTTCCAAAACTGATATAGTTGATGTAATTAAGGCAATTATAAACAGAAAGAACGTCGTTGCCATGGTAGCACCTGCTGTTGAAGGACAGTTTGGAGATACAATAACAATGAGCAGTATCCGTACAGCCTGCAAGAAGTTAGGTTTTAATGATATGTATGAAGTAGGTCTTGGCGGAGATTTAACAGCTCAGGCAGAAGCCGAAGAATGGCTTGAAGCTGCTAAAGAAGGAAAGAAACTTACAACCTCATGCTGTCCTGCATTTGTTAATCTTATTAAGAAGCAGTACCCTGAGCTTGCAGAACATATATCAACAACAATATCACCTATGTTTGCACTTTCACGACTTCTTAAGTCAGAAGATCCTGATACAATAACAGTATTCATCGGACCATGTATTGCCAAGAAGAATGAAAAGCAGGAATACAAAGGTCAGGGAAATGCTGATTTCGTACTTACAATAGGTGAGTTCAGAGCAATGATGAGAGCCAAAGAAGTAATTCTTGAGCCTGAGGAAAACAGCGACCAGCAGGCAAGTATCTACGGTAAGAGATTCGGTAATGGAGGCGGCGTTACTGCTGCTGTTGCTCAGTGTATGCGTGAAGCCGGCGCCGACCCTGATAAATTCAATGTTGAAAAATGTTCAGGTGCTGCCGAATGTAAGAAAGCACTTACACTCCTCAAGGTCGGCAAACTTCCTGCAGATTTCATTGAAGGAATGGCATGTGAAGGTGGCTGCGTAGGCGGACCAAGCCGTCACAGAAGTGGCAAAAATCCTGTTCTTGCTGCCAAAGACCGTGACAAGCTGCTCTCAGAGGCAGATGACCGTAATGTTTCAGGCAACTTAAGCAAATACGATTTAACCGCATTTTCAATGCACAAATAAAATTAATACAAAAATAGTGCTGGCAATATTCTCATTGTCAACGCTATTTTTGTAGTACTGCCTTTAAAGCAAGTACAACAAGTTTTTCAAATATTACACTCAGCACAACAATTATAACTGTCCACGCCAATAAATCGTCCGTATCAAGATATATTTTCGACATATAAAGCATCTGTCCAACAGAACCTCTCGGCATTCCGATAATCTCCGCTGCAACTCCTGCTTTCCATGCCATTCCTGCAGTAACCTTTCCTGCAGATACAAGATAAGATGAAATCTGTGGCATAATAATATACCGTATTCTGCGAAACAACGGCATATTAAACGAATCCGCCATCTCCATAAGACCTTTATCAACATTTCTAAGACCTGTCAGTGTATTCTGGTATATAACAGGTACAACTATTAAAAACGCTATAAAAATCGACAGGTTCCTGGCTGTGAACCATATAAGACATATAACCACAAATGTCGCAACAGGCACTGCTTTAATTGTAACCATCCATGGCCACAGAATATATTCAACAGGCTTCCATATATACGCAAGCACCGCACATACTATTCCACACAATAATCCTGCAAGAAATCCGCCAACAATATGATACATTGTAAACCATACTGTTACTGCAAAATCCGGCTCCTGCCATATAGTAAACAACCTTCGTAACACCTGTACCGGCGTTACAAGTATTATCTGTGAATCAATCTTTAACGCAGCTATTTCCCATAAAATAAGTGCCAGCATCACTGCCAGCACTTTATATATAACATTCAATATCTTCTTATTAATACTCATAATAGAAATCATCTTTCGGCATACTGCCACCTACTGACCTAGGATTCTGGTCATATAAAACCTGTAAGAATCCATTAAGTGAATTCTTCATATCATTACCAATATAGCATACGATATGGCACTTAGGAAGTGCCTTCTTAGCTATTGCTGCTGATGCAGCAACACCATACTCAGCAATAAGTTCTGCTGTCTCATCAACATTGCTTGAAGTATATGCAACGCTTTCATTATATTCATTAATAAACTGCTTAAGCTGTTCAGGGTACTTCTCAGCAAATTCTCTTCTTACAACAATAACACCTGTAACAATCTTGGAAGTATTATTAATCTTTTCCCATGCTTCATTAAGATCCATAACAACTCTTAAATCATTAATCTGGGCACTTGCTGCTGTAACAAAAGGCTGTGGAAGAACGGCAATCGCACCATCTTCTGACTTCAACCTAGAAAGTGCTTCTGTTGTATCTGAACACCACACAATACCAACATCTTTGTCTGCATCAAGTCCATTGCCTGAAAGAATATATCTTATGGTATATTCCGGTACAGCGCCCATTCCTGTGGCATATACAGTCTTGCCCTTGAGGTCGCTGATACTGTTGACAGTGTTACCTCTCTCTACAAGATTAAGAACACCAAGTGTATTAACAGCAACAACCTGAACCTTGCCCTCTGTCTTGTTGTATATATTAGCTGCAAGATTAGATGGTACAGCCGCAATATCAATCTCTCCAGTTGCAAGTGGTGTTACAAATGCAGATGCGTCCGTAGCAAAATCTTCAAATGCATATGCATTCTTAGTGTCACCATTCTCAGAATCCTTACGTAGCTTAACCATTCCCATCGCTGTAGGTCCAGCCATAGCTCCTATTCTTATTATTGTTGTCTCTTCTGTCTGACTCTCACTTTCATTATTAGATGATTTCCCTGCACATGCTGCAAATGAAAATATCATAATAATCGAAAGCATAACTGCTAGTAATTTCTTCAACATATAATTCTCCTGACATATTTAATTAGTATTCCATAAACTCCTGAATATCCCTTAATACATCTTCAATCTCGCCTTCACCATCATTGATTGTAAGCTGTAATGGCTTACTGATATCCAGACTGAATAAACCAACCAATGATTTTCCATCAACACAGCTGTATCCTGACTCAACATCAAAACCGCATGAATACTTACTAATTGTACTTACAAACCTCTGAACCTTCTCCACAGAATCCAAAAGAATCGTCACTGTCAGCATATTTCTTCCTCCGCCTCCTCATATTGTAATATATTGTAATTGCAATAACAGAGACTAATATACACCATACAACTTATAAAAACAACCATTAACTATGACTAAAATATGGCACAGACTTATCGAAAAATGCTTATTAAAGCTATTCTCGAAAAATCCGCGCCATATAAATAATTAATTATCAAAGATTAGTGTAACCCATAAGATAGTAGTCAACTGCTCTTGCACAATCTCTTCCCTGTCTTATAGCCTTGACAACAAGTGACTGTCCTGTATGCATATCTCCTGCTGTAAATACGCCCGGTACACTTGTCTCATAGCCATCTGCTTCTGTCTTTACATTAGTTCTCTCTGTAAGCTCAACGCCAAAGGCGTCTGTAACATATTTCTGTGAACCTAAGAAGCCGGCAGCTATCAGCACAAGCTCACATGGAAGTTCTGCCTCAGTTCCCTCCACAGGAACCATCATCCTTCTTCCTGTCTTTTCATCAGTCTTAGATTCAAGCTTAACAGTAACTACACTTGTAAGGTTACCCTTCTTATCCTTCTTAAATTCTTTGACTGTTGTTGTATATATTCTTGGATCATGTCCGAATACTGCAATAGCTTCTTCCTGACCGTAGTCTGTCTTGCAGACTAAAGGCCACTGCGGCCAAGGATTGTTCTCTGCCCTCTCATCCGGTGCTTTAGGCATCATCTCAAGCTGTGTCACTGACTTGCAGCCATGTCTTATACATGTACCAACACAGTCATTACCTGTATCTCCGCCACCGATAACAATAACATTTTTATCCATGGCAGAAATGTATTTTCCATCCTTAAGTCCTGAATCAAGAAGACTCTTAGTGGTTGCTGTAAGGAAATCTACTGCAAAATATATTCCGTTGGCTTCTCTTCCCGGAGCATTGATATCTCTTGGGTTGGCAGCACCACATGCAAGAACTACAGCGTCATAATCCGCCATAAGCTTCTTAGCCTTGATGTTCTCACCAACATTTGCATTAGTAATAAACTCTATGCCCTCTTCCTTCATAATATCCAGCTTTCTGTCAATAATATGCTTCTCAAGCTTCATATTAGGAATACCATATCTTAAAAGTCCACCGATACGGTCAGCTCTCTCATATACGGTAACACTGTGACCTCTCTGGTTTAACTGGTCTGCTACAGCAAGACCTGCAGGGCCTGAACCTACTACAGCAATTCTCTTTTTGGTTCTAACCTTAGGAGGATTAGCCTTTGCATAGCCATTAGCATATGCATGCTCAATAATTGCCATCTCATTTTCTTTGGTACATACTGCCTCACCATTAAGTCCGCATGTACAAGCCTTCTCGCAGAGTGCAGGACACACGCGGCTTGTAAATTCAGGGAAGTTGCTTGTCTTATGTAATCTGTGATAAGCCTGCTCCCAGTTTCCTGTATAGAGAAGATCATTCCATTCCGGAATAAGGTTATTAAGAGGACATCCGCTAGTCATTCCCTTTATTGTCATTCCTGACTGGCAGAATGGCACGCCACAGTCCATGCAGCGTGAACTCTGCTTCCTCTGCTCAGCTTCTGAGAGAGGTGTATGAAATTCATTAAAATTCTTTATTCTTTCCTTAGGTGAAACCGCCTTGGCTTCAACCCTGTCATAGTCTAAAAATCCTGTTGGCTTTCCCATGGTGTGCTCCTTTCTACTTCGTTGCAGCGTAGAATGCTTCTATCTGTGCCTGTTCGCTGCTAAGTCCTTTTTCTTCCATCTGTACTATCATATTAAGCATCTTCTTATAATCATGTGGCATGATTTTCTTGAACTTAGGAAGATATTCTCCGAAGTTATCAAGTATTTCCTTGCCCTTCTTAGAATTAGTATAAGCAACATGCTCTGTGATAAGCTGCTTTAACTCAAGGACATCATATTTGTTAGAAACTGCTTCCATTGAAACGAGCTGCTTATTAACTCTCTTATAAAGGCTTGTGTCTTCATCAAGAACATAAGCAATACCACCGCTCATACCAGCAGCAAAGTTCTTTCCAGTCTTACCTAAGACTACTACTGTACCACCTGTCATATACTCACAGCCATGGTCACCTGTACCCTCAACAACTGCTGTTGCTCCTGAATTTCTTACGCAGAATCTTTCTCCGGCAACACCATTGATGAATGCCTTACCGCTTGTGGCACCATATAAAGCAACATTACCGATGATGATATTCTCATCCTCCTTATATGTGCTTCCTGTTGGTGGGTACACGATCAGCTTTCCACCTGAAAGTCCCTTACCAAAGTAATCGTTACTATCGCCGACAAGCTCAAGTGTAAGTCCCTTAGGAATGAATGCACCAAAGCTCTGTCCACCTGCGCCATTACATTTTACGGTATATGTATCATCTTCAAGCTTGTCATCAAATCTTCTTGTAATCTCCGCACCAAGAAGTGTTCCCAACGCACGGTCTGTATTGACAACATCTATCTCGAGACTTCTCTTGCTTCCTGTCTCCATGGCAGACTCAAACTTCTTAAGGAGTATTCTTTCATCAACCGTCTTTTCAAGCTCGAAATCATATACATTTTTCTTGTCATAATGTATCTTAGTCTGCTTAACATATGGATTGTCAAGAATCTCTGATAAATCAACCTCTGCTGAACGTCCGCTTCTTACTGCGTCCTTCTGCTCAAGTAAATCTGTTCTTCCTACAAGCTCGTCAAGTGTCTTGATTCCTAAGTCAGCCATTATCTCACGAAGCTCCTGTGCAATGAATCTCATGAAATTAACAACATATTCAGGCTTTCCTGTGAATCTCTTACGAAGCTCTGGATTCTGTGTTGCAACACCAACAGGACATGTATCAAGGTTACATACTCTCATCATTACGCAGCCCATAGTTACAAGTGGAGCTGTTGCGAATCCGAATTCCTCTGCACCAAGCATTGCTGCAATAGCAACATCCCTGCCGCTCATTAACTTACCATCTGTCTCAATAATAACCTTATTACGGAGTCCGTTCATTGTAAGTGTCTGATGTGCCTCTGCAAGACCCAACTCCCAAGGAAGTCCGGCATTATGTATAGAACTTCTTGGAGCTGCACCAGTACCTCCGTCATAACCAGAGATAAGAATTACCTGTGCACCTGCCTTGGCAACACCTGAAGCAACTGTACCAACACCGGCCTCTGAAACAAGCTTGACTGATATTCTTGCATTCTTATTAGCATTCTTAAGGTCATATATAAGCTGTGCCAGATCCTCTATTGAATATATATCATGATGTGGTGGTGGCGAAATAAGTGCTACACCCGGAGTTGAAAGACGGGTCTTTGCAATCCATGGATAAACCTTCTTTCCCGGAAGATGTCCACCTTCACCCGGCTTAGCACCCTGTGCCATCTTAATCTGGATTTCCTTCGCACTAACAAGATATCTTGAAGTAACACCGAATCTTCCTGATGCAACCTGCTTAATTGCAGAGCATCTGTTAAGTCCATCAGAACCAACCTTTAATCTGTCAATGTCCTCTCCACCTTCACCTGAGTTAGACTTACCATGAAGCATATTCATGGCAATTGCCATAGTCTCGTGTGCCTCTCTTGAAATAGAACCGTATGACATGGCACCAGTCTTGAATCTTCTTACGATAGAATCAACACTTTCAACCTCATCAATACTGATTCCCTTCTTAGGAAACTTAATATTCATAAGACCTCTTAAGTTCTTAACGCCCTCTTCTTTGTTAACAAGAGCTGTATATTCCTTAAATGTCTTGTAATCTCCTGTCTTAGTAGCAAGCTGTAACAAATGTATTGTCTGTGGGTTATACAGATGCTCTTCCTTACCGCTTCTCATCTTGTGCGCACCTGAGCTGTCAAGCGTTGTATCTGTTGACAGTCCAAGCGGATCAAATGCCTTAGAATGAAGTGTCTCAAGATCCTCCTGGATATCCTTTAATGATATACCCTCAATTCTTGAAACAGTACCCTTAAAGTACTTATCTATAACATCTGAATTAATACCTATTGCCTCAAATATCTTAGCACCCTGATATGACTGGATTGTTGAAATACCCATCTTGGCTGCAATCTTGACAATACCTGTGATAATTGCCTTATTATAATCATCAACTGCTGCATAATAATCCTTGTCAAGCATGTTAAGGTCGATAAGCTCCTGAATACTCTCCTGCGCAAGATATGGGTTAATTGCAGAAGCACCATATCCAAGAAGAGTAGCAAAGTGATGTACATCTCTTGGCTCACCACTCTCTAGGATCACAGCCATACTTGTTCTCTTCTTAGTCTGTACAAGATACTGCTGTAATGCAGCAACTGCAAGTAATGAAGGAATAGCAACATGGTTCTCATCAACACCTCTGTCTGAAAGGATAATGATATTAGCTCCCTCTCTGTGTGCCCTGTCAACCTCTACGAATAAATGGTCAATAGCCTTTTCAAGTGAAGTATTCTTATAATATATAATTGGAATAGTCTCCACCTTAAAGCCTTCCACTTTCATATTCTTAATCTTAAGAAGGTCTGTGTTAGTAAGGATAGGATCATTAATTCTTAACTGCTTGCAGTTTTCTGCCTTCTCCTCAAGAATATTACCCTCTGTTCCAAGATAAACTGTTGTTGATGTAACAATCTTCTCTCTTATCGAATCAATTGGCGGGTTAGTAACCTGAGCAAATAACTGCTTGAAATAATTAAACAATGGCTGGTGCTTATTAGAAAGCACTGCAAGCGGAGTATCAATACCCATTGCTCCTGTCTGCTCTGTTCCGTTGAGCGCCATAGGAAGTATTGAAGTCTTGAAATCCTCGTATGTATAGCCAAATGCTTTCTGGAGTCTTGCTCTTTCTTCCTTAGTGTGGACTGGTGCTTTCTTGTTAGGAATCTTTAAATCCTTAAGCTGGATAAGATTGCTGTCAAGCCATTCACCATAAGGATTCTTTGTTGCATATTCCTCCTTAAGCTTGTCATCTTCTATAAGCTCGCCCTTAACTGTATCTATAAGAAGCATTTTTCCAGGTCTTAATCTGTCCTTTAACTTAATTCTGCTCTCTGGGATTGGAAGCGCACCAACCTCTGATGAAAGGATAAGATAACCATCGTTAGTTATATAGTATCTTGAAGGTCTTAAACCGTTACGGTCAAGAACTGCTCCGAAGTAGTCTCCATCTGTAAATGCGATAGAAGCCGGACCATCCCATGGCTCCATCATTGTTGCATAGTACTGGTAAAAATCTTTCTTCTCCTGTGCCATTGCACCATTGTTAATCCATGGCTCTGGAATTGTAATCATGACAGCAAGTGGAAGCGGCATACCATTCATAACGAAGAATTCAAGTGTGTTATCTAACATTGCTGAATCCGAACCACTTGTATTAACAACAGGAGTAATCTTTGACATCTCATCCTCAAGATATGGAGAAGTCATAGTCTCTTCTCTTGCTAACATTCTGTCGGCATTACCCTTGATAGTATTAATCTCACCGTTGTGTACCATAAATCTGTTAGGATGAGCTCTCTCCCAGCTTGGGTTAGTATTAGTTGAGAATCTTGAATGTACAAGTGCAATAGCTGACTCATAATCAGGATTCTCAAGATCACCAAAGAACTGACGGAGCTGTCCTACAAGGAACATACCCTTATATACAATCGTTCTGCTTGATAAAGAACATACATAGGTTGTATCTTCTGCTGTCTGCTCAAATACTCTTCTTGCAACATAAAGTCTTCTGTCGAATTCAATTCCTTTAGCTGCATTGGCAGGTCTTTTAACAAATCCCTGCATAATATATGGCATACAGTCAACTGCCTTTTTACCAAGAACATTAGGAAATGTCGGAACATCTCTCCAGCCTAAGAATTCAAGTCCTTCCTTCTCAACAATGATTTCAAACATCTTCTTGGCTCTGTTTCTAGCCAGCTCATCCTGTGGGAAGAAAAACATACCTACACCATAATCACGCTCGTCTCCAAGCTCGATTCCTAAAGGCTTAACAGCTTTCTTGAAGAATTTATGTGATATCTGAAGAAGAATACCAACACCATCACCAGTCTTTCCTTCTGCATCCTTACCAGCTCTGTGCTCAAGGTTTTCCACAATGCTTAATGCATCAGATACTGTCTGATGTGTCTTAATTCCATTAATACTTACAATAGCACCGATACCACAGGCATCATGCTCAAGTTCAGATCTGTAAAGACCAGGCTTTCTGATTTCATTTTCCATAAGTCTAATCATCCTTTCGTATATTCTAAAGCTTTGCTTGCACATAATATACTCCTGTTTTATGTGTTTTGTAAATATTTTTTTGTTTTAATTGTCAGATAATTTGACTATTTGTAAATATCTACATTATTTGTCTGATAGTACTTAGAATTATTTCAATATTGTTTTACATTTATAATGTTTTTTAATTCCTTAGCTTTTTATTCCAACGTAATTTCAACCTGTTTTTAAAGTCAAAAGTTAAATTGCATCTGAATTGTGTCTAATTTTTATCTGTCAGCATAAAATAAATAAAAAAATAAAGTGATAAAACCCAGTCTGATATTTTACCAGGTTTTATCACTTTATATTATTAATGATTATCAATTAGTTATTCACTAGTTATTAGCTGTTGCTCCTCCAACAAGGAAATTAACAGCCTTTTCTTTAACCGAGAACTCTATATTAGTATGTTCTCCGCCAAATTCACCATCAAGTGTCCATGATACAGGCTGTGGTGACTCAAATCTTACAGACTTGGTCTTCCATGTACATACCCAGTCACATTTGCTAAGATCTTTAGTAATAAATGCATTAATCAGAGACTGGACGGCTATAGGATTGTTAAGTTCTCTTATCAGAGTAACCTCGAATAATCCATCCTGCAGATCAACATCATTACCGGTAAGATTCTTTATTCCGCCAACTGAATCCGTATTGCTTATCATTCCATATACGAAGTTGCCCTCAATATTAACATCATCAGAATATACTCTCATATACTGTGGTTTAATAGTTGATAAGCTCTTAACTGCCTCAATTACATAAGCCTGATGTCCGAATACATTCTTAAGGTTCTGTGGAGTTCCATAGGAAACTCTCGTAAATGCACCAAATGCAGCAACATAATTAAATGAACGCTCGCCATTAACCATTCCAACATCACAAGGGAATAGCTTTCCTTTAGCTATATTCACAGCAGCCTTTACCATATTTCTTGGAATTCCAAGACTCGCTGCAAAATCATTAGTCGTTCCACTAGGAATGTATCCAATCGGTGGCTTTTCTCCCTTGTACTTAAGTATGGCAGCCACTGTCTCATTAAGAGTTCCATCTCCGCCACTGCATGCTATAACATCATACTTTCCTTCATTGTCAATAATGTGCTGGTAGCCGTCCTGCGGTGCTTTGGTCGGATATACAGTAATCTCATATCCAGCCTTGGAAAACACCTGTACTATCTTCATTAGCTGATTCTTAATCTGCGCTTTTCCAGAGTTTGGATTAAAAACAAACAGCATCTTCATCATAATCACCTGTCCCATTTATCACATAATGCATTAATCTGGTCTGTAAACTTAGCCAGATCTTTATTAGTGCCACCTTCGTTGTGCATAATAACTGTCATGAGGCGCTTTCCAGCAGCAACAAGTCTGTCAAATACAGTCTTGCTACGCTGCGTACTTGTCGTTCTTCTCGTCTTCCTCTCCTTAATGCCTTCAGAAATAACTCTGCCTGCAATCATGTCGAAGCTTCCACCGGTATATGGTGCCATGGCATCATAACCATATTCATCTATAAGGCATGCTGTAAATTCATCACACACACTGTCTTCGCCATGTACAACAAAGACTTTCTTAGGCTTCTTATCAAATGCGTTAATCCAGCGAAGAAGTCCTTCTTTATCAGCATGGCCGCTTGATCCCTGTAACTGTACAATTTCTGCCTTTATCTGGATTGGTTCGCCAAACAGCTTAATCTCCTCTGTACCATCAACTATAATACGGCCTGTTGTTCCAACAGCCTGATAACCAACGAATACAATTGTACACTCTGGTCTCCATAAGTTGTGCTTCAGATGATGCCTGATTCGTCCGGCTTCACACATACCTGATGATGAAATAATAACCTTAGGATTAGGATCAAAGTTAATCTGCTTAGATTCATCACCTGTAGTTGCATACTTAAGACCCGGAAATGTAAGTGGATTAATTCCCTTTCTTACAAGCTCCACCGCCTCATCATCAAAGCAGCTCTCAACATTCTTAATAAATATGTTGGTTGCCTCAATAGCAAGCGGACTATCCATATATACATCAAAATCCCTGCCAACAAGATTATCTTCTTTAATCTTTCTTATAATATAGAGAAGCTCCTGCGTTCTTCCGACAGCGAATGAAGGAATAACAACATTACCTCCTCTTTCAAATGTTCTCTTGAATATATTCGTTAAATCTTCAACATAGTTAGGAGTTCCACCATGGCTTCTGTTACCATAGGTTGATTCCATGACTACATAATCAGCATCTGTAACATGCTTCGGGTCCTTAATTATAGGCTTGTTGATATTACCAATATCACCTGAGAACACAATCTTCTCTGTTACATCACCATTCTCAGTCTTTTCTGTAGCCCATACCTCAATACTCGCTGAACCAAGCAGATGTCCCACATCTGTGAATCTTATCTTAATTCCTTCGGCAATATCGTACACCTTATCATACTCACAGCCAACAAACTGCTTGCAGACATTAACGGCTGCATCCATATCATACAATGGAACGAATTCCTTAAGCTTTCCACCTGATCTTGAAGCCTTTCTGTTTCTCCATTCAGCTTCAAACATCTGGATATGTGCGCTGTCTCTTAACATTATCTCACACAACTGTGCTGTAGCCGATGTTGAATACACCTGACCTCTGAAACCATTCACATACATAAGTGGAATAAGACCTGAATGGTCAATATGTGCATGTGTCAGCAATATGCAGTCAACATCAGATGCCGCAACTGGAAGCTCCTGATTCTCATATACATCATTGCCCTGCTCCATACCACAGTCAACAAGAATATTAAGCCCTGCTGCCTGTAAGAAATGGCAGCTTCCTGTCACCTCATGATCCGCGCCTAAAAATGTTAGTTTCATAATATGCCTCATTTCCGCGTCAACGCATTTATTTCACGATATTTCTGACATAATTGTAACATTTTCCAATATGAAATTGAATATGTCTTTGATTAAATTTTAATTAATTCTGTGTATATTCTATATCCGTAAATGTAACATCCGCATTTCTTGATACAAAAAATCCTGCGTATACATGCTTAGGGTCTACTGCTGTCAGCTTGAAATCGAATCCACCTGTCAGGAATTCTTCATCGCCTAATTTTACTGCATAGCCGTCTGGGTTAGACTTTATGCAGATTTCTACTGTTTCACCCGGCTTAAGTTCTCTTCCTGTAACAGTTCCCTGCATAAGCTCGCTGTTCTTTCTTGCAAAACAGCTCCATGCTTTTTCCTTGTAAGTAAGATTAAGAGGTGCTGCTGCCACATAATCTCCAAGTACATCGGGCATTTTCTCATCAATATACATATCATCTCTCACCATAAGTCCAAATGATACCTGATTATTATAAAAATAATCATTTATTGTCATTTTTGCCTTAAGTGTAAAGTTCACATTTACAGGAATCTTCTTATAATACATTGCTATTCCGTCTGTGACAGCGGATATCTTACCGTCGTTGTTCTTTACTGCAATGTGTATTCCACCCGGAACTTCTTCAAGTACATAGTTTTCACTCTCTGATGGCAGAGTTGTAATATCGCCAAATACTGTACCCTTAAATCCATATGCGTCTTTGAAATACTTACTTTCAGCAAGCTCATCACTGAATACAACTGGCTTGTATGTCGCATTTTTTTCAAGATATCTGTTCTTATCCGGAAGCGGTTCGTCTGCCCTTATATTAACTATATTCTCTGAAAGTCCTGATATTCCAGCCTTTTCAAGCTCCTGCATAACAAAGAAAGCATTAACCCTGCCACCCCATATATTAGTATGTGTGTTGTCAACGCTCACTTCCTTATTGGATGGCCATGCGTGAAGATATATTGTCTCTTCTGGTCCTAACTCATCATATAATATCTTGGTTTTCTCAGTCATATCAACACAGACGATTCCAAGCTCTCTTGCAAGATCACGGACTGCCTGTGGATAGTCTCCGCCCTTAAACTGTGCTGCGTCATCAGTTATATGAAGTTCCTGTCTTGTCCACTCCCCTGTCGCAGTTCTCCTTACAATAGGTGTACACAATATTGGTGTACATGAAACATCAAGTGCCGGCTTAATATAATTATCATATAATGACGCTGCAAATGTGCCTTCTGTATCCCTGCCGCCTATCGGGCTTGTGTATCTTCCTGCCTCTGTTTTCTCATCATTATGTCCGAATCCGATTATAAGAAAATCTCCTGCTTTCATGCCTGCAAGAAGTTCCTTATAATTCTCTTCTTTAGTGAAGCTTAAACTGCTTCTTCCTGAAAGTGCAAGATTATTAACCTGCACCTTGCTGTTAAGATAACAGCCAAGCTTAGTGCCGTATCCGTATCTTGGATAATAATATTTGTCATCAAACGAACTTAATGTTGAATCACCAACAACCCATAATGTACTCATCGTATGTCACCTCATTTTTAGTAATATTAATTAGGCGTTTGCAAAACGCCACAAGCCGCACAAATACGGCATTTTTTGTTGCCAAA
>CAVAPS010000008.1:0-80183 GCA_963590775.1 Desulfovibrio piger
CTTGATGCTAATGACGACTTTGCAACAGAGAAATGCTGGAAAGAGATGACAGCAATGCTTTCTGAAGATATAGCTGACACCATTAGCTTTTTTGATAGCGAATGTACGATAGAAGAATTCTATTGGCTCAGCTCAATATTTGAAGATATAATTGCTAAAACGCAAAGTACTGATTTGATTTCTATTTGGCGTTCTAAACTTTCTGATATCTCATCGGAAAAGTTCAAACAGGAAGAATTTAAGTCAGAGCTAATGCAGTCATCTGTTACTTATGATGATTACATTAAAAGCATTAAGCAGGAAATAGATTTTGCTGAAGGCAAAATAGAGACAGATTAATATCTTTTACAATTTAATATCAGTTATTCAGAAGTGTCGCAAGTCAGCGGCACTTCTTTTTTTACACATCAAAAGGTCATATCAGAAGTTGACTTATTCTGTGATTTTACGGAAATTCAATAGAGAATAAAATAATTTGAAAAATATTTCAAAAAATTTTATGTGCCGAAAAGCTCAGTAATTACAAGGTTTTTCGGCACTTTTTCTTTTTCACGTAAAAAATATTTTTCTCAAAAGGGTGTTCAAATCGCAAAGCCAATTTAAAGAGAGTGAAGGGGTTAATGAGAGATTCCCTTCAACCGAACCTTGACAACTGAATACCCGTTACCGAGTGGAGATACTACGCCAAGACCTTTTAAGCGAGCGAATACATCGGCGAAATGCGGACAGGAATTAACGGACACACGGAAGAACGGCTGAAAAATTTTAATGAAAATCAAAGGAGAAATTTAACAATGGAAAAATTACAAGTTATTGATTCAGAAACGTTGCTTAATTCATTAAAGAAAGCGATTGGTGATACATCGTCTACTATAAAATCTAACACTGAACATGCAAAGGAATTGAAAAAGCCATTAGATGGAGCTATAGTCAGATATGAGTTTACATATGTTGGTGGATTGGAAGATATTCCAAAAGCAAAATCTGGAGCTTGGGGAATGAATGTAATGCCTGATAAGTTTGCATTCAGGGTAACATCTACAACTAAAGAGTGGCTATATGATTTGGATATTCCATATGATGATATAACTGATATAAGAATAGAAAAGAGAACAATTTCTAATGCTGAATGGTTGTTGGGTGCAGGAAATGATGCTAATCAACAGCAGGAAAATGTAGTGGTTATAGAGTATACTGATAAAGAAGGCAGAAATGCAACTTTACGAGTAGAAATGTTAACAGGAGTAACTATTTATAACCAAGCTGCTAAATGCAAGGAATTGTTTGATGTTCTTAGAAGAAATAATATATTAGACAGATTAAAGAAAAGTAATGAAAACACAAACAGCGGTTCAAATGATGTTTTGGCTCAGATTGAAAAATTGGCAAAATTGAAAGAAGCTGGAGTACTTTCTGATGAAGAATTTGCAGAGAAGAAAGCAGAGTTATTAGCTAAGCTGTAAAAATTTCAATATAATCATTACAATAAATATGCTTTACAAAATCTAACGAATTATAATAATATAACCATTATTGTGATTTTGGGCACTTTTTGGACACTTATTTATAAACTAATAATTTGATAAAAACGATTAAAAGGGCTATCGGCTCCTACTGGACTAGTGCCATAAAGGAATCCGAAGAAAACCAGTATTCAAGCAGTATCACGGGTTCAAACCCCGGTGGGCTCATTAAGATGGGAATGGTTAAAAAACCATTCCCTTTTTTCTTTTCGTGCCTAGTGACTAGGAGGGGAACGGGCGCCTTGTGAAGAAATTCATTCTTTATTATTTCCATGCATTAATTATTGTGATTTTGAAAACCCGCATAAACACTGGAAATGTTTGTAGGTAAGTTGGGCACTTTTGTGGCACTTGGTGTCAGGGGAAGTGGAATGATTGAGAATTGTAGTTTTAACTTGGGTGTGTTTTATGTTAATATGTATATACTAATTGAAATTAGTAATTCTTCAGAAGAAAATAAGAATTCGCGTAATTTACAAGCTTTGTTATAGAACGGATATAGGAGGATATATTTATGGCAATAGTTCAAGATGTATTTGATATTCCAGATGATATTGTAACTGGATTAGCAACTGGGGTATATCGCAGAATTGGAAGTGTGGTGCGTTATGCGAATGGTCCTAATAAAGGTCAAATTGTAAAGCACTTGAAGCATATTGATATGAAAGCTACTGAAGAAGCAATGGGCATGGGGGATAAAGCACTACATTATGTGAAAGTTCACAAGAAAGGTACGATTATTACTATGGCAGTTGCAACAGCAGTTGGTACAGGTGCATTTATTTATAATAAAATGAAGAATCGCGAACCAAAGGTAGTGATTGAATTTAGAGAAGCACTTCGAGCTTATGTTGATGCTATTCGTGAGGGCAGAATGGATATCGACAAGATAGATAAATTGATGGTTACATTGGATGAACTAAAAAAGTATAAGGATTATGAGAAAATCAGCATACAGTTTACAACTGAAGAATTGGAAATACTAGTAGGTCGTATTTACGAATATACAATCAAGCTTGCACAGGATAATGATGTTAAATTGATTGCGGATGAATTGAATGTAACTGAAATGAAAAATATTGGAACAATCATCAATCTACAAAATTATCTTAGAACACAAAAGAAGATATTTGAAGCAGTAATGTAGATAAAGGGAGGAAATGAGAGCGAATAAAAAATAACTTTACCATTGGTGTCAAAATCAATAGTGTGAGCTGATAATCTGAAATTATGAAATTTTATCTATGTAAAGAACATGGTAATTTTAAGTTTATAGATTACATCTTACAGAATATCCGTAAATCACCAACCTACAACTATATATAATAACTTTGATACAAAGAAACAGAGCAAGTACTTGAGTAGCGAAACTTAAGTGCTTGCTCTTATTTTATTTATAGAAGGTTATTATGGATGACAAAATGAATGATGTGATTGATGAAGTGCAGAAAAGACTTGGAGAAGAATATGAGGTGAAAAGAGTTGAAGTTATGAAGAACAATGACACAAAACTGAAAGGAATTCAGGTCAGGAAAAAAACATGAATGTTGCAAAGATATGTTACTGGACTAGTGAATCAGTTGATGAGATTGTAGCTGTGATTAATAGAAGCCTGTTTCCTAAGTTTGATTGTGAAATCAATCTGGAGAAGTTAAAGGACAGGATTGTCTATACAATATACATTAGGGCATAGCAGTTTTGTAACAAGTATGAATATATATGTTGGCGTATTTGATGACGATTGCAAAAGAATGACAGAGAGTTTGCAGAAGGCACTATTTTAGAATAGTTGAAGAGTATTAAATAATTTTAAAACAGATAATGATTAAGTCCTGAGCGGTCTATATGAATGATTGCTCAGGATTTTCTTATATAATATTTATTATGCGATTATGACACCTTTCTAGGCACTTCTGAGAAGAGATGATGAGGAATGTGGTTTAGTATGCTTATGTTTAATAAAGCCTCATAGATAGCCTGTTTGATACCGATACGAGTTACTAACCCGATGGGGTGATTTAGACAAAAAATAAGAATGGTAAATGATTGATTCATGCTTACCATTCTTATTTTCTGTCGGATAATCCTAATAGATAATCACTGGATACATGGTAGAGTTTGCACAACGAAATAAGATGTCGTATAGGCAATTCGTTTGCGCCTCTTTCATAGCGTGCATACATAGTTTGAGATGTGCCAAGTACATGGGCAACATATTCTTGAGTATAGTCAGAATCTTCTCTTAAATCCCTAATTCTGCGAATATAATCCAATAAGATATTTCACCCCCTGATACAGCTTTTTTAAAATTATACTAAGTACAAATGTTTACTATTGATTTTAGTAAACATATGTACTAAAATAATCACAGATGCATATCGTAAAAAATTAAATAGGAGGACATGACTATGAAAAAGGTCAAAAATACAATTATACCATTAAGTATGATTGTTTTATTGTTTGCATTGACACTATGTGGATGTGGGAAAAAAGATTCAAGAGAAGTATATGATTCGGAGGGGTCAAAAGTATATTGGTTGCTTAGAGAAGATGTAGAAAATAATGTGTCTTTATCAGTACCAAAACAAGAGGCAAAAGAATCATATATGGAAACTTCAGCGGCTGCTATTAAAAATATAAAATCGTATAAAATGGAAACTAAGGAAGGCAAAGCAGTAAAGAAGAGTGCACTAGAATTAAGAAACAAAGAAAGAGAATTCTACTTGAAATATGATTATGGTGATTATACAGGGGAAAAACCTAAAATAGAGGAAGAACTAAAAAAGTATTATGATGATTTGAAAAATAAAATAGATAAATTTGATAAAAAATATCATAAAGAGGTAGGAGAAGATATTTATTGGGATTAATGTGGTGTGAATCATTGAAATAGAGAGTCAAATAAATATTCTGAGATAGGAGGAATTAAATATGAGTGAAAAGCGATTGAATGTTTTGACATCTGCTGTGGTATTAACAGAAGAAATGGATACTTATAATTCTCTAAGAAACAAATTTTTGCAACTATCGAAAGAAGCAGAAGCTAAGGTATCAGAAAGTTATGATAAGAATGTAAAATCATATAAGGATTTACAGATATCAGCACAATATATGTTAGACAGACTGTTTAAAGAGTATTTGCAGATAGGGGCTATACATCTTATTTCATATGGAATATATGATGTAGATGAAGAAGTACTTAGGGAAGAATATGGCAAAGATTTTGACATCACTTATAAAAATACAATATTGAATATTATAAGGGAAATTAATGCTATAGATGCAGATGTAGCACAAAATAAAGCTGACAGAAAAGAAATGGTATCAGATGCTGGAAATACATTTCAAACATTAGGCTTTTACAGACAAACAGGAGATGTAAAAAAAGATTTAGGCAATGTTGTTGAGGCTGAAACAGAAACAATGGCAATGAATGCTGTCATGGCAGGAGGAGCGGCATTGTTATCTGCAGGGTTAGGAGCATTGGATAAGAAAGCCGCAGAATCTGAAAAAGAAGATATTTTCTCAAGAGCAAGTACTAAAAATTCTTTGGTTCGTGCAATGGGAAAAGATGTATATCAGCTTCATAAGACAATTGCAAGAATAGTAAACAGCAGAGTAAATAAGACATTTACATATCCATCAGAAGAAGAACTTGAAAAGATTGAACCTGAAATAAGGAATGCAATTTCTGGTAACTTTGACCATGATGAAAATAATCCTGATTTGGAATTAAAGCAGATTATTAAGATTCTCACATTGAATCCATATGAGACAAGAGTATATTCTTACATAATGAAAAAACACAATGGATTAACAGACGAACTGAATAATACAGTTAATTATCTGAATATTGATAAACAGGATTTAGCTGATAGTTATCTCAGGTCTATGCATAACATGAACGAATATACAACATATGAAAGTATCGTTCCATTTGAAGAACAGATAAGAGCTGAAATGAAACCATTTGATGTTACTGAATGTAAGTATTTGTCTGAGGTGGATGATTATAAAGAATCACTTTATACAAAGAGAAGAACATTTAATGCATATGTGTATGATACTATTGATGATAGGGATAAGGCTGAAGAACAGTTTACTACATTCTTTGATGAACCTGTAAAAGATATGGATATGGATGATTTGGTAGAGAAATATTATGAAACATTACCATCTACAGTATATCAGAAGAATAGAGAAGATTTGCAGTTGCTTATTATGAGTCAGCTTACAGGATACATTGACGGATTTCAGGATTCAGAAACTATTGATTCATATATTGTTACTGCCGAAGGTAAGATGAGAGAATATGGATATGAAACACTGTCTTTATTAGATGCACTTACTAAAAAGAGAAAAAAGCTTTGTCGTAAGGAAAATGTGATGAAAGCAGTTGGTTCAGCAAAAGATTCTGTCAAGAATTTAGGAAAGAATCTTATGGGTAAAGTACCATTTGAGAAGAATACAGCTATAGAAGCAACAAATGAAGAAGTTAATACAGCGGAAAATGTAAAGCCTAAAGCAGGGTTCTTTGATGGTACAAAGAAAATGTTTGCAGGAGCAACAGATAAGGTAAAGAATACAGTTTCTGGAACTTCAGAAGAAAATGAATTTAAAACCTGTCCTCAATGTGGAGCTACTATAAAGAGCAAAGCAAAGTTTTGTGGAACATGTGGATATAAATTCTAGGAGGTCTAAGAATGAAGTATTGTGAGAATTGTGGAGCGGAGCTTGAAGATAGTGCTGTGTTCTGTGAAGAATGTGGTGCAAGAGTTGAAACACTGCCACAAGAAAAAGCAGTAGATTCAGAGCAAAGCAATGACTCAGAGAAACAGGATAATGCTGTAATTGATGATATTGCAATTGATATATCAGATAAGCCGGTCGGAAAAAGAAAATGGATGATACCTATATTGTGTGGGACTATTGGTGTACTTGTCATTGTTGTTATTATTACAATTATAGTGACAAGCAGAAAATTAAATAATGATAATAAGAACCCAAATAGCACAATAGTAACGTCAATTACAACAGAGGCAGCAGATGAAACTGTAATATCAACAGAGAATGTACCTCAGGCAGATAACTGGAAAAAACTATATATAGACTATTTAAAAAATGTTGATTCTAACGATTACAGTGGTTGTGAATATGTTTACATGAATAATGATGATATTCCAGAACTGATGATATTAGGAAGCAATACTGCAGGAAATATTCTTGTTACATCTGATAATACGACAATTGATTCAAAAATTATTGATTCAGGTAAAATGTATTATGCAGAAAAGAATAATGAACTTGATGTTGGAAGTGGACGACAGGGTGTATATGTTTACAAAATATATAAGATAATTGATGGAAAGATTAAGGAAGAAGAAGTCAATTCTTATGATACTAGTGGGAAAACTGCATTTGTATATAACAGACCTAAGACAATACAGCAGATTATAGGTGATTTGTCTGGTGAAACAGTAAATACAACTACGGAAACACTTTCTGTTGCTTCGACAACTAAAAAGGCTATAGAAGGTTCTTGGACAAGTTATACAGGAAATGATCCGAGTATGGAATATTCATCAAAATATACATTAGTATTTAACAGTGATGGCACAGTTTCTTGTAAAGGATACAAGAATAATCATAGTGGTAATTATGAAGTTGAGTCAGAAGGAACTATTGTTTGTTTATTTACAAAATGTATTGATAGTTTTCCACCAGATGGACCAACTGAAATACAAGGATATACAGCCAAATTTGTATTGAATTCAGATGGAACATTAATTAGTCCAACTGGAAGTAATGGAACAACTAACTGGGGTAAAAATACAATATGGACCAAAGTTCAATAAACTTGATATGTATATGTGGGAATGTGCAGCAGCAAAGCTTAGTGAGTGGAAGAATAAAGGTGATACAAAACATCATATTTCTGTTAATATATCTACGAAGGATTGCTATCTTATAGATGTCTATGAAGTTATGACGGATATAGTAAGAAAATATGATATCAATCCGGCACTTCTGAAACTGGAGATAACTGAGACAGCGCTTATGTCAGATCTTAAGAAGAACATAGAAGTAATCAGAAAACTTCGAGAGTATGGTTTCAAGATTGAAATAGATGATTTTGGTAGTGGATATTCTTCGCTGAATATGTTAAAAGATATAAGTGCAGATGTTCTTAAAATTGATATGGCTTTCCTGTGTGCTACTGAGAATGAAATTAAAGGTCAGGATATTCTGGAGACAATTATTTCTCTTGGCAGCAAACTTGGAATGGAAGTAATTACTGAAGGTGTTGAGACAGAGAAACAGCTTGTGATGCTGTCATATATTCCAGAGGTATTATTTTTCAAAGCCTGTACCAGTCGATGAACTTGAAGAAAAATATATGAAATAATAACGGGAGGAAATTATGAGCGAGAATTGTTCAGGAAGCTGCTCAAGCTGCAGTTCAGATTGTGAATCAAGAAAAGGACCACAGATAGTGCGTAATGCCAATAATGGCAAGGTTAAGAAGGTTATAGCGGTTGTCAGCGGTAAGGGTGGCGTTGGTAAATCACTTGTAACATCAATGCTGGCAGTTAAGGCTAACAATGAAGGAAAGAAGGCTGCAATACTTGATGCAGATATAACAGGTCCATCAATTCCTAAGTCTTTTGGACTTAACCAGAGAGTTACATGTAATGAAGATGGTACTGTAATGTATCCTGAAACTTCACAGAATGGTATTAAGGTAATGTCACTTAATCTTCTTATGGATAAGGAGACAGACCCGGTTATATGGAGAGGTCCTGTAATTGCCGGTGTTGTTAAGCAGTTCTGGGAAGATGTTGACTGGGATGAGACAGACTGTATGTTTGTTGACTGCCCTCCAGGAACAGGAGATGTACCTCTTACAGTTTTCCAGTCTATGCCAGTAGATGGAATTATTATTGTAACATCACCTCAGGATCTTGTTTCAATGATTGTTGAGAAGGCTATTAATATGGCAAAGCTTATGAATATTCCGGTTCTTGGAATTGTTGAGAATATGTCTTATTTCAAATGTCCAGACTGCGGCAATATTCATTATATATACGGAAAGAGCAAGATTGATGAAGTGGCAGCAGCCAATGATATCAAGACTGTTGCAAAGCTTCCAATGGATGCAAAGGTGGCTGAACTTGTTGATTCAGGCAAGGCTGAGGAACTTGATGTATCTGCATTAGATGGAATATTTGATGCGATTATGGGTTAACAGAAGAATTTATATAAAAGACGGAGTAGAAACATTAGAATTCCATACAGAGCAGGTGACTGCTGTATGGGAAGGGATGGTGCTCCGTCTTTTTATTTTTATAGGAGATGAAATTGTAATTTGTGTAAGACAATTTATATGTGATTTTGTCTTGCGTACGAGACAAAAAGCTATTATGATTGACTTGTATATGAAATCCCGTTGGATGTATTTTATATTTAACGGGATTATTTGACAATGGATTATAAAAATATTTTTTGAATATATATAATTTTAATCGAGAAAAGTATTGAAATAATATAATAATTATGTAATAATACATATATTCACAAATGTTAATCTCTAATAACATTTGAAATTCTGGCAAAGAAATACATATCGCCGTAATTACCCAAAGGAAGAGTAGAGAAAAGGAATACAGGAGGAGTTATATGGGGAAAGAATCACCAATTAAAGATGCAAAAGGAACTATTGATTATGGAATGACTAATGATTACATGTTTCGAGCTACATTGCAAAAAAGTAAAAAGGCATTGATAGGATTAACCAGTGCATTGTTACATTTGCAGCCAGAGCAGATTATGAGTATAGAGATAACCAATCCAATAATACTTGGTGAAACTATAGATTCGAAAACCTATGTGCTCGATGTGAATATTGTGCTTAATAACAATAGAATGTTGAATCTTGAAATGCAGGTGAATAATCTGCATGACTGGGAGGAAAGATCACTATGTTATTTATGTGGTGATTTTAGTCAGCTCAATGAAGGAGAGCCATACAAAAATATAAAGCCAGTTCTTAACATAGGAATACTGAATTATACACTATGTGAAGAAGAACCAAAGTTTTATGCAAAATATTATTTCTTTGATGAGAAAACACATAGGCTGTATAGTGACAAATTAGGGATAGGTGTGTTAGACTTAACGCAGATAGCAATGGCAACATAAGAAGATAAGATGTACGGAATCGACACATGGGCAAGAATCTTCAAGGCAAGGACATGGGAGGAACTGCGTATGGCTGTTAAGAATAATGAATATATGGAAGAAGCAGTGGAAACAATGTATACATTAAATGCAGATAAGACAGTACGCCAGCAGTGCGAAGCACGCAGGAGAGCAGAGATAGAGGAAAAATATCTGCAAGATGAGATGGATAGATTAACTAAGGAAAAGGATGAATTAACAAAGAAAATGAATCAGATGACAGAGGAAAAGGATCAAATGACAAAGGATATAGATAGGTTGAAGCAGGAATCTGACATCTGGAAAGAAAAGTACGAAAAACTGTTAGCAGAACAGAATGATTAAAGCAGAATATGTATATTAATGATAGTGCGCCGTATATAACATATACGACGCATTTTTCTACATATATTTAATTGAAAATGTCTTTTCAAAAACTTCTCCTACAGCAAGATGATTGCTATATTCTCTGTCCTTCAATTCCCCTGTAAAATCAACAGCGTCTGTTCTTCCGTACCAAGGCTCTATGCACACAAATGGCACATTTTTCGCTTTACAAGACCACAGACCGAATACAGGTGTGTCAAACTTAACAGTGACGAAAGGCTTTCCGTCCTTTACAAGGCTTACTTCGCGTGCCTGATTGCCTTCAATAATAAGTGCGTCTTTCTCAAAGCTGCCATTCTCTATAGTGTATTCGTGGTTCACTAATGGAAGTTCAAGTTCCTTTCTTTCCATCAAGCCATCGGCTGACAACAGATGATAAGTAATTCTGTCTGCATCGAATCGGACTTTGCAGCCTGCCATGCTTGCATCATTAGAAGGTGTTACGAAAGCCGGATGTCCGCCGATGCTGAAATGTATCGTCTCCTTGTCCGTATTGATTACTCTGTAAACCTCTTTAATCTCATTACAATCAAGGTGATATTCAAGTTCTAACGCAAAATCAAACGGATACTTAGCCTTAGTGTTCTCATCAGCTTCAAGCCTCATAACAAGCAAATTATCAGTATGCTTAACGAGAGTGAATTCCATATCTCTTGCAAAACCATGCTGACCCATCTCGTAAACATTTCCATTATAAATGCTTTGGTTATCCTTATATTTGCCAATAAGCGGGAACAGAACGGGAGCAACTCTTTTCCATCCTTCAGGGTTGGCGTTCCACATTCTGTGTGTATTGTCGGTTTTACATAATACATTTCTGATTTCACAGCCATTAGAAGCAACTGTAATCTTTAATGTGTCGTTTTCTAATATATATTCTGCCATATCATTCTCCTTATAAAACAGATTTTCTTAATTGTACATCACAATGGGATATTTTCCAATTACTTATCGGAATATAGCAGCCTTGCTCGTAATATTGGAAATGAATAACCGCTACCAATATAATTGGATTGGGCAATTCTTTCTTGAAAGCCTTCTGGACATCCTGCTGAATATGAAATTTATCTATAACAATATGTGCATCAGGTATTATTGTTTTAATGAGCCTCTTATATTTAGGCGTCATATCAATTACTACTACTTTGACGTTAGAATAATCAACACTGTTTAGAAATCTATTCATTTCGTTATAGGTATTATTCCTTAATAATTCTATGGGTTTATGCTTTTCTATATCAAAAAATAACCCATAAGCATTATTACTAATATGTGCTTCGTCAATTCCCAATAATTCAGGTAAAATTATGTGTCTGCTGGCATGCTTTAAGTCAATTAGTTTACTGAAAAAAATTAAAATTTATCATTTTCAATGATATATTTATCAAAAAATGATAGTTCAACAAGGATATTTAAATATCCTAATATATATTATAGAGAGAAACACGTTTTTGCTTTTTACCTTATTGTTTCTGTAACATGTTTTGTGAAAATGTGTTATTGAAATTACAGAAGTGATTAATAATCCGCTTCACCAGTAAATTCAAGGTAATCCGCTTCACCAGTAAATTCAAGGTTGACGACATCTCATGAATATGATAATATAGCACATGTTCGCGGATATGGCGGAATTGGCAGACGCGCTAGATTTAGGTTCTAGTGTCAACAGACGTGCAGGTTCAACTCCTGTTATCCGCATAATAAAAAGCTGATACACAATTGTGCATCAGCTTTTTTTAGTATTACAACAAATTTACTTTAAAAACATATGAATCAGCTTATCGTAAACATGATATTCAATGCCGGCATTGTCGAATACATCAGTAAGCATGGAAAGAATACCAAGCTTTGCAATCCCCGGGTCAGTAATAATCACAGGACATACTTTCTTCTTTTTGTTAAGTACAGAAAGAATGTCAGACAACGCACTTACAATCTTAGGTTTCCTGTAGGGAAGAAATGGCAGTGCAATCTTGCATACGGTCTGAAAACTTCTGCAGTATATTTTCTTAAAAATGTTCATGGTACACCTCTTTTGAATTTAAAATATTTTGACTACCAAATTATAATGCGGTCGAGGCTCATTTGCAAGTTTTATAATTTAATTGTTAATCAGTCAGGAATCTGAAGCCCGGTTCCATCCATATGAAAGTTCTCTGTATTAATAAGCTGTGATATAGGCACAATTTCGTAACCCTGTGACTGAAGTCCGGTTATTACGGATTCAAGGGCTTCAGCAGTGTATTTGGCACCGTTGTGCATAAGAATTATGGAACCGTTCTTAAGGGCTTTATGTGTTGTCACGGTCTTAATTATGTTGTCGGTTCCGTAGTCCTTCCAGTCAAGGGAATCTACATCCCATTCTATAGGATAGAAGTTACAGCTATAAACTGTATCAATAAGTGTTGAATTGTAATCACCGTATGGCGGGCGGAATAGGAAGCTCGTATATCCGGTGATTTCTTTTATTTTATTAGCGACAGACATGATTTCTTCTTTCTGCTCGCTTACAGAAAGTTTACTCATTTCTTTATGGCTCTGGCTGTGATTGCCAAGATCGTGACCACGGTTATAGATTTCAAGAACTTTGTCAGGGTAGCTGTCCACCCAGCCTCCGGTCATGAAAAATGTGGTTTTAACATTATATTTATCGAGAATATCAAGAATTTTTATAGTATCATCATCGCCCCAGGCGGCATCAAATGATACGGAAACATATTTTTTTGATGTATCAAGATTAGCCTTTTTGCTAAGGTCAACACAGTATATAGGAAGCTTTCGGCTGCCTATGCTGCAATTTCCAGAAATTGCACCGCCACCGATTCCATTGCCCTGATTGGCTGAGTCAAAAGGAGGCAGTCTGTCAGAATCGGAGGAAATTGACTGATTAGAGCTATTTGAATCATTTGATGAACTGGATTTATCGGAAGCATCGGAGTTGTTTGATTTATCGGAAGTACCTGAATTGTCTGATGATTTAGGCAGCTCATTAGTGATTGTAGATGTGTTTGCAGAATTGTCAGAAGAGGATTGTTTATGTCTTGAGGCTATTACACCGCAGATGAGAAGAATAATGACACCGCAGTATATGAATATAATGCACATTTTCTTATTAGAAAAAAGAGACATACTGATACCTCGGATAATACTTAGTATCAATATATCTCTTTACATTTTAAAAAATTACAGCTTTTTAAGTTAGTTAGCAGAAGAACTGCTTTCAGTAGCTGATGCGTCTTTTACAAGACCGTTAGGATGAAGTGAAACATTTAATTCACATGTATCTTCATCATAATCATCACCAAGAATCTGCTTAACGAGAGTCTGGCAGTATGAAAGGCTGAAATCAGAGCAGCCGGAATCATTGCGGATTGCGTTGCCTGATGCAAGTGATTCTGTATAGTCACTTAATTTATATGTAGTGATAGCCTTCCGACCGAAAAGCTTCTGTGTTATAACTGGTGTAAGATTGTAGTTCTTAACGTAGCAGCCTGTTGAATCCTTAACAAGTGTCATCTTAGCCATACCACCAATCATACGAGGCTTCTGGTCCTGATTAGATACGAAGTTACCAAGTGAATAGTAGACAAGCATTTCGTGTCCCTTAGTATCGGATACGACTTCAACAGGTTCAAGAACATGAGGATGTGTACCTATAACAACATCAACACCAAGACTTAAGAAAAGCTGTGTCCAGTAATTCTGGTTAGAATCAGGTGTGTATACATATTCAGTACCCCAGTGTGGAAGTACGATAACCATATCAGCAATCTCTTTTGCCTTAGTTACATCTGCTGTAATCTTGTCCTTATCAAGCATGTTAACAATATAAGGCTTTGAATCAGGAAGAGGAATTCCGTTAGTACCATATGTATAATTAAGAAATGCTATTTTGAAACCTTCTTTTTCGTATACATATATGTTCTCATAATCTTCTTCTGTTTCGTTAATACCAAGAACAGGAGTGTCAGGGTGGTAAGTCTTCCAGAATGAAAGACAATTCTCAACGCCCTTGAGTCCTTTGTCTAATGTGTGGTTAGTAGCATGAAGAATAATGTTGAATCCAGCATCAACTTCCGCATCTCCAAGCGCCCAAGGTGAGTTAAATGTTGGATAACCTGTGTAAGCGAAATCTGAGCCGCCAAGAATTGTCTCCTGGTTGACGATTTTGATATCAGCTGAGTTGATATCTTTGGTAATATTACTAAAAAGATGATCGAAATTGTAAGTTCCATCGTCTAAAAGACCGCTCTTAACAACTCCTTCGTGCATAAGCATATCACCAATCATCATAAGATCGACTTCTACAGTCGGATCTTTAGTTGTAGTTTTTTCTTCTGTTACTGGTTCAGCAGTAGTTTCATCAGTCTGATTATCTGTTACAACAGTCTGATTCCCCCTTTTGTGGCTGCCGATAACAGCAAACACAATACCTATAGTAACAACAAAGAGTACAGCAGCAATGATAGCAACGAGCTTTACATTGATACCAGAGCGTCTGCGTCTCTTAAGAGGTACATTTGTTTTCTTTGCCATAATTATCTCCCTTAAAATTATTAATATATGTCTTAAAAAGACGAAATATGCATAACTATGGTACATTAAGAAACGAAATTATTCAAGAAAAATATTCGTATTCTACACAAAGACATTAAAATGTAGTATATTTATAAAAGCTGGCAATAAGCCGGAATAAGAAATATATAATAATAACGGAGGTTTCTTATGAGCAGATACACTAAGGACGATATATTCAGAATGGTTGAAGAGGAGGACGTGGAATTTATCCGTCTCCAGTTTACAGATATTTTTGGAACACTTAAGAACATTGCGATTACTTCAAGCCAGCTTGAGAAGGCACTTGATAATAAATGTATGTTTGATGGTTCATCTGTTGAAGGCTTTGTAAGAATTGAAGAGTCAGATATGTACTTGTATCCTGACTATGATACATTTGAAATATTCCCTTGGAGACCACAGCAGGGCAAGGTTGCAAGACTTATCTGTGATGTGTATACACCAGATGGCAAGCCTTTCGAGGGCGACCCAAGATGGATACTTAAGAAAACTATTAAAGAAGCTAATGATTTAGGATACCGCTTTGATGTTGGTCCTGAATGTGAATTCTTCTTATTCCATACAGATGATAACGGACTTCCTACAACATTAAGCCATGAGAGAGCAGGATATTTTGACCTCGGACCTAATGATTTAGGTGAGAATATAAGAAGAGATATGGTTCTTACTCTTGAGGATATGGGCTTTGAGATTGAGGCTTCACACCATGAGGTGGCACCGGCACAGCATGAGATTGATTTCAAATATGATGAGGCTTTAAAGACAGCAGATAATATACAGACATTTAAAATGACGGTTAAGACAATTGCTAAGAGACATGGGCTTTATGCTACATTTATGCCAAAGCCAAAGTTTGGCATGTGCGGTTCAGGAATGCATATCAACATGTCGCTTGCAGCACGGGATGGCAGCAATATATTTGCTGACGAGAATGGTAAATTCGGTTTATCAGAAGATGCATACCACTTTATTGCAGGTATTATGAAGCATGCAAGAGGAATGGCAGCTATAACTAATCCGCTAGTCAATTCATATAAAAGGCTTGTGCCGGGCTACGAGGCACCTGTGTATATCGCATGGTCGGCTAAGAACAGAAGCCCGCTTATAAGAATTCCGGCATCAAGAGGTAATGGAACAAGGGTTGAATTAAGAAATCCAGATCCTACAGCTAATCCATATCTTGCCCTTGCACTCTGCCTTGCAGCAGGTCTTGACGGAATTAAGAATAAGCTTGAGGTTCAGGAGAGCGTTGACTGCAATATATATGAGATGACACCGGGCGAGAGAAGGGAAGCAGGAATTGAAAATATGCCTGCAGATCTTAAGGAAGCTGTTGACTGCCTTCTTGAAGATGAGTTCTTATGCGGTGTTCTTGGAGAACATATTACAACCAAGTATGTTGAAGCTAAGATGAAGGAATGGGAGAATTACACAACAAGAGTTTCACAGTGGGAAATCGACGAATACCTTTATAAGTATTGATTTGGCATGGCAGAGCGTATATTTAAGTAGAAAAGGAGTTAACAGATGTCCACATTGATTGTAGCATTTCCTAAGCTGGAGGAAGCTAAAGCAGTCAGGAATCTCTTGATTCATAGAGGCTTCGATGTCGCTGTACCATGTACGAGTGGAGCACAGGCAATTAATCAGGCAGATGCTTTATCAGACGGAATAATCATATGCGGTTATAAGCTGTCGGATAATATGGTATATACTGAATTATATGAGTATAAGCCGAAGAGCTTTGAGATGCTGCTGGTTGCGTCACAGAACAGATGGGAAGATTGTCAGGACAATGGAATTGTATGTGCAGCCATGCCTATAAAGGTTAATGATCTTGTGTCAACTATAGAGATGATGTTGCAGGCACAGATAAGACGGAGGAGAAAGCTGAGGTCACAGCCAAGAAAAAGAAGCCCTGAGGAACAGAAGATAATTGATGATGCAAAGCATCTGCTTATGGAAAGAAATAACATGACAGAGCAGGAAGCATTCAGATATATCCAGAAATGTAGCATGGACAGCGGCAATACTATGGTAGAGTCAGCATCTATGGTAATCGGAATATATATGGATGTATGACAAATGTGTTTTAACACAGCATTTATATAATGAAAAAGGAGACGAGGCATGAAGTTTACTAAAATGCATGGAGCAGGCAATGACTATATTTATGTAGACTGCACACAGACAGTAATTGACAATCCGTCGCAGGTGGCAATTGACTTAAGCGACAGACATTTTGGAATAGGATCAGACGGACTTATTCTTATCAAGAAGTCTGATAAGGCAGATTTCTTTATGGAAATGTATAACGCAGACGGTTCACAGGGACAGATGTGTGGCAATGGAATAAGATGTGTTGGAAAGTTTGTATATGACAACGGACTTACTGACAAGACAACAGTTACGATTGATACACTGGCAGGAGTAAAGATTCTTGAGCTTAAGTCAGGAACTGACGGAAAGGTTGAGACAGCAAGGGTTAATATGGGGGCACCTATACTTGAAGCTGCACAGATTCCGGTTGATACAGAAGAACTTAAGAGATATAAGGGCGGACAGATTAAGACAATTGCAGGTCAAGTAATTAATACACCTGTAGTGGATGAGACTATCGTAGTAGACAGCAAAGAGTACAAGGTGACAGCAGTTTCAATGGGAAATCCTCATGCTATTGTTTATCTTGATAAGGATATTGATATTAAGAAATTTGAGATTGAAAAAATCGGACATTTTTTTGAGAATCATAAAGCATTTCCAGAGAGAATTAACACAGAATTTATTCAGGTTGTCGATAAGAACAATCTTAATATGCGTGTGTGGGAGAGAGGCTCTGGTGAGACGCTTGCATGCGGTACAGGTGCATGTGCGAGCCTTGTTGCAACTGTTCTTAACGGAATGTGTGATACAACAGCAACACTTCATCTTCTTGGCGGCGACTTAAAGATTACATGGGATAAAGATGAGAATACTGTATATCTTGAAGGTCCTGCTAAGACCGTATTTACAGGGGAGGTAGACATTTAATATGATGACAGATATGACAATGGATAATTTCATTACAGTATTATCTTCAAGTGAACCGGTGCCGGGTGGCGGCGGAGCATGCGGATATGTGGCAGCAGTAGGCATGAGCCTTGGTAATATGGTGCTTGCACTTACTACAGGAAAGAAGAAGTACGCAGAGTATCAGGAAGAGATTGAGGAGCTTATTGTTAAAGCAACAGACCTTACCAAGAAGCTTGCAGAGTGCATGGATAAGGACGCAGAGAGCTTTAAGCCCTTGGCAGCAGCTTACGGACTTCCTAAGGATACAGAAGAACAGATTAAGGCAAGAGAAGAGATTATGGCAAAAGTGCTTGTTACAGCATCAGAAGCACCTTTGTCAATGATGGAGCTTATACTTGAAGCAATGAAGCTTATTGACCGCATATCTGTAATCGGAAGCAGAATTGCAATCAGCGACGCAGGTGTCGGCATAACAATGTGTGAAGCAGCTATGAAGGGTGCTTCACTTAATGTATTTATCAATACAAAGCTTATGAAGGACAGAGAACTTGCTGATGATATGAACTTTAAGGCAGATAAGCTGTTAGCAGAAGCTGCGCAGCTTGAAGAAGAAACCTTTGGCAGAGTAATGGATGCTGTAAGACCATAGAAAACAATGTTCTTAAAAAGTACACGGATTTTGCGTAGCAAAACAAGATAGGAGGAATATATGCAGACACTTAAGGGATTACCGGTTGCTAACGATATTAATGAGAAGATTATTGAAGAGATGAAGGACTGGAAGGGTGCAGTTCCACATCTTGCGATTGTGCGTGTTGGTGAAAGACCAGATGACATGTCATATGAGCGCGGTGCTACCAAGAAAATGGAAAAAGTAGGGTTTAGATGTACTTCATATACATTTCCTGCTGATATTGATAATGATACTTTCCAGAAGGAATTTGACAAGATTAACGAAGATGACGACATTGACGGAATTCTTCTCTTAAGACCTCTGCCAAAGCATCTTGATGAGAAGGCAATTGAGAACAGAATTGCCAGCGTAAAGGATCTGGATGGAATATCACCTGTGAATCTTGCAAAGGTATTTGCAGGTGATGAGACTGGATATGGTCCATGTACAGCAGAAGCTGTAATTGAGATGTTGGACTATGCAGGTGTTGATTTAAAGGGCAGGAGAGCGGTGGTTATCGGAAGAAGCTTAGTTATAGGCAAGCCGGTTGCCATGATGCTTATGAAGAAGAATGCAACAGTGACAGTATGCCATACCAAGACGGTCGATATGCCGGGAGTATGTAAGGGTGCTGAGGTGCTTGTTGCGGCAGCAGGCGTTGCAAAGATGGTTGACAAGTCGTATGTTGCTGATGGTGCAGTAATTATTGATGTTGGAATAAATGTTGATGAAGACGGCAATCTTTGCGGAGATGTTGATTTTGATGATGCTGCAGAGAAGGCTTCTATATGTACACCAGTTCCGGGAGGAGTAGGCTCAGTCACAACATCAGTTCTTGCAAAGCATTTGTTGAAAGCAGCTAGAGCAAGAAGAAATTGAGAAAACACTTGTTTTATTACTGATAAGGATATATTATATTTGCGACATGAACGGGTATACCGGTTTGTGCCGCAAATTTTTTTGTATTTTGAAGAGATAGTGTGAAAATCAAAGCATTGTCACACTATGCCTTGAAAAGCAGGCAAGAATGGAGGAATGTTATGAGATTATTAAGACAGTTTCTTATTATACTGGCTATATCGTTCGTTGGCGAAGCACTTAAATATCTGCTTCCGCTGCCGGTTCCAGCCAGTATATACGGTATGGTGATTCTATTTGCCGGACTGCTCACCGGGCTTATTAAGCTTAGCTGGGTAAAGGACGCAGGCAAATTCCTTATAGCAGTTATGCCGGTTATGTTCATTCCGGCAGGAGTCGGGCTTATGGCTTCATGGGGCGTGTTAAAGCCTATGCTTGTGCCTGTGCTTATCGTTACGGTTGTTGCGATAATTACAGTCATGGGCGTTACAGGTCAGGTTTCGCAGATAATTATACGCACTGGCAGGAAGAAGGAATTACGGAAAATGGAAAGAAAAGAGGTCGGTACCAATGAATGATTTTTTCAGGGAATCACTATTTGCCGGAGTCACATTAAGCCTTGTGGCTTACTTTATCGGTTCAGTACTTAAGAAAAAGTTCAAGCTTGGAATATTTAATCCACTGCTTATCTCAATAATAATAACAATGATAGTGCTCGCAGTATCAGGAGTAGATTATGATGTATATAATCAGGGTGCTAAGTACTTAAGCTGGTTTCTTACACCGGCGACAGTATGCTTAGCAATCCCACTGTATGAACAGTGGAGTCTGCTTAAAAAGAATTACAAGGCAGTTGTTATAGGAATTACCTCCGGAGTAATCACAAGCTTGGGAACAGTACTGGTATTATCAAAGATAATGAATTTAAGCCATGCGGAGTATGTCACACTTCTTCCGAAGTCAATAACGACAGCGATTGGTATGGGAGTATCCGAAGAGCTTGGAGGATATGTGACTATTACAGTAGCCGTTATCGTTGTAACCGGAGTGCTTGGAAATATATTTGGTGAGCTCCTGTGTAAGATATTCAGAATAAATGAGCCGATAGCCAAAGGACTAGCTCTTGGCTCTGCAGCACATGCGATAGGTACAGCGAAGGCAATGGAAATGGGAGAAATTGAGGGTGCGATGAGCAGCCTTTCAATAGCTGTTGCAGGTATACTTACTGTTGCACTGTCATCAGTATTTGCCGGATTTATATAAACTAAAGGTCAGTGTGGAAATGTTTCACACGCGGGCTGGTATTCTGGCACACCATATACCAGTCTGTTATGCGTGAGGATTGTGCGCAGAAAAGAGGAAGATATGATTATCACAATTGCAAGACAATGTGGATGTATGGGAGATCAGATAGGAAAGGCACTGGCAGAAAAATACTTCATACCATTCTATGATAAGGAGGCTGTGTGCAGGCTTGCCAGAGAAAAAGGACTGTATGAGAGGTATCCGTATTTCTACGGAGAGATGCCGCTTGATATGCTTCTGTATGCTGATAATATGGCGGGCGAGGATGAATCAGATAATGGAAAAACAGCACGTAAGGCGATGGCAGATATAATAGGCAACGAAAACTGTGTGGTTGTCGGAAGATGTGGCAACAACGCTTTCAGGCACAGAGCGGATGCTATATCAGTATTCCTTGCCGGAGATAAGAAGAAAAGAGAAGAGCTTATAGAGAAGAAGCATAATGTAAGCCCTAAGAAGGCTGCTAAGATAGTGGCAGATACAGATCTTAGAAGAAGCGCATATCACAGGCATTACACAGGGGAAGAATGGGGAAATGCCAGATATTACGATATATGCATAGATGTTTCTAGGGTCGGAGAGGACGGCGCATTAAGGCTCATTGAAGCTTATATCAATGAAACTGGAATTATGTGACATAAAAAGTGAAAATTTGTCTTAAATTTGTCTCATTTGTCGTGTATAATTGATATAAAATTGAAGTATATGAACATATAATAGTAAAAGGAGATACAGAGGATATGGGACAAACTTTTGACTTAATGAGCCAGAAACTGGAAAGCTATTTTAACAGTTATGTTAACGATTATGTTAACAAAAAATATCCTAATCAGCCGGTAGTGTTAGATGATAAAGAAATTGACAAATTGCTTGATCTGGCAGAAAAAGCAGTTCTGTCTGAAATGGATATGCAGATTAATGCGGCTCAGGGTGAGCTTGATGATAAGCTTAAGAATTTCTGGGAGCCGATGTTAACCGGACCTGACAAGGATGGGAAAACTCCCAAGCTGGCTGGAAAGCCTGATGAAATGCTTAGAAGAGATGAGTATTCAGAGGAATGCAGAAAGGCAATTTTTAAGCAGCTTAAGATTGGACAAAAAAGAAAATTTCAGTTTGATATAGCATTTAAACGCTATATTAGTAAGGACGAGATAGCTGAAGGGTGGGCACCAGAAAAAAGTCTTGATCCGAAAAGATTCATATACAATTTAATGAAGCTGCCGGGAGAAGATAACTGGGAAAGGGATAATGAAAGACTTACACTGATTACTGCATTATGTGAAAAAGCCATCACCGAGGAAACATTTCAGAACAGAATGACAAGATATTATGTTGAGTATAACAAAATGTCTGAAGATGATGCCCACAAAAAGGCGGAACAGGAAAGTAAGAATCCGGCAAGGCAGCTTTATAATATATTAGAGGATGCATACAAGAAGGGAAAGAGAGATGATAAAGAATATATCGAGGCTGCCAGTAAAATCCAGACAAGGGAGATTTTAAAGGAAGAGAATGGATTAGATAAAGCATTTGAGACTTTAATGAAGAATTCTATATATGTGGGATTTAATGGAACGAATGAAATGAAAGTTCTTTGTGAGCTCGGTCTGGACATGAAGCCTGAGGATGCAGCTGCGATAGGCTTGCAATGGGAAAGAGAAAGCTCTCTTGGATCTGATTGTATGGACTTGTCTACTAACATTGCCAATCCATACTGGATATTCGGAGATTTGCTTGAATTATATGAAAAAAATATAAAAGTGTCTTCTACTGATATGAATCTTCCTCAGGATGAATGGTTTAAAAAACATACAACAGCTCTGGAGATGATGGTCATAGAGTCTGTTAAAGGACCAGCTAACGACATGCTGAAAAGATATGGAATGACTGATGGAACTATGGACCGGTCAGATTATAGTGAGGATATGGTTGTCTGGAAAAATGGAGACAGAATAAGAATACTACAGCAGAAGATAACTATGAATCCAACAGTTGAAGTAAGCTTACGAGACGATATTCCGGGGAAATATATGGATGACTTCCTTAAAAAGGGAGGGCAGAATATTATGGACAGATGTAATGATGTTACCAAATGGTATAACTCATCTTCACAGTTCAGGGATATGCAGAATGCTCTTAAAGATGTAAGTAAATTCCGTCTAGGCTTTGAGGCGGACGATGCACAGATTGATAAGCTGTGGGAAAAGCTTCAGAAGCTGCAGGAGGCAACTGAACAATATATAGCAAAGAAAGACATACAGAAGGCAGAAAATAATAATCAGTTCAAGAATGAATATGAGGAGAGCCGGAGACGCTTTGCTGAAGAAGTACGGGAATTCACTGCAACAACAATGGAAATGCTTGACAATGTAAGAAAGCATAAAGCTGTTTTTTTAGAGGCTGTTGAAGCTGAAATGGAAGAGATTGATAATAATTTTCAGCAGATAGAAATTCCTGAAAATGAAAAGAATCTTACACCGCTCCAGAGAAAGGATAAGCATAAAGAGGAACAGGAAAAGAGGGAGAAGCTAGAACGCGATAGATTAGCAAAGGAAAAAGACGAAAAAGAAGCCTTTGAACAAGGTGCTAAAACATATGATGCCCTTAATAAGGCTGAGGAGAGAAACAGTAATAATGAAGATATAAAGGATCCGGTTGATACATATCTTGATAATAGACTGAAGGCAGAACGTGAGCTGAGTGAGAATTTATTTGACCAGAATGATACACAGAATGCTATTAATGTTGCGAAGAATGTACTTGCCATTGAAACAATAAAGCAGATGAAAAAAAGCGAAAAAATGGATAAATTTGGTGGGACGGACCGGATTGAAAAAATTATTCAAAAAGGTGGTTTAGCTGACATTATAAAACTTGTGATAGATAATAACGATTTTAAGACAGCATTTAATAAGAATAACAAGGTAAACAGTAAAGAAGAACTGGAAAATTATTTAACATTAGATAGTTCTTATAAGAGAATAGGTATAGGAATCGTTAAAAAGCTGCAGATAGCATCACAGAAGATGTTGGAAAAGAATAAGCTGAATGAAAATGTTAATAAAAAGGTTGAGACAAAGTCAACTGATAACCAGATAAATTCAGAAGCAAATAAAAATAAGCAGGAAGAATTGAATAATAGTAAACCGAAAGGCAGAGCACTTGGAGGAATGTAGAATATGAAATATAAAATTGTCATATTTGATCTTGACGGAACTATACTTAATACGCTTGAAGATCTTGCGGACAGTACGAATTTCGCTCTTGAAGCTTTTGATATGCCAGAGAGGACGATTGAAGAAATCAGACATTTTGTTGGCAATGGAATAAAAAAGCTGATGGAGAGAGCTGTGCCACAGGGAACACCGGAGAGCATGATTGTCAGGGTTCATGAAACATTTACAGAGCACTACAAGAAGCACTGCGCAGATAAGACAAGACCCTATGACGGAATTAAGGAGCTTATCGGAAATATTAGAAATGCCGGCGTGTATACGGCAGTCGTATCTAATAAGGCTGATTACGGAGTTCAGACATTGTGCAGGGATTATTTCCCGGGGCTTTTCGATTATGCGGTCGGAGAAAGAGAGGGCATAAGAAGAAAGCCTTATCCGGACAGTGTCAATGAAGTGTTAAGACAGTTTGATGTTGATAAGACACAGGCACTTTATGTCGGTGATTCCGAAGTCGATATCCAGACAGCGGCTAATGCAGGAATGGATGTGTGCATGGTCGGCTGGGGCTTCAGGGATGAGGAATTCTTAAAGGAAAATGGGGCTGAGTCCGTTGTACACAGCCCGAAGGAAGCGTGGGAGTTCATGAACAAGAATTAAAGAAATATATTGGTGGATATGTTGAAAACAATAAAATGCATAACAGATTTATACCTTAATCAAGGCTGACTGTAATTCGCTAAGCTGTGGATTCTGGCATCCGCGGATAAGCCCAACCAGTCCTTTGGTGATAAGCATTGCACCATCCTTGTTAAAATGTGTATTTTCAGAAACTGTTTCTGGCTTGGCGAGTTCTTTTAAGAAATCGTCAGGCCATTTTCCTTTATTGATACCTTTCTTGATAGAGGTATATCTATGGATATTATCATGTCCGATTTTTTCAAATAGCTTAACTGAATATGAAAACAGGTCAAGCACAGGAGTGCTGGTTTCTTCACCAATCTGGCGCATAGCTCTTATGTAGCTGAAATTATTACTGCCATGGCAGCCGGGTGCATCCATAATTGTTCCGTCGTCATTGAAAAATGTTCTTGCCGGAGCAGTGACTAATACAGGAATTGCGTCATGCTTTCGTGCCATATCAATGTATTGTTTAATGAACCATTTATAACTTCCCTTAGAAGCGTCCTTGGAATATGGATAATAAGTATCATATGGATAAGACTGGTTTACAACAAGTACGCTGTTAAGTACAGCCTGCTTATCAGCTATGGAATCATCATTATTGAGTGTTTCTATATATTCAGGCGGTATGTAATCTTTGGAAACTTTAACTCCGGGGATAACCGGAAATGTGCCATCCTTATCAGGAGTTCCAAGCTCCACAAAACGGTTAAACATAGATTTATAATCTTTGGAAGCATCATCATTGTGGCAGAACTCTATAAAAAGATAGTCACCTGCCTGAATGTGTCTGTCAATCTCTTCGAATCTTCCTTCATTAATAAAAAGCCTTGAACTTCTGCCACCCTTGGCATAGTTAAATACATTTACATCAGGCTTGAAGAATCGGGGCAGAAACTGTCCCCAGCCTGCAATAAATTCTTCCTCGGTATAATTCTGTACAATCGAATCTCCGGCAAGATAAATGTTCATACATACCTCCTTGTTTTGCGGAGCAAAATGCGACTGCCCATGCAGGAGCAGAGGTATTGCCTCCTTCGCTTTTCATCAATTATAATCCTAAATGTTTTGACAAACTACATATATTTTGTAATTATATTGATATAAAACAGATAAAAAGAACATGTTATTGCACTTGAAAAGTAATATTCTTTATGATATTATTCATGTGTATGAATATCTTAAAGACTATGAAAGAGACTTCTTTTCATGGAACCTGACAGGAAAGCGATGCCACCGACTGAAAGCATACGCAGGGAATTGATTAGAGGAACGCTCTGGAGTTGGATGGTTGAGCAGCCACGGGCTGGGTAGGTCATTCCGTTACACGCGTTAAGTGCAATGAGATGAAAAGTTTAGAACTTTTCAATGCGGGTGGTACCGCGGATAACACAGTTTATTCGCCCCGGGATGTATATACATCCTGGGGCTTTTTTGCACGATATGGCACAGATAACTGTCTGGCAAACAAAGAGCGCGGGGTGTTAGGTTTTATGATTTGACAGGACATAACATTTTGCCTGTCCAGAAAAGAAAGGAGATTGCAATGGCAAACATGTACAGAGATGTTAACTTAAGTGAAGTTAATGAAAGTTACATCGGCAAGGAATTAAAGGTTGCAGGATGGGTTGAGAACATCCGTGACCACGGAGGAGTTTCATTTATCGACCTCAGAGATATGTATGGAGTACTTCAGGTAGTGCTTCGTGATACAACATTACTTGATGGTATTCACAAGGAAGAGTGTATCGCTATCGAAGGTATTATGGAGCAGAGAGATGAGGAGACTTACAATCCTAAGATTCCTTCAGGAACAATCGAGCTTGAAGCTAAGAAGATTACAATACTTGGACAGGTATACCAGCAGCTTCCATTTGAAGTACAGACTTCTAAGGAAGTAAGAGAGGATGTACGTCTTAAGTACAGATATCTTGATTTAAGAAACCAGAAGGTTAAGGATAACATGATATTCAGATCAAAGGTTATTGCATTTCTTCGTCAGAAGATGACAGACATGGGATTCCTTGAAATCCAGACACCAATCCTTTGTGCTTCATCACCAGAGGGCGCAAGAGATTATATCGTACCTTCAAGAAAATATAAGGGCAAATTCTATGCTCTTCCACAGGCACCACAGCAGTATAAGCAGTTACTTATGGTATCTGGCTTTGATAAATATTTCCAGATTGCACCTTGCTTCAGAGATGAGGATGCAAGAGCTGACCGTTCACCGGGAGAATTCTATCAGTTAGATTTCGAGATGAGCTTCGCTACACAGGAGGATGTATTCAGAATCGGTGAAGAGGTTCTTACAGAAACATTTGCCAAATTCGCACCAGAAGGATATGAAGTTACACAGGCACCTTATCCAATCATCAGCTACAAGCAGGCAATGCTTGAGTTTGGTTCAGATAAGCCAGACCTTCGTAATCCACTTAGAATTATTGATCTTTCAGAATTCTTTAACAAATGTACATTCAAGCCTTTCCAGAACAAGACTGTAAGAGCAATCAATGTACATGCAAAGCTTTCAAAGGGACAGCATGAGAAGTTACTTAAGTTCGCTACAGGAATCGGAATGGGCGGACTTGGATACCTTGAAGTTCTTGAAGATGGAAGCTACAAGGGACCAATCGATAAGTTTATTCCAGAAGAACTCAAGGGAGAAATCAAAGACCTTGCAGGACTTCAGCCAGGAGATACAATTTTCTTCATTGCTGATAAGGAAGACAGGGCTGCATATTTCGCAGGACAGATTAGAAACGAGCTTGGTGAACGACTTGACCTCATTGAGAAAAATGCATACAGATTCTGTTATGTTAATGACTTTCCAATGTTCGAAAGAGACCCAGAAACTAAGAAGATTGGATTTACACATAATCCATTCTCAATGCCACAGGGTGGACTTGAGGCACTTAATACAAAGGATCCGCTTGATATTCTTGCATACCAGTATGATATTGTCTGCAATGGTGTAGAGTTATCATCAGGTGCAGTCCGTAACCATGATATGCAGATAATGGTTAAGGCATTTGAAATCGCAGGCTACGACGAAGAAGTATTAAAGGCAAAATTTGGAGCATTATACAACGCTTTCCAGTTCGGTGCACCACCACATGCAGGAATGGCACCAGGAGTTGACCGTATGATTATGCTCCTTAGAAATGAAGAAAATATCCGTGAGATAATCCCATTCCCAATGAGCGGAACAGCACAGGAACTTATGTGCGGAGCACCAAACGAAGTAACAGAGCAGCAGCTTAGAGAAGTTCATATTAAGGTTAGGGATTAGTGGGTGACGACGGACGGCTGCAGGATTTTTATAAATTCACTGCAGGCACGCTCTCGCTGCGAGTCTCTAAGTAGCGAGAGCGTGTCTTGTGATGATTTATCCAATTCCTTCAGGCGTATATAACGACAACGAAAGGAGACGCACCACATGGCTAATATAATTAGTGATGAGACTATTGAGTATGTTGGTATCCTTGCCAAGCTTGAACTCTCTGATGAAGAGAAGAAAGCTGCCAAGAAGGATATGGCGAGCATGCTTGATTATATTGACAAGCTTGGTGAGCTTGATACTACAGGGGTAGAACCTATGTCACATGTGTTCCCTGTTAATAATGTAATGAGAGAAGATGTTGTTACTAATGGTGACGGAAGCGAGACAACTCTTGCTAATGCACCTGAGTGTAATGAGTCAGGGTTTATTGTACCTAAAACTGTTGAATCATAGAAAGGACGCATATGAGTTTATTAGATTATACAGCTGTTGAACTGGCTGCTAAGATTAAAGCGGGTGAGACAACAGCAACAGAGGCTATGGAAGCTGTCATTGCACAGATTGAAAAGTCTGAAGATGAGCTTAACTGTTATGTCACATTTGACAAGGAAAAAGCTCTTGCAGCAGCTAAGAAAGCAGATGAGGATATCAAGGCAGGTAAACTTACAGGACCTTTAGCCGGAGTTCCATTTGCAATTAAAGATAATATGTGTACAGAGGGAATGCTTACTACATGCTCATCAAAGATACTTGGTAATTTTGTTCCAACTTACACAGCAGACGCTGTAGAAAGACTACAGAATGCCGGAGCCGTAATTATCGGAAAGACTAACATGGATGAATTCGCAATGGGTTCTACAACTGAGACAAGCGCATTTGGCGCAACTAAGAATCCACGCAATACTGAGCATGTTCCTGGCGGTTCATCAGGCGGCTCTGCAGCGGCAGTTGCAGCAAATGAGTGTTTTGCAGCGCTTGGTTCTGATACTGGCGGTTCAATAAGACAGCCGGCTTCGTACTGTGGTGTTGTTGGTTTAAAGCCAACCTACGGAACTGTTTCCCGTTACGGACTTATTGCTTACGGTTCATCATTAGACCAGATTGGACCTTTATGTAAGGATGTAACAGACTGTGCGACCATCATGGAAGCTATCGCAGGAAAGGACAATAAGGATTCAACATCTATCGAAAGAGATGATTATTTATTTACTAAGGCATTAGTTGATGATGTTAAGGGGATGAGAATCGGTATTCCAAGAGATTATTTTGGAGAAGGCCTTGATCCTGAGGTTAAGGACGCTGTTCTTAATGCTGCTAAGGTTTTAGAGAGCAAAGGCGCAATCGTTGAAGAGTTTGACTTAAGCCTTGTTGAGTATGCAATTCCTACTTACTATACTATCGCAGCAGCAGAGGCAAGCTCTAACCTTGAGCGGTTTGATGGTGTTAAATACGGATACAGAACTAAAGAATACGAAGGACTTCATAATATGTACAAAAAGACCCGTTCAGAGGGCTTTGGTCCAGAGGTTAAGAGAAGAATTATGCTCGGCTCCTTCGTATTAAGTTCAGGATATTATGATGCTTATTATCTTAAGGCATTAAGAGTTAAGGCACTTATTAAGAAAGCATTTGATGAAGCATTTGCAAAATACGATGTAATTCTTGGACCTGTTGCACCAACAACAGCACCAAAGCTTGGTTCATCACTTTCTGACCCTATTAAGATGTATCTTGGAGATATCTATACTATCTCTGTAAATCTTGCCGGACTTCCGGGACTTTCTGTTCCATGCGGTAAGGACAAGAACGGTCTTCCAATCGGCTTACAGCTTATTGGTGACTGCTTTAAAGAAAATAATCTTATCCGTGCAGGCTATGCTTATGAGCAGGCACGAGGAAGATTTGAATAGGAGGGAGGCATAAGCATGAAGGATTATGAAGTTGTAATCGGACTTGAAGTCCATGTTGAATTAGCTACTAAGACAAAGATTTTCTGCGGATGTTCAACCGAGTTTGGCGGTGCGCCTAACTCACATACCTGCCCTGTGTGTACAGGTATGCCGGGTTCTCTCCCTGTTCTTAATAAAAAGGTTGTTGAATATGCGGCAGCAGTAGGACTTGCTACTAACTGTACAATTACACAGGACTGCAAGTTCGACAGAAAGAATTATTTCTACCCTGATAATCCACAGAATTATCAGATTTCACAGCTATATCTTCCAATCTGCCGTAACGGTCATGTTGATGTAAAGCTAGCAGACGGAACTGAGAAGACAATAAGAATCCATGAAATTCATATGGAAGAGGACGCAGGAAAGCTTGTTCATGATGAGTGGGAGGGAGTTTCATATGTAGACTTTAACCGTTCAGGTGTACCGCTTATCGAGATAGTATCTGAGCCAGATATGTGTTCGGCAGAAGAGGTTGTTGCCTATCTAACTAAATTAAGAAATACAATACAGTATCTTGGCGCTTCTGACTGTAAGCTGCAGGAAGGCTCTATGAGAGCTGATGTTAATCTGTCTGTAAGAGAGCGTGGTTCAAGCGGGTTCGGAACAAGAACAGAAACTAAGAATCTCAATTCATTTGCAGCAATTGAGAGAGCTATCAAGGCTGAGACTGCAAGACAGATTGACATAATTGAAGCAGGAGACAAGGTTGTACAGGAAACAAGAAGATGGAATGACGACAAGGAATATTCTTATGCCATGCGTTCAAAGGAGGATGCACAGGATTACAGATATTTCCCAGACCCAGACCTTGTTCCAATCCACATCAGTGATGAATATATAGCAGAGCTTAAGGCAAAGCAGCCTGAATTCAAGGAAGAGAAAATGCGTCGTTATATGGAAGAATTTGAACTGCCTGAATATGATGCACAGATTCTTACAGATTCCAAGAAATTCACAGAGATATTCGAGGAAGCTACAGCAATCTGCAGCCAGCCAAAGAAGGTTTCTAACTGGATTATGGGTGAAACCATGAGACTTATGAAGGAAGAATCAGCAAAGACCGGAAGAGAATTCAGAGATGAGGAATTGACATTTTCACCGGCAAGCCTTGCTAAGATTATCACTCTCGTTGAGAAGAAGGAAATCAACAACGCAGCAGCCAAGGAGATATTTGAGCATGTATTTGCAGAAAATGTTGATGTTGACGCATATGTTGAGGAACATGGTTTGAAGCAGGTTAATGACGAGGGTGCGTTAAGAGCTACGGTTGAGAAGGTTATCGCAGATAACCCACAGTCAGTTGCTGATTATAAGGGTGGCAAGAAGCAGGCTATCGGATACCTTGTCGGACAGACTATGAAGGCAATGCAGGGTAAAGCTAATCCTGGAATGGTTAATGCTCTTTTACAGGAGCTTTTAAAATAATAAGTATATATGCGGAGGTAAGCTATGAAAAAGGTGGATTTTGATGTGAAGCTGCCAGCTTTTGTTGACAGGTTAGTTTCTATTGATAATTATGGTGCAAAGCCATATTGTTACGGAATTGATGATGCTGCTAAAAATGCAGATGCCATTAACAGGGCTATCAATTATATTTCAGAGAAAGGCGGCGGAACTGTTGTTGTTCCAGAGGGAATCTGGTTCACAGCACCTATTGAGATTAAGAGTGATGTCGAGTTAAGAATCAAGAAGAATGCTATCCTTAAGTTCTCTAAGGATATTGACCAGTATCCTCTTAGAATTACTAACTATGAGGGACAGGAATGCATAAGGGCAAAGTCACCTATTACGGCTGAGAATGCTATCAATATCGGTATAACCGGAGAAGGCGTTGTTGATGGAAGCGGTGAGCTGTGGCGTCCTGTGAAGCAGTTTAAGATGACTGAGAAGCAGTGGAATGCTCTTCTTGAAAAGAGCCAGTACACTATAGATACTAAAGAGGGCGGCATATGGATGCCGACAGAAAGCGCATTTAAGGGTAATGAATATAATATCCAGCTTTCAGCAGAGAATGCCCTTGAGAAGGCAAGTGAGTATTATGATTTCTACAGACCTGTAATGGTGAGCATGCGTCACTGCAAGAGAGTGCTTCTTGAAGGTGTCACATTTATGAATTCACCGGCATGGAATATTCATCCATTCTTCTGCAAGAATCTTACAGTAAGAAATGTTACAGTGTGCAATCCATATTATGCACAGAATGGTGACGGACTTGATGTTGAATCATGTAAGAAGGTTCACATACATAACTGCACATTTGAAACAGGTGATGATGCAATCTGCTTAAAGTCAGGAAAGAATGCTGTTGCCAGACAGATTGAAGGACCTTGCGAGGATGTCTATATCCATGACTGCCTTGTTAATAAGGGACACGGCGGATTTGTTATCGGAAGTGAGATGAGCCGTGGCATAAAAAATGTGCTGGTAGAAAATTGTACATTCCTTGGAACTGATGTCGGAGTACGCGTAAAGAGTGCACTTGGCCGAGGCGGAGTTATCGAGAATATTAATGTTAAGAATATTAACATGGTTGATATCAAGGAGCAGGCAATTATTCTTACTATGGCATATGTTCTTAATTCTCTTAACAGAAACGAAGAGATTAAGGGAATCGACAAAGATGATGTTCCATATATGAAGAATATTAATTTTGAGGGAATCAATTGCTTTGGCGCGAAGGAAGCTGTAGTTATTGAACCTCTGACAGATGTGCCTGATACAATCACAGACATTCATATTAAGAATTCTTCATTCGTTGCAAGCAGTGCTAACCGTGTGGCTGGTGATTGTCTTAAGAGTGAACAGACAACTTATGAGATATTATAAAAAAATCCCGGCAGCACTGATTATGTGCTGCTGGGATTTTTGAGTTGTGTCGTAACTTTTTCTTTTCGTTTATTGTATAAGATAAAGTCTATTGATTTTGAAGAGACGCTGTTATATAATAATTTTGTTTGTTTTTAAACCGCATAAATACTACGGTTTGATAACTTTTTAACTAATAATTTTATTAAGAAGAAAAGGATGGATGAACTCATGGGAAAATGTGAATTACTCTATGAAGGAAAAGTAAGAGAAGTATATGATTGCGATGACAAGCTTGTTATGGTTGCTACAGACCGTATCTCAGCATTTGATCACATTTTAAAGAACAAGGTTACAGAAAAGGGAGCAATCCTTACACAGATGTCAAAGTTCTGGTTTGATTATACTAAGGATGTTGTTGCTAACCATATGGTTTCAGTTGATGTTAATGACATGCCAGAGTTCTTCCACAAGGATGAATATATTGGAAGAAGTATGCTTTGCAAGAAGCTTACAATGCTTCCTATCGAGTGTATCGTAAGAGGATATATTACAGGTAGTGGCTGGGCAAGCTACAAGGAGAACGGAACAGTCTGTGGAATTAAGCTTCCAGAAGGACTTAAGGAATCAGAGAAGCTTCCTGAACCAATCTACACCCCAAGTACTAAGGCTGAGATTGGTGACCATGATGAGAATATCTCCTTTGAGAAGAGCATCGAAGTTCTTGAGAAGAAGTTCCCAGGTAAGGGTCTTGAGTATGCTACTAAGATTAAGGATGCAACTATCACTCTTTACAAGAAGTGTGCTGAGTATGCTTTAAGCAAGGGTATTATTATTGCAGATACTAAGTTTGAATTCGGTCTTGATGAGAATGGTGAAGTAGTTATCGGTGATGAGATGCTTACACCAGACAGCTCAAGATTCTGGCCATTAGAAGGATATGAGGCAGGAAAGAGCCAGCCGTCATATGACAAGCAGTTTGTAAGAGACTGGTTAAAGGCTAATCCAGACAGTGATTATTTACTTCCAGATGATGTAATCGAGAAGACAGTTGAGAAGTACAAGGAAGCATATAAGCTTCTTACAGGCAAGGATTTTTCCCGCAAATAATCACAGTCGATAAGGAATGGAGAATTATGAATCAGATTGATATTAATGACAGCCACTATGCTGAGGATGAACTTCATGAGGAATGTGGAGTCTTTGGTGTATATGATTTCGATGGCAATGATGTTTCATCTACAATATATTATGGCCTTTTTGCCCTTCAGCACAGAGGACAGGAAAGCTGCGGTATAGCAGTCAGTGATACTGAAGGACCAAAGGGAAAGGTTCTTTCATATAAGGATATGGGACTTGTTAATGAAGTTTTTAATCCTGAGAAGCTTGAAAAGCTTAAAGGTAATATAGGTGTCGGACATGTAAGATATTCAACAGCCGGAAGCAGCAGCCGTGAGAATGCACAGCCACTTGTTCTTAACTATGTTAAGGGAACTCTTGGCATGGCACATAATGGTAATCTTCTTAATGCAGTTGAACTTCGTGAGGAGCTTTCTTATACAGGAGCCATTTTTCAGACAACTATTGATTCAGAGGTTATTGCTTACCTAATCGCAAGAGAAAGACTTAATGTTCCTACTGTTGAGGGTGCTGTGTCTAATGCGATGAAGAAGATTAAGGGTGCTTATTCACTTATCGTAATGAGTCCTAGAAAGCTTATCGGAGCAAGAGACCCATTTGGCTTCAAGCCATTATGTATCGGTAAGAGAGACAATGCATATTTCTTATCATCAGAGACATGTGCACTTGATACTGTAGGTGCAGAGTTTGTAAGAGATGTTGAACCTGGTGAGGTTGTTACAATCACTAAAGAGGGAATCAAATCTGATAAGTCACTCTGCCGTAAAGATACAGCCAGATGTGTATTTGAATACATATATTTTGCAAGACCAGACAGCAAGATTGATGGAATGGGTGTATATGAATCAAGAATTAATGCAGGCAGAATCTTAGCAAAGACTCATCCTGTAGATGCTGATATCGTTGTTGGGGTTCCAGAATCTGGTAATCCGGCAGCACTTGGTTTCTCAATGGAATCAGGAATTCCTTATGGCAATGCATTTATCAAGAATAACTACGTTGGACGAACATTCATCAAACCTAAGCAGGAACAGAGAGAGTCAAGCGTTAAGGTTAAGTTAAATGTACTTAAGGAAGCAGTTGCAGGCAAGAGAGTTGTCATGATTGATGACTCAATTGTACGAGGAACAACAAGTGCAAGAATTGTTAATCTTCTTAAGGCGGCAGGTGCTAAGGAAGTTCATGTAAGAATCAGTTCACCAGCGTTTCTTCACCCATGTTATTTCGGAACAGATATTCCTTCAGAGGATCAGCTTATTGCGTCAGGTCATTCTGTTGATGAAATCTGCAAGCTTATCGGAGCAGATTCATTAGGATATCTTGAGGTTGACAAGTTAAGCGAAATGATATGCGGACAGACAGGCTACTGTGACGCATGCTTTACAGGTAATTATCCAATTGAGCCACCTAAGATTGACATCCGTGGTGAGATGGGCTAATAATTCATGAAGTTGAGCCTTGAAAGCAAAATGGTGCCGCATATGAGGATGATTTCTGGCTAAAAGCCTATTAATGTAACAAATGTGTTGATTTAGTAGGTGCTTTTGAGCAGTAAAATGAAATATTAAATGTAAATTGCCTACTAAAAAGCATTAAAAGTGTTCTTTAGTAGGCATTTTTGGTAAAATTGGCATCTATTATAATAGTCAACAGGAAAATATACCTACTAAATTGTATGAAATGCGACTATGTATAGGTATCATGAAAATAATCACAAGAAAAAAGGGGAACAGGATGAGTTATTTTCCGTTTTTTAGAGAAATAGAAGGAGAGAACTGCCTTGTTATCGGCGGAGGCAAGGTAGCGGCAAGAAAGATAAGCAGGCTGAAGGGGTTTGGCGTAAAGATTACAGTTGTTACACCATCAATAGTTTCGGATATAGAGGTAATGGAGCAGGCTTGCGATAATATTAGTATTGAAAGAAGAACATTCACACAGGAAGATATTGAAAATGCTGACTTTGTTATTGCGGCGGCTGGTGAAGAAGTGGATAAAGAAGCTGCAAGATTGTGCAAAGAAAAGGGGATTCCTGTAAATGTTGTGGATAACCAGGAGTTGTGTGACTTCATATTCCCTTCAATTGTGCAGAAGGGTGACATGGTAGCAGGCTTTGTTACAGGAGGAAAAAGTCCTTATGTTGCAGCCAAGTTAAGAAGAGATTTTGAAGCAAATGTATCTGATAATATAGAGAATATATTAGATTATCTTTCAGAGGTGAGGACACTTGCCAAAGAAAAGATTGATGATGACAGGAAAAGAGCAGCATTTATAAGAGAAGTTTCAGAATTCTGCATGAAAGCAGACAGAGTGTGCAGCAGTAAGGAAGAGAACGCATTTTTACAGAAATATCTTGATAATGAGAGCGGGAAGATACTGCCGGGAGCAACACTTGTTGGTGCTGGGTGCGGCTCATATGAATTAATTACACTCAAAGGTCTAGCGGAGATAAGAAGGGCAGAGGTTATAGTGTATGATGATTTGATTGATGAGCATTTGTTAGAGTTCGCACCGGAGAGCTGTGAGCTGATATACGCAGGAAAGAGAAGCGGCAGACATTCTAAGGCACAGGAAGAGATTAATGAACTGCTTATTGCCAAGGCACTTGAGGGAAAATATGTTGTGAGATTGAAGGGCGGCGATCCTTATGTGTTCGGAAGGGGCGGAGAAGAAGCACTTGCACTCAAAGCACATGGCATACATGTACATGAAGTTCCGGGAGTTACTTCTGGCATAGGATTATGCGGAATGGCAGGAATTCCTGTAACACACAGGGGCGCAAGCCAAGGATTTCATGTAATTACAGGACATACGGCTGATAATCCGCCACCGGATATTGAAGAAATTAGGTGGAAATCATATGCGAAGCTTGATGAAACATTTGTATTTCTTATGGGATTAAAGAGTATAGATATGATTACGGAAAAGCTGATGAGATATGGAAAGCCGTCAGATACACCGGTTGCAGTAATTCACGGTGAGAATACAGATGATACATATGTAAAGCTTGTCGGAACACTTTCGGATATTGCAGGAAAGGTGAAAGAGGCAGACTTCCCGTCACCGGCTATTATAGTTGTAGGTGAGGTTGCGGCACTTGAACTGACAGATTAGTGACGGCACATTTGACATTGAAGAAGCATGAAGATGATATCTATAGAAAAGAGGGATAATATGGATAAGGACAGATTGGACAGACAGATAGATTTTATAAGAGAGATAGATAAGGAAAAGAGCATTGGCAGACAGACATATCTGGCAGACGCATCACGAAAGGAAGATGACGCTGAGCATGCATGGCATATGGCGATTATGACTGTGCTGTTGTCAGAGTATGCCAACGAAAAGATTGATGAGCTTAGAACAATGACAATGCTTCTTATACATGACCTTGTAGAGATAGACGCAGGCGATACTTATGCTTACGATGAGGAAGCCAAGAAGACACAGCGTGAACGTGAGTTAAAATGTGCTGACAGAATATTCAGTATTCTTCCAGAGGACCAGGGAAGGTATATGCGTGAATTGTGGGAGGAATTCGAGGCACAGGAAACACCGGAGGCAAAGTTCGCGAGAACTATGGATAATTTCCAGCCTGTAATCTTAAATGACGCTTCAAAGGGTAAGAGCTGGGCTGAAAAGGGAGTGCATTTAAGCCAGATATTAAAGAGAAATGCAAGAACCGCGGAAGGGTCTGAAGAATTGTGGAAGTATTCTTATGAGAAGCTTATAAAGCCAAATGTTGAGAAGGGGAATATTAAAGAGGATTAAATTTTAGGGGAGAAGGTGTCTTTATGTCAAAGAAGAAATTATCTATAATAATTATCGGGGTTGTAATCTGTGTGGCTGCATTATCAGCAATTCTTATAATGGTAAAAGGAAAAGACAATAGACATTGGCAAAAGCAATGGGGAAACAGATGAACAGAGCTATTAGAATCCGGATATTCACAGCATTGCCAAGTATTTTAATGATGCTACCCAAAGGACAATAGCTGAATGTGTAAAACCAGACTGTACACACGATAATTCGGACTGTAATGCATTTTTCTCAATGGACTATATTTCATCACCTGTCTATTATTATAAAAGTTACATATATATGGTAAGGGTTGATGGAGGCATGGCAAAGGTTGTAAGAATACAGAAAGATGGAAGCAAGAGAAGATGTCGCGGATCTGTTTGCTAATGATGGCGTAACATCAATATCAATGGTTTTTCATGATGACTGTATATATGCTTATGACCATCTTGGACATACAGCAAGTGACGAAGTTGGAAAAGAAGTAATTAAGAAGATAGAAAGAAAAATATATGTTCTGAAAACTGATGGAACAGTTGTTAACACAATTGTGCTTGATAATAATTCGGGAACAGCATATTTGGGTGATGAAAAGTATATGTTTTTCGCAAAGACAGGCGGAGAACTTGTATATATAGATAAAAAGGATATTCTTGGAGGTTGTGAATTTAAAAAAGCAGAAAACAATTAAAACTTTTTTCGGATTAATTCGCATACAGATTTAGAGAGTAATCTGTATACACTAATTAAAGTCATAAATTGCAAACGCAGTTCTGCTATGATATACTAAACTTGTATGCGGTTCTGTGACGAGCGCACACCTAAATTTTGATATATGAAAGGCGGATACGAGATGAACGACAGATATCAGACACCACTTGCAGAAAGATACGCAAGCAAGGAAATGCAGTACATTTTCTCTCCAGACATGAAGTTTAAGACATGGAGAAGACTCTGGATTGCATTGGCAGAGACAGAGCATGAACTTGGACTTCCTATCACACAGGAGCAGATTGATGAGTTAAAGGCTCACAAGGATGATATTAACTATGAAGATGCCAAGAGAAGAGAGAAGGAAGTAAGACATGATGTTATGTCCCATGTATATGCTTACGGACTTCAGTGCCCTAAGGCTAAAGGTATCATACATCTTGGAGCAACTTCATGCTATGTTGGTGATAATACTGATATCATCATTATGACAGAGGGCTTAAAGCTTGTTCGTAAGAAGCTTGTTAATGTTATTGATGAGCTTTCTAAGTTCGCAGATAAATATAAGGCACAGCCTACACTGGCTTTCACACATTTTCAGCCAGCACAGCCAACTACAGTTGGTAAGAGAGCTACATTATGGCTCAATGAATTAGTTATGGACCTTGAAGACCTTGATTATGTACTTTCTACAATGAAGCTTTTAGGCTGCAAGGGTACAACAGGTACACAGGCTTCATTCCTTGAACTTTTCAACGGAGATCAGGATAAGATCCGCCAGATTGACGGAAAGATTGCAGAAAAGATGGGCTTTGACGCTTGCGTTCCAGTTTCAGGCCAGACATATTCAAGAAAGGTTGATACAAGAGTACTTAATGTACTTGCTGGAATTGCTGCGAGCGCACACAAGTTCTCTAATGATATCAGATTATTACAACACCTCAAGGAAGTTGAAGAGCCATTTGAAAAGTCACAGATTGGTTCATCAGCTATGGCTTACAAGCGTAATCCTATGAGAAGTGAGCGTATGGCTTCACTTGCTGATTTCGTTATCAGTGACGCACTTAACCCTGCTATTGTTTCATCTACACAGTGGTTCGAGAGAACACTTGATGATTCGGCTAATAAGAGAATGTCAGTTCCAGAGGGCTTCCTCGCTGTTGACGGAATCCTTGACCTCTACTTAAATGTTGTTGACGGACTTGTTGTATATGACAAGGTTATCATCAAACACATGATGGCAGAGCTTCCATTCATGGCAACTGAGAATATTATGATGGACGCTGTTAAGGCTGGTGGAGACAGACAGGAGCTTCATGAGAAGATCAGAGAGCTTTCTATGATTGCTGGAAAGAGAGTTAAGCAGGAAGGTCTTGATAATAACCTTCTTGAGCTTATTGCAGCAGAGCCAATGTTCGGTGTTACTCTTGAAGAGTTGCAGTCAAAGCTTGATCCTATGAAGTATGTTGGACGTTCTAAGGAACAGGTTGACGAATATCTTGCCAGTGTTATCAAGCCTATCCTTGATGCTAACAAGGAAGAACTTGGTATGAAGGCAGAGATTAATGTTTAATTAATGATTTGGAGGTATTAACATGAAGGTTGTATTGGTTAATGGCAGCAGAAGAGACGCAGGCTGTACATATACAGCGCTTTCTGTTGTTGCTAAGGAATTAGATGCACAGGGAATTGAGACTGAGATAGTTGCAGTTGGAAGCAGAGTTGTAAAGGGCGAGCTTGACGCAGTTGTCAAGGAAGTTGGCACTAAAGTAACTGATGCAGACGGACTTATCGTTGGTTCACCTGTTTATTATGCTTCTCCAACAGGAGAGATATTAATGTTCCTCGACAGATTATTTGGTGCATATGGTAACGAGCTTCGTTACAAATGTGGTACTTCAATCGCATCTGCCCGCCGTGGCGGAACAACATCAACAGTTGATGTATTGAATAAGTATTTCCAGATTAACCAGATGCCGGTTGTATCATCAAACTACTGGAATATAGTACATGGCAATACACCTGATGAGGTTGCACAGGATGAGGAAGGTATGCAGACAATGAGACTTTTAGGTCAGAACTTTGCATGGCTTGTTAAGTCAATAGACGCAGCAAAGAAGCAGGGAATCGAGCTTCCACAGGGTGAGAGCAAGATTAAGACCAACTATATCAGATAATTTATAATTCTTCATAAATATTTAATGTCATAAGAGGCGTGCTGTATATATAATTATGTATATATAGCACGCCTTTACTGTGCGGGCAGCGGATAGATGGATATTTAAGGAGAATTGTCGTGAAGTCTTACAATAGGAGAAAACTTATGAAGAGAATAATTCTTGGGCAGTGATACTGCTGATGAGGTTAAACAACTTGATGAACAGGGCATATGGAAAGAGCGGTCAAGCGTTGAGCGGGCGCGTATTATCGAGGATAATGACGAAGCGCTTAAGGAACGAATAAGAATGATAAGCAATGCAACAAAAGATCTACTATGTGAGATAAGAAAGCTGATTTAGTAGGTGTTGCATGTATGGCAGGAGGTGGAAGTCATAGTTTTCCAAAGACATTTTCAAAGTTATTAAAGTTTTTTCAAAAGTCGTGAAAAGTTTTGAGGATTTTTTGAAAAAAATATTTTGAAAAAAGTCAAAAAAGTGCTTGACAAATATTGCGTTTTAATATTATAATAGCAAAGCAGTTTGCGAGAGAAATCAAACGAATTGTTCTGAATGTGGGGTCTTAGCTCAGCTGGGAGAGCATCTGCCTTACAAGCAGAGGGTCACAGGTTCGAGCCCTGTAGGCCCCATTTCTTTTTAAGGCATTCAGTAAATATTATGGCGAGATAGCTCAGTTGGCTAGAGCACACGGTTCATACCCGTGGTGTCGTGGGTTCAAATCCCTCTCTCGCTACTAATTAAGAAGTGGAAGCAGTTGATGCTTCCACTTTTTTTATGCAATGACGGTTTATGAAGTCTGAGCTGCCACATAAGTATTATGAAGAAAATAATCTTCATATGATGCTGATCGCACAGATTAAGGATTGCAAGTGTGAAATCAGAGGAGTACTATGTAAATATGATGATTGCATGGTATATGGCTACAGCACTTGCCAAACAGTGGGATGCGGCGATTCCTTATATAGAGGAGTGCAGGGTTCCTGAATGGGTACACAGAAAGTCAATACAGAAGGCTGTAGAGAGTTACCGCATTACACCAGAGCAGAAGGATTATTTAAAGGGTTTAAGATAAGGTTATGAAATCAAATGAAATAGATATGACGACAGGTTCTCTGCCGAAGAAAATATTAATGTATTCAGTGCCGCTTATGTTGTCAAATGTGCTGCAGGTTATGTTTAACCTGTGTGATGTGGCGGTAGTTGGTAAATTTGTAGGACCGCTGGCGCTTGGTGCAGTAGGTTCAACGAGCATAATTATTACATTGACAACCGGTATACTGTTAGGACTTGCAGGCGGCGTTAACGCTGTGGTTGCGTTGTTCGTGGGTGCTAAGAATAGTGCAAATGTTAAAAAAGCAGTCCATACTTCAATTGTAGTATGTATAATTGCAGGATTTCTGCTACTTTTGTCAGGACTGTTTCTTTCAAGACCAGTGCTGAATCTTATGGGAACTAAGAAAGAGCTGATAGACGGAGCAGTTATATATCTTACAATATATCTTCTTGGTTCACCGGCGCTTGCCATGTACAATTATGGTAATGCCGTGTTAAGTGCAGTTGGAGATACGAAAAGACCGCTTATGTATCTTATTACAGCTGGCGTAATTAATGTGGTGCTTAATCTGTTTTTTGTAATAGTATGTAAGCTTGGAGTTGTCGGTGTTGCGCTGGCAAGTATAATATCGCAGTATATATCAGCATTTTTGATACTAAATTTTTTGTTTGGCTGTGGCATGGATTACGGACTTTATATAAAAAATATCAGAATAGATTCACAGATAGCAGCGAGAGTATTAAAGATTGGATTGCCTGCAGCAGTACAGTATTCATTATTTGCAGTTGCTAATCTTTACATACAGTCGGCAGTTAATTCATTTGACCATGTAGTTGTTGAAGGTAATTCTGCAGCAGCTAATGCTGATAACATTGTATATGATATGATGGCAGCATTTTACACAGCATGTACAAGCTTTATAGCGCAGAATCTTGGAGCAAGAAAACGCGACAGAATTAAGAAGGCATATCTTGTTACACAGATGTATTCATTTCTTATAGGTGCTGTGCTTGGTGCGCTGCTTGTAGTTTTCAGAACACAGTTTCTTAGTCTTTTCACAAGTGATGCCGATGTACTGCATTACGGTTCAATAAGACTTGGAATAATGGGCTGTTCGTATTTTATATCTGCATTTATGGATAATGCGGCTGCGGGAGCAAGAGGTCTTGGCAGAAGCATTATACCTACAATAATAGTTATAATGGGTTCAGTTGTGTTCAGAATTGTGTGGGTGTGTACGATATTTGCAAGTATACATACACTTGTGTCACTCTATCTTGTGTATGCGAGTGCATGGGCATTTACGGCTGTTATAGGAACTACATATTTTATAATTATATATAGAAAGACTTTGAGATAAACGATGCAGACAGTATATGTGTAATAGTTACTTTCAGGTAACTATGTCACAAAAAACTGCCTGCTTTTTATTTTCAGGCAGACTTGCTATTATAGATATATGAAATGACAGATATAGCGATTTCACAGGAAGAGGACGCACAGAGGCGGTTACTGTGTTCACTTATGAACGTCCGTATGCTGGGAAAGATAAGTCAGGAATTCTTAAAGGAACAGGATACATATGCACCTGATGAGATAAGAAAGCAGTCTGTATGCGTTGATGCGGGTATTGACGCATGTCTTAACAAAATATAATCAATCACATACATTTTACAAAAACTTTACGAACATGAGATTATGCATTTTACATAACATTGATAACATACCCTCTGCAAGCAGTTGCAGAGGGTTTTCTTTATGAGACGACTCACATATCATTCTGTCAGGAAACTGATTAAAGCCCCTTTGAAAAACTTCTGCTAAAGCTTGCAAATAAAAAACGAGGAAGGTAACGAAAATTATGAGAAAAGGAATTAAGAAGTTACTTACAGTTGCATTAACAGCAACATTAGGTCTTGCAGTATTAGCAGGTTGTGGAACAGGTACATCATCAAATGGAGATGGTTCATCAAACGGAGGCACATCTAAGGAGCTTTCAGGAAAGATTCAGTTAGCAGGAAGTACATCAATGGAAAAGATGTGCGGAGCACTTATGGAAGCATTCATGGAAGAATATCCTAACGTAACAGTAACAACAGAATATACAGGTTCAGGCGCAGGTATCGAGTCAGTAACATCTGGTTCAGTTGATATCGGTAACGCTTCAAGAGCTTTATCAGACAAGGAAAAGTCAGCAGGTATTGAAGAGAACATCGTAGCTATTGATGGTATCGCAATGATTACAGACAAGAACAACAAGGTTACTAATGTAACAAAGGAACAGCTTACAGACATCTACACAGGTAAGATTACTAACTGGAAGGATCTTGGCGGTTCAGATGAAGCTATCGTAGTAATCGGAAGAGAGGCAGCTTCTGGTACAAGAGGAGCATTTGAGGAACTCCTTGAAGTTAAGGACAAATGTGCATATGCACAGGAACTTGACAGCACAGGTGCAGTACTTGCCAAAGTAGCAGCAACTCCTGGTGCAATCGGTTATGTTTCATTAGATGTAGTTGATAAGACAGTTACAGCTTTACAGCTTGATGGTGTTGACGCAACAGAAGCAAATATCAAGGCTGGTAAGTATACACTTTCAAGACCATTTGTAATGGCTACTAAGGGCACTGTTTCATCACAGAGCGAGCTTGTTCAGGCATGGTTCAACTTTGTAAAGTCTGAAGCAGGTCAGAAGGTAATCAAGGGAGTAGGCTTAATCCTCCCAGAGTAAGCCGGTAAATATAGATTATGAATGGAGAGATTGACATGGATGAGGTTATAAATGTTGATATGAAAAATGCAGATAAGAGAACCAGCCTGGTTAGGGCAATGACAAATGGTTCATTAAAAGGCAGTAAGAAAACAAGGCATGTAAGCGAAAGCGTGGCAAAGATAATATTTTTAGTATGTGCTGTAGTGGCTATCCTGGCAGTCTGCTCCATTACTATCTATATGTTCATAAAAGGAACAGAGAGCTTAAAAAGCGTCGGAATAGCAGATCTGCTCTTCAAAACAGTATGGGCACCAACTGCTACACCACCTGCATATGGAATTGTTTACATAATTCTTTCATCAATTGTAGGAACAACGCTTGCGATTCTTATAGGTGTTCCAATTGGATTATTAACAGCAGTATTTTTAACAGAAATAGCAGGAAAGAAACTTGCAGCAGTAGTTCAGCCGGCGGTTGAACTGCTTGCGGCAATTCCTTCTGTTATATACGGACTTCTCGGATTAATGTTATTAAACCCCCTCCTTTATAAATTAGAAAAACATGTATTCGCGAATTCCACAACACATCAGTACACAGGAGGAGCAAACCTCCTGGCTGCAGTGCTGGTGCTTGCAATTATGATACTTCCAACAGTTATCAATATGAGTGCGTCAGCAATCAGGGCAGTTCCAATGAATTTAAGAGCAACATCACTTGCACTTGGAGCAACTAAGATACAGACAATTTTCAAGGTTGTAGTTCCGGCAGCCAGGTCAGGAATTATAACAGGTATCGTATTAGGTATAGGAAGAGCCTTAGGTGAGGCGATGGCTATCAACATGGTAGCCGGTGGTTCAGTAAATCTTCCGCTTCCATTTAACTCAGTAAGATTCCTTACAACACAGATTGTAAGTGAGATGAGTTATGCGGATGGAGTACACAGACAGGTTCTTTTCACAGTAGGACTTGTTCTTTACATTTTCATCATGATTATAAATCTGATAATTACATTTATGCAGAAGAAAGGGGAGAAAGCAAATGGATAATCTTAAAGCCAAGAAAAGACACCCGGAAGAGATTGCAATATATACAGCAATATATATTTGTGCAGCATTTTCAGTTCTCCTGCTTTTAGGAATTATTGTGTATGTGTTCGCTAAGGGTGCAAGACGTGTAAACTGGGCATTTCTTACAGGTGTTACATCAATTCTTCACGGAACTGTGGGAATTGCAGGTAATATTCTGAACACATTGATAATAATATTACTTACTATGATAATTACAACGCCAATCGGTGTAGGTGCTGCGATTTATTTAAATGAGTACGCCAAGCCGGGAAAGCTTGTTACAACTATAATATTTGCAACTGAGACACTTGCAGGAATCCCATCAATTATATTTGGACTGTTCGGAATGCTTTTCTTCGGACAGCTCTGCCACATGGGATATTCACTTCTGACAGGTTCTCTTACACTTACCTTAATGGTGCTTCCGCTTGTCACAAGAAATACACAGGAAGCGCTAAAGACAGTGCCTGACAGCTTCAGAACAGGAGCCGTAGGATTAGGTGCAGGTAAATGGTACACAATCAGAACTATTCTTCTTCCGTCTGCAATGCCTGGAATTGTAACAGGCGTTATTCTTGCGATAGGACGAATTATAGGTGAATCAGCAGCATTGCTTTTTACAGCAGGAAGTGCACATCTTCTTCCAAAGACTTTCAATGCATTTCTTGAGAAAATATTTAACTCAGGCGGAACACTTACTATCCAGCTTTACTTAAGTGCAAGTAAGGGTGAATTCGAGGTAGCATTTGGTATTGCGGTTGTGCTTCTTGTAATTGTACTTCTTATTAACTTCGGTACAAAGAGGCTGGCTAAGAAGCTTGAAAAGCACTAATTGGGAGGAATATATGAGTAATAAGATTAAAGTTAAAGTTGAAAATCTGAACCTGTATTACGGCGAGAATCATGCACTTAAGGATGTGAGCATGGATATACAGGAAAATGCTGTAACAGCATTTATCGGACCATCTGGCTGCGGTAAATCAACATTTTTAAAAACATTAAACCGTATGAACGATCTTGTTGACGGTGTAAGAATAGATGGAAAGGTGCTTCTTGATGGTGAGGATATATATGACACGTCAGTTGATACTACAATTCTTCGAAAGAAGGTTGGAATGGTATTCCAGCAGCCTAATCCTTTCCCGATGAGCATATATGACAATATTGCCTATGGTCCAAGAGTTCACGGTATAAGAGATAAGAAAAGACTTGACCAGATAGTTGAGGAGAGTCTTCGGGGAGCAGCTATATTTGATGAGGTAAAGGACAGATTGAAAAAATCGGCCATGGGTCTTTCAGGTGGACAGCAGCAGAGAATCTGTATTGCAAGAGCTCTTGCAGTGCAGCCGGAGGTGCTTCTTATGGATGAGCCTACATCAGCGCTTGATCCTATCTCTACAGCTAAGATTGAAGAGCTTATGGAGGACTTAAAGAAGAAATACACAGTTATTGTCGTAACACACAATATGCAGCAGGCAACCAGAGTTTCGGACCAGACTGCATTTTTCCTTGTAGGAGAGATGGTTGAGTTTGGAGACACTAAGCAGATATTCTCTTACCCTCAGGATAAGAGGACAGAAGATTATATCACAGGAAGGTTTGGATGATGAGAAGTAAATTTGACGAACAGCTTGACAGACTTAATAAGGAAATGATGAAGATGGGCTCTGCAATTGAGGATTCTATACGAAAGGCAGTTGATGCACTTGTAAGACAGGATGCAGAGCTTGCTAAAAAGGTTATGATTCAGGACGAGGAGATTGACAGGGAGCAGAAGACTATTGAAAATATCTGCTTTAATCTTCTTATCCAGCAGCAGCCGGTTGCCAAGGATTTGAGAACAATCACAGCAGCTTTAAAGATGGTTACTGATATGGAAAGAATTGGTGACCAGGCAGCAGATATCGGTGAGATAACTATTAAACTTGCCGGACAGCCATACATAAAGAAGCTTGAACATATCAACCAGATGGCTTCTGAGACTATGCTTATGTTAATCAGAAGCATTGAAGCCTATGTTGAGAAGGATACTGATAAGGCAAAGCAGGTTATTGCCTATGATGATGTCGTAGATGATTTATTTGAAAAGGTAAGAGATGACCTTGTTGCAATGATACAGGCAGATTCAGCCAATGGTGAACAGGCTGCTGAGCTGCTTATGGTTGCCAAGTATTTTGAGAGAATAGGAGACCATGCAACTAACATTGCAGAATGGGTAATATTTGCTCTTGATACGAAGGGAGGTTTCGATGAAAATGCTTCTGAACATTTGTAAAAATACTCATTTAACTGAAAAGAAATATGAATATCTGTTTCTTCTTCTTAACACCCTTGCATGGTGTGCAATAGGCTTTGTCGTATGGGCAGTTATAAGCATATTTGCATTCAAGGGAATGGAATGGATGTTTACATTCGTTGGATATTTTGGAGTTATTCCGGGCTTTATTGGCGGGGTTGTTGAAAGCTGGAGAAACGAGCGGTAATAGGTGCTTTTAAGGATGACTCAAGAAATGGTTTGAACATGCAGTTGAATTATAATAAAAAAGGCATAGAATATAGGCAGAGGTGATTGTTATGAAGCTTGATATGAAGCACGGAGGCTTATGTTCTATGTCATTTGTTGTGCGAATATGTGTATGTGGTGTATTGTTATGTGCAGGGGCTGTGACGTTTTGTGCATGTATGAGTGACACAGGCAGGTCTGATGGAGTTAGTGAGGCTGCGGGTGCAGATGCTTCTTTACAGGGACAGCCAGTGACAAGAAAAGGCTATAATCCACAGAAGGATTTTGTTTATGATGAACATGATGATGTAGATATTGACGAGAATTATGTTGGCAGTTTATGCGGTGAAGCAGCAAGAGAACTTGAAACAATGTTTGGTCCGGCGGAATTCTATGTAACGGCAGAAGGTAACGAGGACGGCAGTTACATAGTTAATGTGTATTATAATGAAAAAGCTGCGTCATTTTCAGATGATGAGTTAGAACAGATAAGAATGTATATTAATCAGGAATATAAAGAAGTAAGACTTTCAGAGATTAATATACAGGGCTGGTAGTTGTAAATTAAGCCAGCATATGTTATATTGATTGAGGCGTTGAATTGGGGACACCACTTTTCAAGACCAGAAGACAGGATTATACGAATGAATCATGTCATCGAACATACAACAGGCGTTGGTAATAAAAGATTTCCGGCGTGTTTATATTATGATTTTAAAGGCAGAACCAGCTGGAAAGCGGTTCTGCCTTTTTTGTGCGAGCAGCAATGAGCCATGCAATCCAGAATGTGCTTGCACAAATTCTGGATTATATGGCGAATGTCGATAATGAACAACGAAGGGGAAGGGAGAGACTATGGTACAGATTAACGGAGAGCAGATTGAAGCTTCAAAAGCTGTGGGGAAAACACTTCTTGCTTATGTAACAGAAGCGGGGTATGACCCTGTAGGCATTGTAATTGAGAAGAATATGGAAATAATTCACAGAGAAGATTTTGACAAGGTTAATATTGCTAATGGAGATGTGATTGAGATACTGCATTTTGTTGGCGGCGGACAATTTTAGTTAGTGAACAAGAGAATTGTCTATTTGTGAGATGGTTAATTAATCATTGAACTGTGAGTATATAAGATGTTCCTGCTTATATGTTATGGCAGACTGAATCTGTATAGGAAAAACCTACAAGAATTATTAAATTTGAATTTCAGTAGGTTGATAATTGTCTGAGAAAATTGAAAAACCTATAGGATGTAAGAAAACCAAGATTTAGTAGGTCTTTAGGATAACTGGCAGCCTATAAATGTGAGATAAACATGATATTTATAGGCTGCATTAAAACATTTGAGGCGCGAAAGACCTATAAGAAACTTCACATGTGCTTGATTAGTAGGTTTCCTGAAAATTAGAGTGTTGATATAAACCTACTAAAAAGCAGAAAAAATATTTTTAATAGGTTTTTGCTTAATATTTTTTTGAGAAGAAGGAACAATCTTTACCATCAATTATAAGATTGAGGATATAGAAAGAGGTTGGCAGGATATCGAAAAAGACAGGCGGGACATAAACAAGAACAGCAGGACAGATAATAAGTGCAGGATGAATAACTCATAGAAGCACAATAAAACAGATAACAGGAGGAAGCTGAGATGGCAGGAAATATGGAAGAAAATATGGAAAGAAGTATGGAACAGATGGATAACAAAGCACAGGACAAGAAAGAAGACAGATTAATTTTAGGAGGACATGAGTTTAACAGCAGATTCATATTAGGCTCAGGAAAGTATAATGTGAATCTTATTAAGGCGGCGGTTGAGCAGGGAGGAGCAGAGATTATCACGCTTGCCCTCAGACGCACCAATACAGAGAATAAAGAGAATATTCTTGATTTCATACCGAAGGGAGTAACACTTCTTCCTAATACTTCAGGGGCGAGAAATGCAGAGGAGGCAGTAAGAATTGCGAGACTGAGCCGTGAGATGGGATGCGGGGATTTTGTAAAGATTGAGATTATGCATGACGCCAAATATCTCCTTCCTGATAATTATGAGACCGTGAAAGCAACAGAAATACTTGCTAAGGAAGGATTTGTGGTAATGCCATACATGTATCCGGATCTTAATGTGGCAAGGGATCTGCAGAACGCAGGAGCTGCCTGTGTTATGCCGCTTGCTTCACCGATAGGAAGCAACAATGGACTTTCAACCAAAGCATTTATACAGATACTTATTGATGAAATTGATTTACCAATTATTGTGGACGCAGGTATTGGAAAGCCATCGCAGGCATGTGAGGCGATGGAGATGGGCGCTGCTGCGGTTATGGCTAATACAGCGATTGCTACAGCAGGAAATGTTCCAGCTATGGCAGAGGCATTTAAGAAGGCTATAGAGGCAGGAAGAAGTGCATATCTAACAGGAATGGGAAGAGTTCTTGCAAGAGGCGGAAGCGCATCAGACCCATTGACAGGATTCTTACGCTAAATGAGGAACATTAAAATATAAATAGAAAAGAAGGCATAATAATGAACGAAGAAAATCAGGTGTATTTTATAGACAGTGACCAGCTTCCACCGGCCGCGTTAGAGAGAAAACATAAGTTAGAGCAGGATCCGTTATTCAGAACAGATTACATGAAATATCTTGATGACATGGAAATAATTGATTCAGATATTAAGGATAAAGTCCTAAAGGCAATGGATGAGTTTGATTATGATTCATACACAGCAGCAGATGTTGAAAGGACGTTAAGCAAGGATACATGCAATATTGAGGATTTCAAGGCATTGCTTTCACCAGCTGCAGCACCATATCTGGAGCAGATGGCAAGAAAAGCAGAGAATGAAACCAAGAAACATTTTGGCAATACAGTGTACATATTTACACCGATTTATATAGCTAATTATTGTCAGAATTACTGCATATACTGTGGCTTCAACTGCTACAATAACATTCACAGAAAGAAACTTTCAATGGAAGAGATTGAACATGAGATGAAGGTTATTGCTGATACAGGAATGGAAGAAATTCTAATACTTACAGGTGAGAGCAGAAAATATTCAGATGTTGAGTACATTGGCGAGGCGGTAAAGCTTGCAAGAAAATACTTCAAGAATATCGGAATAGAGATATATCCTGTAAATGTAGATGAGTACCGCTATCTTCATGAGTGTGGCGTCGATTATGTGACGGTATTCCAGGAGACATATAACCCTGTAAAATATGAGACACTACATTTGTTAGGACATAAGAGAGTATGGCCATATAGATTTGACGCACAGGAAAGGGCACTTATGGCAGGCATGAGAGGCGCAGGCTTTTCTGCATTGTTAGGACTTGATGATTTCAGAAAGGATGCACTTGCAACAGCACTCCATGTATATTACCTTAACAGAAAATATCCACATGCAGAGTTAAGCCTTAGCTGTCCGAGACTCCGTCCGATAATCAACAACGATAAGATTAATCCAAGAGATGTCGGCGAAAAGCAGTTATGCCAGGTGCTTTGTGCATACAGGCTGTTCCTGCCATTCGTGGGGATAACAGTTTCGAGCCGGGAGAGTGCACAATTTAGAAATGGTATAACCAAGATATGTGCCACTAAGGTTTCAGCTGGGGTATCAACAGGAATTGGCGACCATGAGACTAAATATACCGGAAAAGAGGATGAGAATGTAGGGGATGAACAGTTTGAAATCAATGATAACCGTTCATTTGACAGAATGTATAAGGATATGGAGGATGGCGGGCTTCAGCCTGTCGTGAATGAATATATCTATGTATAGGAAATATATATGTATAACGAACAGACATCTGGTGAGTGGCAGCGGAGGCTCAGAATGTACTATGGAAGAGTACATTAACCAGATTGAAAAATGTGTTTCACTGCACCTATATGCCCTTATACTTCGCGAAAAGGATATGGACAGGCAGGACTACAGGGAGCTTGCAGGACGCATTCAGAAGATATGCAGGGAAGCTTCTGTTAAAATGTTTGTTCACAGTGATATCAGCACAGCGGAATATGCGGGCTGTGCAAATGTGCATTTTTCAATGGAACATTTTAAACAAATGTGCAGTGAACAGGCTGATGCGATAAAGAGGCTTGATTGCGTGAGCGTGTCGTGCCACAGCGTGGAAGAGGCGGTATATGCTGCGGGTGCAGGAGCAGACCAGATTGTGCTTGGAACAATATTTGAGACACAGTGCAAACCGGGAAAGATAGGCGCGGGACTTGATTTTCTTAAACAGGTGTGCGTGGCAGTCCGTAAGGTTAATCCGGAGGTGAAAGTATATGCAATCGGGGGAATTAAACCGGATAATATCGTAAAAGTGCTTGAAGCAGGTGCTGATGGCGGTTGTATGATGTCGTGGTTTATGCAGTATAAGTAACTTAATAGACAATAAAAACCTTCTGTGATATAATTTTCGAAGAAGGTCTTTCTTTTTTAAACTTATTTTAAGTTGATTTCGTATAATAATATATAATACCAAAGAAAGGACATAAATTATATGAAAGACATGTTAAGACGAGTTACTAAAGATAGAAGAAAATGTATAATTGTATGTGCAATTGTGGTTTTAATTATAGCATTAATAAGTGTTTCACTAGTATTTATACAAATAAAGCATAATAAGAATAATAAGAAAAATGCTGCAAATAACATAATTGCAGAGACAAAGACAGTTCAGGAAACAACAGAAGAAGATTCAACGGAAGAGACAACAGAAGAACAGGAAGAAGTTGTTGTTGAGGAGAAATATGTGGAAGAATTCTTTGAGAATGAGATAGCAACAGAGAATGAAGAAGCTCTTGCGTTGCCGTCAAGAAAACTGACCTCGGAATTTATTCCTTATGATGGAGTATCAAGAGAAATAACCTGTTATGGGGACAGCATGATGGCTGGTGCAGGCTGCACAACACCTGGAACTGTTAATGGATTGAGCATATTTGGATGGAGTTCTCCAATTACATTGGAGCGTTTAAGCGGGATTACTACACATAATCTTGGGGTATCAGGAGAAAATTCATACACAATTACATTCAGAGCTGGCGGAATCAAGTTATATATAGACAGAGATATAACAATAAGTGAAGATGATTATGCGAGAGCCACATTAATAGATGAGAATGGAAATGTATTTACTTATGATGATTACAGCGGATATGGCATAGATTATGACCCATATCCTGGAGATATGTATATTAACGGTTACCTGTGTGATGTGGATAACGCAGGCAATAATCAGGTGAGCATAAAACTTACGCAAGGATATTCAGCATATTCGGGTAGTGAAGCGAGAATTATAACATATGACAGTGAGACTGATGAATATTCAGAAGAAAATGGTCTGATACAGGAAATGGCAGAGAAAGAAACTACAGGAGATACTGATGCAGAACAACCTGCTGGGACACCAGCAGAATCCCCAACAGAATCACCTACGGAAAAGCCGACAGAAGTTCCAACAACGGGGAAAGTTACAATACCGGGTGGAACTCAGGCTATGACAAGAGCGTCACAGGAGAGAAGTGCTAAGGATATATTAGTGCTTGAGATGGGAAGCAATGGCGGTTGGGCGAATAATTATCAGGAACTGATACTTCAGTATGATAATATAATATTAAACTCTGGCTGCAAATATTATATAATAGTTGGAGATACTGATGATCCGGGAACATCACTTGCAGATGATAATCAGGGAGAATTAAATGAAGATGGTTCGTGTATCGGAATTGGTGATACAGCATGGGAAGCAGCATTAAGAGAAGCTTATGGAGAGCATTTCTTTAATACCCGAACATATATGATCCAGAATGGCTTAAATGATTGTGGGCTTGATACAACAACTGAAGATCTTGAGAATTTCAGAAGAGGCAATATTTCCAAGCAGCTTAGATATGACTGGACACATTTTAACAGTTACGGATATTATGCTAAGGGCATGGGAATATACAAGAAGGGCGTAGAGCTCGGATACTGGAATTAGATTTTACAAGATTTATACATGAGTATGATTACACCTTTTACATGAAATGGTTATTATAAATGTGCATTGAAGGGGGACAGCCAAAAGACGAGGATGGCTGTGATTCCCGGATATGTAACTTGTTGACCATGTAATGTAGAAAGGTGGTACTCATATGGAAGTTGCTATTAACAACATTGATAAGGTGAGAAAGTTTGTAGATATTGTATCGAGATTTGACTGCGACATTGATTTAGTGAGCGGACACACTATGGTAGATGCCAAGTCGATATTGGGGATATTCAGTCTTAACATTATGAAGCCAATGACGATGATAATTCATGATGATGAGGATAAGGCACAGGTGATAAGAAACAGCCTTAAAGCATTCGCAGCGTAAGCTGCTTTTTTTATGCCATAAAATGTTAATTCTTAAAGAAAGTTTGAATAGATTGACGGTATATGTTATTATTTCGAAGTAAAATCAATAAGAGATATTAAAGAAAAATAGTGATGTTTGATAGATACAGAAACATAAAAAAGATTGGTCTTGTGTTAATAGGGCTTGCAATAGTTGTATTCTTAATTACCAATGTAAGAATCCGTTCCGTTGATTCCTACAGAAAGCAATATAATAATATAGCAGATTCAGGGCAGACACAGCCTGACAGACCAGATAATAATGATAGATTACAGAATGAAACTACCGGTACAGATAATACAAATGTTGCAGACAACGGTAGCTTTGACGGAACAGGTGATGGAGCAGTTTCAGATGACAATTCTGTATCTGACTCAACGGATAATAAAACAGCTACAGATAATAATTCCGGTTCAGGCAGCAATGAATCAGATAGAAGTAACGGAAACGTCATATCTGGAGGCAATGGCTCAGAAAGCAGCAATTCGGGGAATAGTAGTTCTGGAAATAATAATTCCGGAAGCAATAATTCGGGAAATAGTAACTCAGGAAATAATTCACAGAATACCAGACCGGCAGGTAGGGTTATCAGTTGCACTATAGAGATAAGATGTGATAATGCGACGGCGAGAAAAGATACAGTTACCAACCCGGGAATACGTGATGCAATTCCTGATGATGGAACTATACTTGAAGTTACAACATATACAGGCAATGAGGGATTTACAGTGTACGATGTGCTTGCGGCAGTTACAGCGATGCACAATCCGGTGATTCCAATAGTTGCACAAAAAAATTCAATGGGGGTATATGTTGCAAGTATAAATAATCTGGCACAAATGAATGTTGGACCTAATAGTGGGTGGATGTACTGGGTTAATGGGAAAGCGCCTGATTATACATGCGGTAAATACGTAGTTGAAAATGGAGATGTGATAAAATGGATATATGTATGTCAGATAGGCGACAAGTAACTAAATATTCAGCATTTGCAGTAATGCATCCGTGGACGAATTTCATCTACATTGCACTGGTGCTGCTGATAACAATGTTCACAATGAATCCGGTAATACTGGCTGTTTCGTATGCAGGTTCACTTGCTCTTGGAATATATCTGCAGGGAAGTACATTTATTAAGAAGAATATTATGATAACAATTCCTGTTGTTATATTCTCTGTAATTATTCAGCCTGTATTTAATCACAGTGGAATTACGCCTGTGTTCTATATCAACGATAATATGGTATGTCTTGAAAATATAATATACGGAGCAGTTATAAGCCTGTTACTTATATCAGTCATACAATGGTGCAGCGTTGCAGCCATGTATCTGTCATCAGAAAAAATGATGTATCTTTTCGGAAGCTTTATTCCTTCAGTGGGGATGATATTTTCTATGATATTAAGAATGATACCGCTTATGAGAAAGAGATACAGACAGATACATGAAGCACAGATGGGGCTTCGTGGAGCTGAAACCAGGAATGGTATCTTTGAAAAAATCAGACATTTTACAAATGAATTCTCAACACTTATAACGTGGTCACTTGAAAGCTCAATGGAAACTTCTATGTCTATGGAGAGCAGGGGTTATGGACTTAAAGGAAGAACCAGCTTTAACAGATTCAGATTCACATTAAAAGATGCATTTACGATAATTATAATGCTGGTATGTTTTGTGATGGCTATTATTCCAATCGCAGGAAGGAAGCTTGCAGTATATTATCTTCCGATGATATATTTTACAAAATTAGGTATTGAAGGAGTGCTGGCAGTTGCAGCATTCGTAATATTGACGGTGATTCCAATGATAATAGAGATAACCGGTAATGTGCAGTATAAGAAACGCAGTTTATATAACGAAAGGTAATTGCATAATGACAGACACAATTATTAATGTTTCATCACTTTCCTTCGGATATGCGGGAAGTGACGGACTGGTACTTGAGGATATAACATTTGATATAAAGAAAGGCGAGGTCGCGCTGATTATAGGTGCTTCCGGAAGCGGAAAGACGACTCTTCTTAAGATGCTTGATAAAAGCATGATTCCTGAGGGAAGACTTAGTGGAAAAGCTGAGTATTTCGGCAGGCAGATAAGCAGTTTAAGCCAGGCAGAGGCAGCAGTTAAGATTGGATATGTCGGACAGAATCCTGACAATCAGATTGTTACTGATAAGGTTTGGCATGAGCTGGCATTTGGACTTGAAAATCTCGGTGTGCCTAATGCAGATATAAGGCGCAGGGTTGCGGAGATGTCTGAATATTTCGGAATAACCGGCTGGTATGATAAGAATACTGAGGAGTTGTCTGGTGGACAGAAACAGCTTCTTAATCTTGCGTCCATAATGGTTATGAGACCGGAGGTTCTACTGCTTGATGAGCCAACAGCGCAGCTTGACCCGCTTGCCAAGAAGAAATTCATAGATACGGTTCTGGAACTTAACAAGGATTTCGGAATAACAATTATGTGCGTTGAACATAATCTTGCGGATATCTATTCTAAGGCGGACAGAGTACTTGTGCTTGAGGATGGAAAGTTGATTCATAATGATACTCCGCGAAAGGCTGCAGAAAGGCTTGTTAAAACAGAGAATCCGCTTGTGTACGGGCTTCCATCATCTGTCAGGATATATGAAGGCTGTAAGGAAGATATTACATTTAAAACAGACTGTTCGCTTACAGTTAAAGAGGGCAGGGAATGGGTAGCTGCTCTTAATATTAAAGGCGGTTCTTATGTATCACAGAATAAGCATTATGAACCCGGAGATACAGCGGTTTCTGTTAAAAATGTGTTCTTCAGATACACTAAGAATTCTGCAAATGTACTTGAAAATATCAGTTTTGACATAGAAAAGGGAAAGATAACAGCTCTGCTTGGAAGCAACGGAGCAGGAAAGACGACCATTCTAAGACTTATGGCAGGAATTAAAAGGCCTATATCAGGTAAGGTGAAGGTGAATGGAAGATGTGCGGTACTTCCGCAGAATCCAATGGCGCTGCTTAACCAGATAAGCGTTGAGGAAGAACTTGCGTCAGCTGTTATGGACAAGGGAAATTCGTCTGTTAAGAATATGGACAGGCAGCAGAGGATTGAACTTGTTGAGAATATGCTGGAGCGAACAGGACTTCTTAAGGTGAGAAAACAGCATCCGTATGATTTGAGCGGCGGGCAGCAGCAGAGGCTTGCATTTGCAAAGATACTGCTGTATGAGCCGGATATTATTCTACTTGATGAACCAACTAAGGGAATTGACCCGTTCTTCTGTAAAAAGATGGGTGAATGGCTGGAAGAATTAAAGGATATGGGGAAAACTATCGTGATAGTTTCCCATGATGTGGAATTCTGTGCAGTATATGCTGATAAATGTGGATTAATATTTGACAGAAACATAGAAAGTTACACAGATTCACACAGCTTCTTTGCAGGCAATATATTCTTTACAACGGATACTAACAGAATAATGTCCGATTATTTCAAAGATTGTGTAACATGTGATGAAGCTGTTGAAACTATTCACAGATGTTTAGAGGATAATAGATAATGAGTATTAATTACATGCTTATAAGCGTTATAATACTGGCTGTTGCAATTGCCATTCCTTTCTTTACATTTGAAAAGAGGAAGCCGAAGGCAAGGCATGTAGTGATGGTTGCAGTTATGTCAGCGCTTACAGTTGTTGCTAATATAATATGTGCATACACGATACCGCTTCATGCGGGTACGGCACTTGTTATAATAACAGGGATTGCATTTGGACCGCAGACAGGCTTTCTTACGGGTGTACTGTCAAGATTTGTGTGCAATTTCTTTATGGGGCAGGGAGTATGGACTCCGTGGGAAATGGCTGCATGGGGACTGCTTGGAGTTCTTGCAGGAATTGCATTTTACAAGCCTGAGCTTGTCGGATACTTTGATGATAAGAAAGAGATTGTAAGAAAGCAGGCAAGAACAGGATTGTCGGTTATGGCGGTTCCGGTTGTGTGTATGGTTGTGTCAGAACTTGTGGGATATATTACCTATATATTTACTGCAAAACCGGGAGAGACCTTCTTTGGGTGGAGACTGTATGCTTTCGGGCTTGTGGGAATTATTGCAGCGGTGCTTCTTATGAGAAGCCGCATACCGTGTAATTTCATTACAGTGACTATATTTACATTTATAAGTGTGTTCGTTATATATGGTGGAATTATGAATATTGCAGCCATGATGATGAACAGCACATATACGGATTCCGGTAGTGCCAATATATCATGGGAGGCGTTGAAGCTTCTGTACATAACAGGAGCACCTTATGATGCAATGCATGCGGGCGGCGCAGCCGTGTGTGCATTTCTTTTTGGAGACGGGCTGCTTGGAAAGCTCACGCGCACGAGAATTAAATATGGGTTATAGAGAGCTGCTATAATTTGCAAAGACCTACTAAATTGGAACAAAACAATTGATTAGTAGGTGATTGGAATTAATAGGATGAAATATGTTGCTTTAAGAACCTACTAAAGTGATGATAAATAGTGGATTGGTAGGTCTTTGACAAGTATACAGAAGAAAAAGCCTGCATAATGGAGTTGAATTACCAATATATAAAAACTGCCGCCGGATATCACAAGGATTCCGGCGGCAGAGCTGTTATAACAAGAAAGCTAATACCAGCTTTTATAGGTTATATGTGTCTGCAGTTATTAGCGGGCACTTTTTTATTGTAAACAGTTACACCTGCAATTGTAGCAGCACAAGCAGCTAAGAGCAGGTACATGTAAACATTAACATCACCAGTAGCAGGTGAAGTAATATCTGTATCAGTAGTGCCGGCTTCTGTTTGGTTTTCTGCAGGGGCTTCGGTAGAAGGTTCTTCTACTGGTGTGTTCTTAGCATCAGCAATAGCCTTAACTTCTGCTGATACATCAAATGGATTAGCCTTTCCTTCAAGAACATACTGGTAAGTTACAAGACCAATCATTGAATCCTGAGCAGAATATACACTGTCATATCCCTGATATGTATAGCAGCCAGGTGTTGTTGATGACTTGTAGTTCTTAATAAGTGCATTGTAGTTAGTTGCAGCATAATCTGTAACGTTATACTGTGCAAAAAGTGCTAAAGCTAAAGCAGTAGCATCAGGGTTAGATGCATACCAGTTCTTAGAGTAATCATCACTCCAGTACTGTCCCTGTGTTGAACCGTCTGGGTCTGCAAGAGTCTTAACATATGTAATTGCACTATCAATAGCAGTCTTTACATCAGCATCTGAATAAGCAGAAGCAAAAGGAACTAATGAGATACCGTTGTTATCTGCAGAAGTACCAGAGTAATCAATACCATTACCACCAGCACAGAGTGTAGTTAATGCCTTTTTAACAGCAGCTATAGCCTTATCTGCGTTAGTTAATGAATCTTTGTAAGAATTAACAGCACTATAGAAAGTACCAATATGATATGGGTTAATACCTGTTGATGAGTATGTATTCCAGTCATATGAGTAAGTTAAATCGCTGGCTGTGATGTTGGCAAGTAAATTGTCAAATGCAGCAACAATATTGCAGCCATTAAAGTCTGTAGCATCATTACCTGTTATTGCAAGAATCATAAGAAGATATGCATAACTTGAAAGAGTATCATTAGGGCAAGCATAAGGTGCGAGACTTACATTGAGTGTACCATCCTTATTAACCAATGTTTTAACACTGCTTAAATATGCTTCTGTTTGCTTAGAGCAATCATAACCTGAACGGATTGAAAGAAGAAGATTTCTTGAAGCATTGTAGAATGAACTTGTGTCGGCGATATTGCTGTAATCAGCATTATCCATAAGGTAAGAAGCAGTAAGCTGGGCTTCCTGTCTTACATCAGCTGCAGCAGGAGCTGTAACGTCTGCTGTTGTATCTGCGAAAGCTGGTACGATGTTCATGCAGATTAAGCATGCAGCAGCCAGAAATGCAAATACCTTTCTTTTTAATTGTTTCATGTTTCCTCCTTGACCACCTCTCACCAGGTGATGTGAAAATTTATAGTGCAGTAAATATCCTGACTTGCCGCTTAAACCATTTCTTAAGCCTTCCCGCGCTCAGTGCATTGCTTAAGTTAAGGATGAATGTATGAAAGTATTCAAAACAAAAGCTGCTGTTGATTACAGTGGCATAATATAAAAAACGTATCGGCATACAGTAGAGTGAGCTGTTATGGATTCTGACCATATTCCTTACTGCCTGCTTGATTGTACATTTATGAGGAAAATGTGTCAATTACATTTACTTCCGCTTTACATATATTTTACATGACACAGGTAGTGGATTTTACATCCCCATGTGACAATGAAACTATTGCCAAAGAAAGATACAGGCAGAAAAAATGAGGAATGATATGAAATTCACAACTATTAAGGAAATGTTTTGTAAATATTTTCGGAAAAAGGAGAACGGGGCAATGGGTAAGAACACTAAAGAAATAACATCAAAGACATGTTATACGAACAGGGAACTGTCATGGCTTGCATTTAACGAAAGAGTCTTAAATGAAGCTGCCAATCCGAAAGTACCGCTTGCGGAGAGATTAACATTCGCATCAATATACCAGACTAATCTTGATGAATTCTTTATGGTGCGTGTCGGCACACTTATGATGCAGATGCATTCGCAGGAAAAGGTCAGAGAGAATAAAACAGGAATGACAAGCGAAGAACAGGTGAGTGCAATTCTTGATAAGGTAAGTGAACTTGAAAAGAAGAAGGGGCTTGTGTACGAACAGCTTATGGGCGAGCTTGAGACAGCAGGAATTCGTCTGATTAATTTTAACAAGCTGTCTAATGAAGAGGGTGCTGTGTTAGAGGAATATTTTGACATGCATATAGCACCATTCCTTTCGCCAATGATAATCGGACAGCAGCAGCCATTTCCGTTTCTTGCAAATAAGCAGATGTATGCAATTGTGCTTATGAAGACTAAGAAGGGCAAGCATAAGATAGGAATAGTTCCATGTTCTAACAGCGTATTTAAGAGACTTATTGAGATTCCGACAAGACCGGGAACTTTCATGCTGTCTGAGGAGCTGATACTGCATTTTGTGTCAAAGCTGTATGAGAAGTATGAGATTCAGGAAAAGTCGGTTATGAGAGTTATCAGAAATGCGGATATAGACGCAGGTTCTGTATATGACGAAGACCTTGATTATAGAAATATGATGGAGCATATGGTTAAGCAGAGAAACAGGCTTAATCCTGTATGCGTCCAGTTAAATAGAGAGATTAATGAAAAGACTAAGAAAAAGCTTACTGATTATCTTGAGATAGGAATGAAGCATATTATAGAGGAAAATACACCGCTTGATATGTCATTTGTATTCCAGCTGCAGGGTGTGTTAAAGAATAAGCCGGAGCTGTTCTATAAAAAGCGTATTCCGCAGCCAAGCAAAGAAATCAACATGAATGAAAAGATAATTCCTCAGATTGAAAAGAAGGATGTCATTCTTTCATATCCATTTGAAAGTATGCGTCCATTCATTGCGATGCTTGAGGAGGCTGCTAAAGATCCGACAGTTGTGTCAATTAAGATGACTTTGTACAGGGTTGCAGACAGAAGCAAGATTGTTGATACACTTATAGAAGCAGCGGAGAATGGCAAAGAAGTTATTGTATTAATTGAGCTTAGAGCCAGATTTGATGAGGCTAATAATATTGAGATGTCCAAGAGACTTGAAGAGGCTGGATGCCAGCTTTTATATGGCCTTGGAGATTACAAGGTTCATTCAAAGCTGTGCCTTATAACTCGCTCGGTGAATAATACATTTTCATATATAACACAGATTGGAACAGGTAATTATAATGAAAAAACTTCGAGATTATATACAGACCTGTCGCTTATTACAACTAATCAGGAGATAGGCGCTGACGCAGCTACGGTATTTGCGGCATTGCAGAAGGACGAAACTGTAGATAATTCCAACCAGCTTCTTGTTGCACCTAACTGCCTTCAGAACAGGATTCTGTCAATGATTGATGAGCAGATAAGAAAAGCAGAGAGCGGCGGTGATGGATATATCGGAGTTAAGATTAATTCTCTTACGGACAAGCTTATTATTGAAAAACTGATTGCAGCGTCACAGGCAGGTGTTACGATTGAACTTGAGGTAAGAGGTATATGCTGTCTTAAGCCGGGAGTCGAAGGCTATACAGACAATATCAGTGTTGTGAGCGTTGTCGGAAGATTCCTTGAACATTCAAGAATATATCGTTTTGGACGCGGTGAGGGACAGAAAATATATATTGCCTCAGCCGATTTTATGACAAGAAATACTACAAGAAGAGTAGAAGTTGCTGCACCTGTGCTTGATGCACATTGTCAGGAGCGTATAATACACATTTTCGACCTTATAATGCAGGATGATGAGAAGGGCAAAGAGCAGGACTGCAATGGAATATATCGTGACAGACAGCTTAATACAACAAAGGTCGATTCACAGGAGACATTGTACGAGGAAAGCTATGCGGCAGCAGGCAATGCAGAATAAGACTGTGATTATAGAATAACAGGAGGGATATATAATGAAAATAGGAATGCTTACAAGCGGTGGAGACTGCCAGTCTCTTAATGCAGCAATGAGAGGCGTTGCCAAGACTTTATATAACAATACAAAGGATGTTGAAATATACGGATTCCTCGACGGTTATAAAGGAATGATTACTAAGAATTACAAGCTGATGAAGGAAGATGATTTCAGTGGAATTCTTACAGAGGGTGGAACAATTCTTGGAACTTCCAGAACACCTTTCAAATATATCTACGAGCCTGACGAGGAGGGCCGTGATAAGGTTGCAAGCATGATTATGACTTATAAGGATCTGAAGCTCGACTGCCTTGTAATGCTTGGAGGAAACGGTTCACATAAGACAGCGGCACTTTTATCGCAGAAGGGTTTAAATGTGGTAACTCTTCCTAAGACTATTGATAACGATATAGAAGGAACTGAGATGAGCTTTGGATTCCAGTCTGCTATAGATGTTGCGACAAGAACTATTGATGAAATCCATACAACAGCAGCGTCACACAGCAGAGTATTCATTGTTGAGATTATGGGACATAAGACAGGCTGGCTTACACTTCATTCAGGAATTGCAGGCGGAGCTGATATCATACTTATACCTGAGATTCCATATAATGTTGATGAGATATTAAAAACAATTAAGATGAGAGAAAAACAGGGCAAGAAGTTTACTATTATTGCAATGGCTGAGGGTGCGATATCAGCTGAGGATGCAAAGCTTTCCAAGAAAGAGTTGAAAGAAAAGAGAAAGACATATACATTTCCATCAGTTGCATATCAGTTAAGTGATGAATTGCAGAAGAAGGCCGGACAGGAAGTAAGAGTTACAATTCCCGGACATGTGCAGCGTGGAGGAATTCCAAGTGCATCAGACAGAACTCTTGCTACAAGATTCGGAGTTGAGGCTGCCGGACTTATATTAAGAAAAGAATATGGCAATATGGTATGCATTAAGGATGGAAAATTTTCTAAGATACCACTTGAAGAGGTCGCTGGAAAAACCAAGATGGTTAATGTAGATAATGAACTTATAAGACAGGCTGAAAGCTTAGGCATTAGTCTTGGCAGAAAGGCATAAGTGGTATATAATACGAAGCAAATGCTTCAGGAAAGAAGGAAAGTGCTTTGAAGAAAACAGACAGATTAAAGATAGTTGTTCTTGGAATAATCGGATTGCTTATTCTTATTGGAACCGGAATATTTATATTCATAGGACAGAGCATATGTACAATGGCTGGTGTAGGGCTTTTTGTTATTGTGTGTCTTGGAATGGTATCTATTGCAGGAAAGAAAGATGACCAGACAGAAACTATAGAACAGCTTAACCAGACAATAAGTGAACAGAGCAGACGAATAATGAATACTGAGGGGCAGCTTGCAAGATACAAAAGAGAACTTGCAGAAGCAACTGGTAAGAATGAAGCATAATAATTTAATATTAAGGAGATAGTCATGTTACTAGAGATTTTAAAGGCAATTCTTTTCGGTATAGTCGAAGGAATTACAGAATGGCTGCCTATAAGCAGTACAGGACATATGATTCTGCTTGATCAGGTGGTTAAGCTTAATGTTTCTGCAGATTTTTACGAAATGTTTCAGGTTGTAATCCAGCTTGGCGCAATTATGGCAGTAGTTATACTGTTCTGGAATAAGCTGTGGCCTTTCTATATGAAGAAGACTAAGAGCGGCAAGAAACCGGCATGGAAAGACGGTGCACTTGCAATGTGGATTAAGATTATCATTGCATGCATTCCTGCAGCAATTGTTGGATTGATTTTTGATGATAAGATTAATGAGTTATTCTACCATCCGATTCCGGTTGCCATTGCGCTTATTGTAGTTGGTATAGTTTTCATAATTGTGGAGAATATGAAGAAAGGCATTAAGCCTGCAATCAGAAGTATCGGAGAGATAACATATACAGCAGCAATAATAATTGGTCTTTTCCAGCTTATTGCAACAGTATTCCCAGGTACATCAAGATCAGGAGCAACAATTATCGGAGCACTCATAATCGGAGTATCAAGAAGCGTTGCGGCTGAGTTTACATTTTTCCTTGCAGTACCTGTTATGTTCGGAGCAAGTCTATTAAAGATTGCCAAATATGCTCTTGCAGGAATGGCTATGACAGGAACTGAGTGGGTAGTTCTTATTGTAGGCTGCCTCGTAGCGTTCTTTGTATCAGTATTCGTAATCAAATTCCTTATGGGATACATTAAAAAGCATGATTTCAAGGTATTCGGTGTGTACAGAATAATTCTTGGTATAGCAGTTATTGCACTCAGCTTCGTATTGTTCTAATGAAGCTGCGGCATGTAAGTTATGATATGCAAAGGCATATCCGGAATGCGGAAGCACAATTTTAATATACTTCAAGGTATGAATTGTATACATAACCGCTTGTACCATTATAATCAATAAGGGTGTAATAAGTGCCTACAGATATTATAGAACCGGTAGTCCCTCCTGGCACAGTTGCAAAGGAGTGGCTGCCGTTTTTATCTTTATGCATATTTACATAAGAAGCACCTGTCACACGGTAGTTTTTAAGAGCTGATGTATTGGTTATGCGTCCGTTTGCAAATGTATATGATGGCTTGGAAACTGCAGCTTCTGAATTTGCTGTCTGAGTTTCGGATGCAGTCACAGTCTCCTGTTTTGTTGAAGCCTGTGAGGAAGCAGTTTCTTTAACTGTTGCAGCAGAATCTGTCTTGGACATAGTTTCTGAATTTATATTATTAGCGACAACAGGCTGGGTTTCAGAATTGCTGGCAGTGTGAATGTTTTTTTCAAGACCGCCACCGGAAAATCCGATATTTTCAAAGATGATAACTCCGGCTATAATTATTACAAGGTATAAACCTAAGAATATTTTGATAATAAGATTATTGATTTTCATTGTTACGAAAGACCTCATATTTTCTACAATTAAGATGATTTTAGTTCTTTTTATGAGGCAGGTCAATAAGAAGGGAAGCATATAATGAACATAATAGGCCATATTTCAACAGATTTTCCAACAAAGTTCGGAATTCCAAGGCAGAGCGGATTAATAGATGAATTAAAAGGTGTTATAACATTTGAACCGGAATATAGACAGCCGGAGGCTTTCAGAGGATTGGAGGAATTTTCACATATATGGGTTTTATGGCAGTTTTCCAGGTCACAGAAGAAAAATATTGCGGCAACGGTAACTCCTCCAAGACTTGGTGGAAAAGTGCGCATGGGAGTATTTGCAACAAGGTCGCCGTTCAGACCGAATGATATAGGACTGTCATGCGTGAAATTAGAGCGTATAGAATATACGAAAGATAAAGGACCGGTACTATTTGTTTCAGGGGTGGATATGGTTGATGGCACGCCGATATACGATATCAAGCCGTATATAAAATTCACAGACTCACATCCGGAAGCTAAAGAAGGATTTACAGCAGTCACTTATAACAGGAATCTTAAAGTGATATTTCCATCAGACCTGCTTACAATAATGCCGGAAAACAAACAGGCAGTAGCAGTTAAAATCTTAGAGCAGGATCCAAGACCGGCTTATGACACAGACGAGACAAGAGCTTATGGCGTGACATTTGCTGGCTATGATATAAGATTCAAGGTGCAAGGTGATGTGCTGACTGTGTTTGAAGTGGTAGATATAGATTCGGCTGGTGGGTATAAGAAAGTGAAGTAAGTTGACGCTAAATTACTACAGAATAACATACGGAAGGTGAAGTGGCAGAGAATGAGGAGATAGAAACCAGATAATGTGATTCGGATTAGTAGGCCTTTCAAATGCACTTGATAATCCCGCTAAAATGTGCTTTACTTATATGGACTAGGTAAACAATTAATGTTGCAATTAGAATCAAGGAGGAGCTATATGAGAGTTGGAATGGGATATGATGTTCATAAACTGGTTAAAGACCGCAAGCTTATTATGGGCGGCGTTGAGATCCCATATGAATTAGGTCTGCTTGGACATTCTGATGCAGATGTGCTTCTTCATGCCATTATGGATGCATTACTGGGTGCTGCTGCACTTGGAGATATAGGAAAACATTTTCCAGATACTGATGACAGATACAAGGGAATATCAAGTATCAAGCTTCTGGAAGAAGTTGGAAAGAAGATAGATGAGGCTAATTATATTATAGAGAATATTGATGCCACTATTATTGCACAGAAGCCTAAGATGCGCCCATATATTGATGATATGAGAAAGAATATCGCAGATGCTTTAAAGATAGACATTGACAGAGTCAATGTTAAGGCTACTACAGAAGAGGGGCTTGGATTTACCGGAAGTGGAGAGGGTATTTCTTCACAGGCAATATGCTCGCTTAATTCTGTATCTAATTATATATACGGCGCTGCCGATATGACAAACTGTAGACCTGACTGCGGTGGCTGCGGAGGCTGTCAGAACAGGTAGAATCTGACAATACATTTGCAGCTTTAATTCATATAATATACTAAGAAATATTAAGAAGAGAAGTCAGGAATAACAGATTATGAAATATAGAGATTATGTAAAGCAGGAAATAGCAGTAATAAAGGACAGAGACCCTGCTATCAAGTCGGATAAAGAGGTATATCTTTATCCTAGTTTTAAGGCAATACTTAAATATAGAAAAGCTCATAAGTTATATCTTAAGGGCGAATATTACAAGGCAAGAAAGATTTCGCAGAAAACTGCAAGACAGACTGGAATTGAGATACATCCGGGCGCACAGATTGGCGAGGGACTTTTTATTGACCACGGTCATGGAGTTGTTATCGGAGAGACAGCTATTATCGGTAACAATGTAACACTTTATCAGGGCGTTACACTTGGAGGAACTGGTAAAGAGCAGGGAAAGAGACATCCTACTCTTGGAGATAATATTATGGTAGGAGCAGGTGCCAAGATTCTTGGTTCAGTTACCATAGGTGATAACTGCAAGATTGGCGCAGGTTCTGTTGTATTAAAGGATGTGCCTGCCAACTCTACAGTTGTTGGTGTTCCGGGAAGAATCGTCATTCAGGACAGTGTAAGACTGGTTGATGATTTAGACCAGATACATCTTCCAGACCCTGTTATGCAGGATATTGAGAACTTAAAGCAGGAGAATGCAAGACTTAAGAAGAGACTTGCACATCTTGAGAACAACGTGAATGAAAGCCGCAGCTCATATGATGACAACTAAAGCTTGATTATGAATGAAAGGAAATCTGACATGAGGATTTATAATACTTTATCTAGAAGAAAAGAAGAATTTAAGCCATTAGAAGAAGGAAAGGTTAAAATGTATGTCTGCGGACCTACTGTATACAACCTTATTCATATTGGTAACGCAAGACCTATGATTGTATTCGATACTGTAAGAAGATATCTTGAGTACAAGGGATATGATGTCAACTATGTATCTAACTTTACAGATGTAGATGACAAGATTATTAAGAAAGCCAATGAAGAAGGTGTATCTGCAGAAGAGATTTCAACAAGATATATTGCTGAATGCAAGAAGGATATGGAAGGCATGAATATTAAGCCTGCAACAACACATCCGCTTGCAACTCAGGAAATCGGTGGAATGATTGATATGATACAGACTCTTATTGACAAGGGTTATGCTTATGAAGTCAATGGAACTGTATATTACAGAACAAGAAAGTTCGCAGAATACGGAAAGTTATCTAAGAAGAATATTGATGACTTGGAGGCTGGACACAGAGACGAGGCACACAGCCTTAAGGTTACAGGCGAGGATGAGAAGGAAGATCCACTTGATTTCGTTCTCTGGAAGCCTAAGAAAGAAGGAGAGCCATCATGGCCATCACCTTGGAGTGACGGAAGACCAGGCTGGCATATTGAATGCTCTGTTATGTCTAAGAAGTATCTTGCTGATGAAATCGATATCCATGCAGGTGGAGAGGATTTAATATTCCCTCATCATGAGAATGAGATTGCACAGTCAGAAGCAGCTAATGGAGTACCATTCTCTAAGTACTGGATGCACAATGCATTTCTTAATATTGATAACAAGAAGATGTCTAAGTCTTTAGGCAATTTCTTTACAGTAAGAGATATAAGCAAGGAATATGACCTTGAAGTATTAAGATTTTTCATGTTAAGCGCACATTACCGTAATCCTGTTAATTTCAGCCATGACCTTATGGAATCAGCCAAGAACGGATTAGACAGAATCTTAACTGCTGTTGATAATTTGAGACATCTGTCAGAGAATGCCAAGGATGTTCCGATGACAGAGGACGAGAAGAAAATAATAGCTTCTATAGATGACATTTATAAGAAATTCGAAGATTCAATGGATGATGATTTCAATACAGCAGATGCAATATCAGCTATATTTGAACTTGTAAAGCTTGCCAACTCTAATTCAAGCTCAGATAATTCAAAGGAGTATATTGATACTCTTATGAAGAAGATTACAACTCTTACAGATATTCTTGGACTTAAGACAGACAAGAAGGAAGAAATGCTTGATGAGGATATTGAGGCACTTATTGCTGAGAGACAGCAGGCAAGAAAAGACAAGAATTTTGCAAGAGCTGATGAAATCAGAGATGAATTATTAGCAAGGGGAATTGTTCTTAAGGATACAAGAGAGGGCGTAAGATGGAGCAGAGCCTAGATAAGGATCTTGTAAAATGTATATATGAAGGGCTGGATATGAAGCATACAGACCCTTCGCAGTTATCACCTCTTGTGCTTGCGTATATCGGAGACAGCATATATGACCTTGTCATCAAGACATGGGTTATAGAGCAGGGCAATATGCAGGTTAATAAGCTTAACAAGAAAACAAGCAGTATTGTTAAGGCGGAATCACAGTCTGCAATGATAGGCGCGATTGAGCCGATGCTCAGTGAACATGAAGAGGCTGTGTATAAGAGAGGACGTAATGCCAAGTCGTACACATCTGCCAAGAATGCAAGTATCGGAGATTACAGAAGAGCAACAGGATTTGAGGCTCTTATGGGATATCTGTATCTTAGTGGAGAGTATGAGCACATGATGGAACTGGTGAAAGCAGGACTGGAAAGCCTTGAGTTAAAGTAGAGCCGGCAAAGCGGAATCCATATCTGTAATGGATGACTGGATTCTGCTTTGTAATATAAGGAGAAATATATGAGATACAATGAATTAACATTTCAGGGAAGAAATGCTGTATTAGAGGCATTCCGCTCTGGTAAAACTATTGATAAACTTTTTATTCTTGACGGCTGTCAGGACGGACCAATAAAGAGTATTGTCAGGGAAGCAAAGAAAACAGATGCAATTATCAATTATGTTGATAAAGAGAGACTCGACAGACTTGCAGGAACAGGACATCATCAGGGAGTTGTTGCTATTGGAGCAGCTTATGAATATGCAGAGGTTGATGATATACTTGCAGTAGCTAAGGAAAAGGGCGAAGATCCATTTATATTCATTCTTGATGAGATTGAAGACCCACACAATCTTGGTGCTATTATAAGAACTGCCAACCTTGCAGGAGCACATGGCGTTATTATTCCTAAGAGAAGAGCTGTCGGACTTACAGCTACAGTAGCCAAGACATCATCAGGTGCTATTAATTACACACCTGTAGCCAAGGTTACTAATATTTCACAGACAATCGAAGAACTTAAGAAGCAGGGACTCTGGTTCGTATGTGCTGATATGGGCGGAGAGACAATGTATAATCTTAATCTCAAAGGGCCTATCGGTCTTGTTATAGGTAATGAAGGCAATGGCGTAAGCCGTCTTGTTAAGGATAAATGTGATTTCATCGCATCAATTCCTATGAAGGGTGACATTGATTCCTTAAATGCCTCAGTTGCAGCAGGCGTTCTTGCATACGAAATAGTCCGTCAGAGACTTAACTAGGGAGTTTTTATGAAGCATTTGGAAGATTATCCTGATGAAGAACTTATTGATATGTACCGTGCAGGCAATGAGCAGGCAATTGAGTATATATTTGAAAGATATAAGTATATAGTGCGGAAGAAAGCCAAGGCTATGTTCCTTGCCGGAGGAGACAGTGATGATCTTATCCAGGAGGGAATGATTGGTCTTTATAAGGCTGTCCGTGATTATGATAAACAAAAGGATGCGTCTTTCATGACATTTGCAGGAATGTGCATAAACAGACAGATTCTTAATGCGGTTACGGCTTCTAACAGAAAGAAGAATACACCGCTTAATAATTATGTTTCTTTTGATGAACCAGTCAATCCTGAGGATGACGCACAGGTGAAGCTTGTTGATGTGTTGAAACCGGACAAAGAGCAGAATCCGGAGCGGCTTTTTATTGACAAGGAGAATGCAGACAGCTTAGAGGATAAGTTGTACAGTGTGTTAAGCGATTTTGAGAAAAATGTGCTGGAATTATATATGTCCGGCAAAGATTATATAGCTATTGCACAGACACTTGAAAAGCCGCCGAAATCTATAGATAATGCGATACAAAGGATAAGGAATAAAGTTGACAAAATAACCAACCTATAATATTATGAATAGGTGTGTGAAGACGCATGCTATTGTAGCTCAGGGGTAGAGCACTTCATTGGTAATGAAGAGGTCACGGGTTCAATTCCCGTCAATAGCTTAATTTAATGTTTGTGTTTTTAAAACAGATTGGAGGACGCTATGGTAAAAGCTATTGTAGGTGCTAACTGGGGTGATGAAGGAAAGGGTAAGATTACTGATATGCTTGCCGAAGAATCAGACATCATCGTAAGATTCCAGGGAGGAGCTAATGCGGGACATACTATTATTAATGATTATGGAAAGTTCGCACTGCATCTTTTACCTTCGGGAGTTTTCTATAACCATACAACAAGTGTCATCGGTAATGGTGTAGCTCTTAATATTCCATACCTTGTTAAGGAATTAAAGAGTCTTACAGACCGAAATGTACCAATGCCTAAGATTCTTGTATCAGACAGAGCTCAGATACTTATGCCTTATCATGTAGCATTTGATACATATGAAGAAGCAAGACTTGCCGGTAAATCATTTGGTTCTACTAAGTCAGGTATTGCTCCATTCTATTCAGATAAGTATGCAAAGATTGGTTTCCAGGTTAATGAATTATTCGGAGATGAGCAGGAACTTAAGGAAAAGATTGCCAATGTATGCACATTAAAGAATGTTATGCTTGAGCATCTCTATCATCAGCCACTTCTTAACGAAGAAGAGATATTCAATACTCTTATGGATTATAAAGAGATGGTTGCACCATATGTATGTGATACATCAGCATTTTTACATCAGGCACTTAAAGACGGAAAGAAGATATTACTTGAGGGTCAGTTAGGTTCTCTTAAGGATACGGATCATGGTATATATCCAATGGTAACATCATCATCAACATTAGCTCCTTATGGTGCTATTGGTGCTGGTATTCCGGCAGCAGCAATTACAGATGTTGTTACAGTTGTTAAGGCATATTCTTCAGCAGTTGGTGCCGGAGCATTCGTAAGCGAAATCTTTGGCGATGAGGCAGATGAACTCAGGCGAAGAGGTGGCGACGGTGGTGAATTCGGAGCTACAACAGGTCGTCCTAGAAGAATGGGATGGTTCGATGCAGTTGCTACACGTTATGGTGTAAGAATGCAGGGAACAACAGAGGTTGCTCTTACAGTTCTTGATGTACTTGGATATCTTGATGAGATTCCAATGTGCGTTGGATATGAGATAGATGGAAAGATTACTAAGGATTTCCCAACTACTCCACAGCTTGAGAAGGCTAAGCCGGTATTAAAGACAATGCCAGGCTGGAAGTCAGACATCAGAGGAATTACTAAGTATGAAGACCTTCCAGTAGAGTGCCGTAACTATATCGAAGCTATTGAGCAGGAGATTGAAGCTCCTATCACAATGGTATCTAATGGTCCTGGAAGACATGAGATTATCCACAGAAAGAGTGCTCTTTCTAAATAATAACATTTAATATTACCGTATCTGCAGTGCAATATGGCTTTGCAGATACGGTCTTTTTATAGGTAATCGGGAGGTAAAATTTATGCGTTTTAATAAATATTTTGACCACACTAACTTAAAGCCGGATGCAACTAAGGACGATATCCGTAAACTGTGTGAGGAAGCGAAGAAATATGATTTTGCGTCAGTATGTGTTAATGGGATATATACAGCATTTGCAAAGGAATGTCTTTCTGGAAGTGATGTCAAGACATGCGTTGTTGTTGGATTTCCGTTAGGGGCTATGAGCACAGAGGTTAAAGCATTTGAAACAAAGAAGGCAGTTGAGGACGGTGCTGACGAGATTGATATGGTTATTCCTGTCGGACATCTTAAAGTAGCTGAATATGAAGCTGTCTATGAAGATATTAAGGCGGTAAGGGATGCATGTGCAGGAAAAGTCCTGAAGGTTATATTTGAGAACTGTCTGCTTACTGATGAGGAGAAAATCAAGGCGTGCGAACTGTCTGTTAAGGCAGGTGCTGATTATGTCAAGACTTCAACTGGATTCTCTACAGGCGGTGCAACATTAAGTGATGTTGCTCTTATGAAAGCACACGTTGATGGAAAATGTAAAGTGAAAGCGGCGGGTGGAATAAGAGATTATAACACTGCAGCAGCTATGATAGATGCCGGAGCTGACAGACTCGGAACAAGCACTACAATTAAGATTATGGAAGGAAGGCAATAAGATTATTACTTATTCCTTCCTGAAAGAATCTTGTATACAAGTGTCATTGCATATATTACGACAGGAAATACAATATCTGTGAAGAGCAGTCCTGTAAATACTTTATGACATGCCTCGTTGTTGATGAATGCAAGTATTAAAGTTGCGATTATCATTATGCCCCAGAGTATAACTGCTGCCATTGCAGCGAATCGTTTTAATCGTTTCATGAATAAGACCTCCAATGTCAGATACTTAATAATATACATTACATTGGCATGCCACTCAAGTTATTTATAAAAATGTTGCGTAACAGATAAAAAATGTTATAATTGAATGACAGTACACATTATTAATAATATTTATTTGAAAGGTAACAATCAGACATGGCATTATTAGAAACATGGAGAAAACTCGCATACGAGACAGAGATGGATCAGAAGAATGCTTCAGAATTCTGGGGCTCATATTTTAATCAGGAGAAGGCTATCTATGAGCAGATTCTTTTAGATCCTGATACAGTAGTTAAAGGAACAGTTAAGGAATTAGCAGAGAAGTTCGGCGTAGAAGTACTTCTTATGACAGGATTCCTCGATGGTATCAATGACAGCTTAAAGACTCCTAATCCAATTGAGACTATGAATGAGGATACAGAAGTTAGTCTTGATTATGATAAGGAAAAACTTTATTACAACATGGTAGGATGTAAGGCAGACTGGCTTTATGAATTACCACAGTGGGATAACCTCCTTGATGAGCAGACAAGAAAGGATCTTTACAAGAAGCAGAAGCTTTCTGGAACTGTTATTAAGGGAAAGAAGATTGGAAGAAATGATCCATGCCCATGCGGTAGCGGTAAGAAATATAAGCAGTGCTGTGGAAAGAATGCATAGCTTTTAAACACTAAGACCTGCCATTTATATGGCAGGTCATTTTAATGATAAGAGGTAATTATAATGGACGCATATACAGGTTTTGCATATGTTTATGATGAGTATATGGATAATATTCCATATGAAGAATGGGGACAGTACATGATTGCCCTCCTTAAGGAGAATGGAGTGCAGGCTGATTCATCAGTACTTGAATTGGGCTGTGGAACAGGAACTGTTACAAGAATGCTTGCTAAAGAAGGTTACGACTGTGTTGGACTTGATATGTCTGAGGATATGTTGTCCATTGCTTCTGAGAATACATTTGAAGATGGTTCACAGGTTATATATACATGTCAGGATATGAGGGACTTCGAAGTTCCTTATGAAGTAGACGGCATGATAAGTATAGGGGATTCCATGAACTATATTACATCAGTTCCTGACCTTGAAAATGTATTTGCATGTGTGAGTGAGAATCTTAAAAGTGGAGGTGTCTTTATATTTGATTTAAAGACAATACATTTTTTTAAGGATATACTTGCTGAGAATACATATGCTGAGAACAGGGAAGATTCCGCATTTATATGGGATAATTATTATGATGAGGAAGAGCGTAACAATGAATATGAGCTTGCTGTGTTCGTTAAGAGTGAGGATGGTACATTTGACAGATTCGAAGAACAGCACTATCAGCATGGCTTTACTATAGAAGAGGTTACAGGTGCAGCTAAGAAGGCTGGACTTACCGTGAAAAATGTGTATAATGCATTTACTAAGGATGAACCTGACGATGAGTCGGAAAGATTATATTTTGTAATTGAGAAATAATAAGGAGATAATTATGGGCGATTATATTGTTAGAGCCACAGCAGCAGGCGGACAGGTAAGAGCATTTGCTGCTATAACTAAAGACCTTGTTGAAGAGGCAAGAGAAAGACATAACATGAGTCCTATTGCAACTGTTGCACTTGGAAGACTTCTTACAGGTGGTGCAATGATGGGCGCAATGATGAAGAATGACGCTGATATTCTTACTGTACAGATTAAGGGTAATGGTCCAATCGGAAGTATGACTGTCACAGCTAATCCTAAGGGAGAAGTTAAGGGCTTCGTTGGCAATCCACAGGTTATGCTACCTCTTAAGGACGGAAAACTTGATGTTGCAGATGCCGTAGGAATCGGTGTGTTAAGTGTAATTAAGGATATCGGGCTTAAAGAGCCATATGTTGGTGATACTATTCTTATTACAAGTGAGATTGCAGATGACCTTACTTACTATTTTGCTAACAGTGAGCAGGTACCATCATCTGTAGGTCTTGGCGTCCTTATGAATAAGGACAATACTGTTGAGCAGGCAGGCGGATTCATTATCCAGCTTATGCCGGGTGCATCAGATGAATTTATTGATAAGCTTGAGGCAAGAATTAAGAAGATTAAGTCTGTTACAGCCATGCTTGAAGAGGGAATGACTACTGAACAAATCTTAGAGCATATTCTTGGAGATATGGAACTTGAGATTCTTGATACTGTGCCAACAAAGTTTTACTGTAACTGTTCTAAGGACAGAGTGAGCAAGGCTGTTATCAGTGTAGGGAAAGAAGAGATTCAGAAGATGATTGATGATGGAGAGCCAATTGAGGTTAACTGCCATTTCTGTAATTCACACTACACATTTACAGTGGACGAGCTTAAGGAAATGTATGGCCGCTGTACAAGATAAGGTATTTATTGACGGAGGTACACATGAATAATATTATACTTATAGGCATGCCAGGAAGTGGTAAAAGTTCGCTTGGAGTAGTTCTTGCCAAGAAGATAGGATTTGGATTCATTGATTCAGATCTTGTTATTCAGGAAAGAGAAGGCATGACTCTTGAAAGAATAATTGAAAAGCACGGAGATGCTGGTTTTATACAGATTGAGAATGATATCAACTGTTCTATTAATCCGCATCATACTGTTATTGCAACAGGTGGAAGTGCTGTATATGGCAAAGAGGCGATGGAACATTTTAAAGATATTGGTACTGTAGTATATCTTGAACTTCCACCAGAATCACTTGAAGAGAGGCTTGGAAGCCTTAAGGAACGCGGCGTCGTGTCTAATGGAAAGACAACTGTTGAAGAGATATATGCTGACAGAGTTGCACTTTATAAGAAGTATGCAGATATAACTCTTAATGAGCAGGGCAAACGGATAAGAGAAACTGTAGAGATGTTGTATGACATTATAATGAATAAGGATCAGTATAATTAAATCAACCGGTTGAACAATATAAGAATTTGGGGTACAATAATCTTTACCTTTTAAATACAAAACAAGGAGGAAAATCATGGAGAACGAAGCTCTTTCTAAGAACTTTATTGAGCAGATTATAGATAAGGATATTGAGAGTGGCTATTGTAAGAAGGTCATTACAAGATTTCCACCAGAACCTAATGGATATCTTCATATTGGACATGCCAAGTCTATATTATTGAATTACGGACTTGCAAAGGAATACGGCGGACAGTTCAATATGAGATTTGATGATACTAATCCTACTAAGGAAAAGGTCGAGTTCGTAGACTCTATCAAGGCTGATGTCGAATGGCTTGGAGCAGAGTGGAATGGAGACGTGCTTTTTGCATCTGATTATTTCCCACAGATGTATGAAGCAGCAATCAGACTTATCAAGAAAGGCAAGGCATACGTTGATGATTTGTCTGCTGAAGAGATAAGACAGTACAGAGGAACTCTTACTGAGCCTGGTAAGGAAAGTCCATACAGAAACCGTTCTGTAGAGGAGAATTTTCAGCTTTTCGAGGAGATGAAGGAAGGCAAATATGCAGACGGAACTAAGGTCTTAAGAGCCAAGATTGATATGGCATCTCCTAATATTAACATGAGAGATCCTGTTATTTACAGAGTAGCTCACATGACACACCACAGAACCGGAGACCAGTGGTGCATATATCCTATGTATGATTTTGCACATCCTATTGAAGATGCAGTAGAGGGAATTACACACTCTATCTGTACACTTGAGTTTGAGGATCATAGACCTCTCTATGACTGGGTTGTAATTGAGACTGGATATAAGACATCTCCAGAGGAGAATCCTAAGCAGATTGAATTTGCAAAGTTATATCTTACTAATGTTGTAACAGGTAAGAGATATATCAAGAAGCTTGTAGAAGATGGAGTTGTTGACGGATGGGATGATCCAAGACTTGTATCTATCGCTGCTTTAAGAAGAAGAGGATTTACTCCAGAGGCTATTAAGATGTTCGTTGAACTTGTTGGTGTTACTAAGGCACAGGGTTCAGTTGAATATCCAATGCTTGAATATTGTATAAGAGAAGATTTAAAGCTTAAGGTTAAGAGAATGATGGCTGTTCTTGACCCTGTTAAGCTTGTTATTGATAATTATCCTGAGGGTCAGGTTGAATATATGGAAGTGGCAAATAATCAGGAGAATCCAGAGATGGGAACAAGAAAAGTTCCATTTACCAAGGAACTTTATATTGAGAGAGAAGACTTCATGGAAGAGCCTCCTAAGAAGTATTTCAGACTTTTCCCTGGTAATGAAGTACGTCTTATGAATGCATATTTTGTTACATGTACAGATTTTGTTAAGGATGAGAACGGAAAAGTTATTGAAGTTCATTGCACTTATGATCCAGAGACTAAGGGCGGTAACTTTACAGGTCGTAAGGTTAAGGGAACTATACACTGGGTATCTGCAACAGAAGGCTGCAAGGCAGAAGTCAGATTATATGAGAATATTGTTGATGAGGAAAAGGGTGTATACAACGAAGAAGATGGTTCTATGAATATTAACCCTAACTCTAAGACGGTTCTTACAGAATGTTACCTTGAACCAGAGCTTATGAAAGCTGTAAGCGAAGATAAGTTCCAGTTTGTAAGAAATGGCTATTTCTGTGTTGACAATAAAGATTCAGAGCCAGCAAAGCCAATATTTAACAGAATAGTTTCACTTAAGAGCTCATTCAAGTTACAGAAATAATATAATAATTATTGGGGTTATATAGAAGAATTAGCACTAAGGGGTGTAAGAATCATTATGAATAAGGTTAAGGCTTTTATACAGAAGATATGGACCTATGATCTGGTTCACACAGCAGTATATTCAGTTATACTCGAACTCGTAGTTGAATGTTTTAACAGAAGAGGAATAATGGGACTCGCATTTCCATTTATGCACCCGGTTATTTTTATTTACAATACATTGGTTATAATGACAACTATGACAATTGCGTTGTTTTTTAAGAGACGTGTATTTGTATATTGTGTAGTGTTTGTTATATGGATAGGCTTGTCTCTGACGAACTTTATTATCCTTTCGTCGAGAAAGACGCCGTTTACGGCAATGGATTTTTATCTGATTAAGGATGCTATTAAAGTTGCAGGTCTGTATGTCAGTGTTATACAGATTATCCTGATAGCACTGCTTGTAATAGCTGTTATTGTCGGGCTTGTTTTCCTGTGGAGAAAAGCTCCAAAGATTCAGGTTACAATTAAGAAAACCAAGTTTTATGCATATGCAGCAGTCCAGCTTGCAATCGTATTTCTTCTTGCATACGGAATGGGTATAACATTGCTTTTTACCGGAACAGTTGAGAGCCATTTTGGTAATCTTGCTCAGGCTTATAAGAAATACGGTTTCAGCCATTGCTTTGTGAGCAGCGTACTTGACAGAGGAATTAAGAAATCTGATGAATACTCGGAAGAGTATATGGATTCGCTTAAGAAAGACCTTGATGATGTTGAGGTTGAGGCAAGTGAAAAGACACCGAATATAATATTTGTGCAGCTGGAATCGTTCTTTGATCCTACTCATGTGAAAGGGATAACATTATCTGAGAATCCACTGCCTAATTACCAGAAACTGCTATCAGAGTATTCTTCTGGTTATCTGTCAGTTCCATGCTTTGGAGCGGGAACATGTAACACAGAGTTTGAAGTTCAGACAGGAATTAATATTGATGATTTCGGACCGGGAGAATATCCATACAGAACTATCATGAAGTCCAAAGTGTGTGAATCTATGGCGTATGACCTTAAGAAGCTTGGTTATTCTACTCATGCCATACACAATAATGATGGAACATTCTATGACAGAAATCTGGTGTTCTCACATCTTGGATATGAGACATTTACATCTATAGAGTATATGGATGGATTTGAAAAAACACCTATGGGATGGGCTAAGGATAATATTCTGACAGGTGAGATTACTAAGGCACTTGATTCTACAGATGGAACAGATTATGTGTTCACTATATCTGTTCAGGGTCATGGTGATTATCCATCTTCACCGGTAGAAGGATATACACCGGAGATTAAGGTTACTAATTTCCCTGTACCAGAGCAGCAGACAGCTTTTGAGTATTATGTTAATCAGATTCATGAGATGGATAATTTCATAGGAGAACTTATTGATGAATTATCTGAAAGAGATGAGGAGACAGTACTTGTTCTTTATGGAGACCATCTGCCAACATTTGATTTTACAGATGATATGCTTGCTAATGGCGATAAATACCAGACACAGTATGTAATCTGGAGTAATTTTGACATGGACAGACAGGAAAAAGATATTCAGGCTTACCAGTTATCTGCTTATGTTATGCAGAGACTCGGTATATCTGAAGGTTATATTATGAAGTATCATCAGTCAAAGCAGGATCTTCCTGAGGATGAATATTTAAAGAATTTAAAGATTCTTGAGTATGATATTCTGTATGGAAAAAAGGAAATCTATGGTGGAGAGACACCGTATGAGGCTACAGATCTTAAGATGGGAATTGATGATATTGATATCACAGATGTCTATAATTACAATGATACGGTGTTTATAGAGGGTAATAATTTCAATGATTACAGTTGTGTTCTGATTAATGGAAAAGAGTATGCCACGGAAAAGGTCAGTGACAGGCTTTTAAGAGTTAACGGAATGAAAGTTAAACAGGATGATACGGTTGTTGTTGCACAGAAAGGTGATGATAAAGTTGAGCTTAGCAGGACGACATTTACCGTTAAACAACAATCAAAGAAATAGTTGTAAAGTCAGTAAATATTGTAAGCAGTAAAATTAAGTTACAAAAGGTAGTAAACACCTAGTATGTAACTTAA
>CAVAPS010000009.1:0-65508 GCA_963590775.1 Desulfovibrio piger
GTAATTATATGGCTTTCAGCCAGTTCACACGGCACAGCCGTGAATAATATAGGATTAATTATTCTATGTTCTGAATCTGCTCTCTTACCTTCTCAATCTCAGTCTTAAGGTCAATAGCTGCATTAGATATCTCAATGTCATTAGCCTTAGAAAGGGTTGTATTAGCCTCTCTGTTCATCTCCTGTGCGATGAAATCCATCTTTCTTCCAATGCCGCCGTCTTCGTTAAGGCATTTTCTAGCATGCTCGATATGGCTTCTTAATCTGACAGTCTCCTCGTCAACACATATCTTATCTGCATATATAATAACCTCAGTTGCGATTCTGCTCTCATCAATAGTTGTATCGCCAAGAAGCTCTTTAACCTTGCCCTCTAACTTACTGCGGTATTCCTTCATAATCTCAGGGCTTCTCTTTTCAACAAATGCTACAAGTTCTTCCATGTGGTCGAGCTTTCCTAAAAGGTCTTTCTTAAGATTCTCGCCTTCAAGAATTCTTGTATTAACGAACTGCTCTAAGGCTGCCTTCATAGCTTCTTCTATAAAATGCCACAGTTCCTCTTCATCCTCCTGCACCTCATCCATTGTGATAACCTCTGGAAATCTTGCAAGTCCTCCTACTGTCATATCATTTTTAAGATTGTATTTATCGGACATATTATTAAATATAGCCATATATTCATCAGCAATATTCTGGTTGAACTTGAGGTTAACCTGACTTTCTGAATCATCTTCGTAATTAATAAATATATCTATCTTTCCGCGTGTTGCGTACTTCTTAAGTAAGTCTCTCATTCTGCTCTCGAAAACATTAAGCTTCTTAGGCATCTTGATACCTGCCTCAAGATATCTGTGATTAACTGACTTAATCTCAACTGAAATCTTTCTGTTACCTTTAACTATTTCGCTTCGGCCAAAGCCTGTCATACTTTTAATCATTGTTTCTATCCTTCCATTTGCATATAATGCTTAAGAAAGTATACCAATTTTTGTGAAAGATAACAAGACTTACAGCAATAAGTATGTTAATATAATGCAATAAGATTAATGAATATTATTAATTAAAGGAGACATTATGGCATTCGATGGAATTACAATATCCAGTATTGTTAATGAATTAAATAACACAATTAACGGTGGTAGGCTTTATAAGATTGCACAGCCCGAAGCCGATGAAATAATGCTTACAATAAAGACACAGTCAGGTCAGTACAGACTTGTTTTATCTGCAAATGCATCACTTCCTCTTGCATATCTTACAGACGATAACAAGCCATCACCTGCTACTGCACCGAATTTCTGCATGCTTCTCAGGAAACATTTGAACAACGGAAGAATAATATCAATAACACAGCCTAAGTTTGAGCGTGTAATCGATATTGAAGCAGAACATTTAAACGAACTCGGCGACCTGTGCAGAAAGCACATTATCGCAGAATTCATGGGTAAGCACAGTAACATTATATTATGTGACGACAATAACACTATATTAGACAGTATCAAGCATATATCCGCACAGACAAGCTCTGTCAGGGAAGTTTTACCGGGAAGACCTTATTTCATCCCTAATACTGCTGACAAAATCAATCCTCTTGAAGCTGACAGAAAGCATTTTGAGGAGACAGTATTCACCAAGCCTGTAGCTGTTGTTAAAGCGCTGCTTTCAAGCTACACAGGAATAAGCACATGCATAGCCGAAGAGCTTGCATACCGTGCCGGAGTTGACGGCGGTCATCCTGCCAACTGCCTTACTGAACCTATGAAAGTTTCGTTATTCAATGCATTTGACGCGCTTATGTCTGATGTAAGAAATGGAATATACCACCCTGAGATGGTAACTGACAATGGTGTGCCTGCTGAATTCGCTGCTGTGAAGCTTTCTATGTACGATAATCACACAGAATATGATTCAATAAGCAGACTGATTATCGATTATTACAGACAGAAAGAGATTGCGACACGAATCCACCAGAAATCTGTTGATATAAGAAGAATTGTCACAACACACCTTGAAAGGGCTTACAAGAAACTTGACATTCAGGAAAAGCAGATAAAGGATACTGAGAAAAAAGACAAATACCGTATCTACGGCGAGCTTCTTACAACTTACGCTTACAGTATTCCTGCTGGTTCTAAGGAATATGAAGCACTTAATTACTATGATAACACTACAATTAAGATTCCTCTTGATAACACTCTCACACCAATTGAGAATGCTAACAAATATTTTGCAAGATATAATAAGCTTAAGAGAACTTATGAAGCCGGAATCCGTCTTATTCAGGAGATTACTGAAGAAATAAGCTACCTTGAATCAATTATCAATGCGATTGAGATATCAGTGACTGAGGCTGACCTTTCTAACATTAAAGAAGAACTTATTGAAACAGGATATATTAAGAGGACTGTTAAAGGAAAGCACAAAATCACAGCCAACAAGCCAATGCATTTTGTTTCAAGTGATGGATTTGATATATTTGTTGGAAAGAATAACATGCAGAATGACGAACTTACATTCAAGACAGGCAACGGTAATGACTGGTGGTTTCATGCCAAGCAGATGCCAGGCTCCCATGTACTTCTTAAGACTGATGGAAAGGAAGTTCCTGACAGAACATTTGAAGAAGCTGCAAGCCTTGCCGCCTACTACTCTAAAGGACGTGAGCAGGAAAAGGTTGAAGTTGATTATGTATTAAAGAAGGAAGTTAAGAAGCCTGCCGGTGCCAAACCGGGATTCGTTGTATATTACACTAACTATTCTATGGTTGCTGACACCGACATTAAAGATATTAAACAGTTATAAATGTATTAATCATTCAGATAACTTCCTATAAGACTAAGGACAATGCCCATACCCTGTGGAAGAGAATTAAGGTCAACCCACTCCTCACGCTTATGGGCATTAGCACCCTTTATTGTACCAATAGTATTAGCAAGGATATTCTTAGATAATGGTATGTTGGCATCCGTTGAATATGGACCAAGATCCATTTCTCCATCATAGTAATTTCTGATAAGTTCAATATTTTTATCCGTCCATTCCTTAAGCTCTGACTTATCTCCTTCTCCACAACCTGGTCTTATTCCTAGTATTTCGAGATTGATTTTCTTTCCATTGTCTCTGAATTTTCCAATAACTTCATTAAGCTTATCTTTCATTATCTGAAGACATTTTTCACTGCTTGAACGGTATTCATACAGAATAACTGTATCCTGTGCAATTGAATTAACTGTACTTCCGCCTTCAACACGCCCCACATTGTATGTAGTTTTCTCATCTGCCGGTGGTTCTATCTTATATAATTCTGTTATCAGTTCCGCCGCTATCTGTATAGCGTTATCATTACCAAAATCAAGATATGAATGTCCACCTTCACCTACAACCTGAATTCTGTATCTGTGTGAACCAACAGCAACGCTTGTACACTGTGACATATATCCATCAAATGAATAAAAACGTTTTATTCTGTCTCCATAGTTATTAAATATTTCCTTGCATCCTTTAAGATTACCAAGTCCTTCTTCACAACTGTTTGCCACAATCATAACACCTGTTTTTAATCTGTCTTTATTCTGAATAAGAAACCTTGTTCCCATCATAAGATTAACGAGATTAGATGTATCATCTCCTATACCAGGTGCCCGGAGTATATTGTCATCTCTCGTCATAGGCAGCTCTTCAGTATCGTCAAATACAACATCTGTATGTGCCATAAATACAGTTATTTCATCATACTTGTCACAATTGAATTTACATACAACATTCTTCGCCTCATCTATCCACACCTCATTGCAGCCTTCATTCTCAAACCACTTCTTACAGAACTCTGCTCTCTTATCCTCATGATGGCTTGGTGCAGGAATCTTTCCAAGAGTCATAAGTAGACTGACAGCCTCATCCTTATTATCTTCAATAAACTTATCATATATTTCTTTATTCATACTTTTCTCCATTTTTGTCTGCTTTTCAAGACATCTCAAGTATCACAGGTTTCTTTTCCCTATTACAGGTTCATATTCATCCTCATATCCGGCAAGCATCAGCATTAAAAGAAAATCTCTCTGCGGACCTAACCATGCCTCTACAGGTTCAAACCATTCATGAACAGTGTGTACACCACCTTCGTTACCACCACGTCCAATTGTTATTGCCGGAATTCCCATGCTTATAGGAATATTAGCATCTGTGCTGCTCTCATCCCTTAATTCGGGCTCGATTCCAAGAATTTTCGCTGCTTCAAATGCTGCTGTTACAATCGGACAATCCGGCTCCTGTGTTCCAGCAGGCCTTACTCCTTTGACCTCGATATCTGCCTTAACCTGAGGCTTATCGGAATCCCATCTTGCATTCTCATCCTCGACAGCCTTTTCTACCGCCTCAACGAATTCATCAGTCAGGCACTCAAGCTCCTCATCACTGTCTGAACGGATATCCATAAGCATCGTTGCTGATGCTGATATCGTATTCACAGATGTTCCACCATTAATCACACCGACATTAAATGTTGTCTTAGGAAGCTTTGGTGCTTTAAAATCAGATATTGCAGCAATTGCCCTTCCCATCGCATGTATAGGATTCGGAAGACCGAAGTCCGCAAAGCTGTGTCCGCCATTGCCTGTAAATGTAACCTGATATCTGTGGCTTCCAGTTGCAGTATATACAACACCGCCAGTCACAGGATTGTCAACCGAAACAAATGCATCTATATTATCAGAATTATTAAAAATGTATTTCACACCCTTTAAATCTCCCAAACCTTCCTCGCATACATTTGCACAGAATATAATGTCGCCTTTAGTATGTATGTCATATTTAACCATAGCCTTGGCAACAGCCATTATCTCTGCCACTGCATGAGTATCATCATTAATTCCCGGACAACAGTATCTATTTCGTTCTTTCCTGACAGTTACATCAGTATCAATTGGAAATACTGTATCTGTGTGTGCAGCCAGCATAATTACAGGACCATCACCATTTCCCTTCCATGTTCCATGCACATTCCAGACTTCATCCATATGTACATCTAATAGACCGATTTCCTCGAATTTTTTCATAACATATTCAGCCTTTTCCTTTTCCTGATGTGATGGTGCAGGAATCTGACACATTGCAAGTGTTTCTTTTGTTGTATTCTCATCTTCTGCCTTTATAAATTCTATAGCCTTTTTTACTTTTTCATTATCTAATATCATAATGCTGCCGCCTCTCTAATCACAATATTTTCTACTAACATATACATTTTTTATAATACACCCTGACATACTTACGAACAACATCACTCCGACAAATATAAATCTGAATCTGTAACCTGATACACCGGCTATGTGTTCCATGCCTCTTAGAATATACTGGGAGAGCGCCTGTCCAAGGAACATACATGCTGTTGTATATGTTACAAGTGTCGTTGTTTCTTCTTCACTTCTTGCTGTCTGTCTTATCTTGGTAAATATTTCTGGATATAAAATGCTGTAGCTTCCACCAACCATTGCTGCGGCAATCATAAAAAACGGAATACTGTGCACACATGATAGCAGCGTATATCCAGCTCCCATCAGGAAACATCCAAGGACTGCCATATATTCCTTTAAAATCTTCTTTACCGGATGAACAACAAGACCTACTATAAAGCCACATATCATAAATGCCGAAACAACTATTCCGGAGCTTGTCTCATTACCTATGCCCTCGGTTCTCATGAATAAAGAAATACTTGCTGAAAATGTATAAAACGCGCCATTTATGCCAAACATTGCAATCATTACCAATATGGCTTTTACATTAATTTCCTTGTTCATTCTTATAGTTTCCCGTCTTACATTTTTATCATCCGGCAGGTATATAACATTTAACACAAGCACTACAATTGCAATCAGATATATAAGAAATGCCATTCTCCAGTTAATTCCAACCAGCCGTCCAACTAAAAATGATGCGATTATTCCCATCAGATATGACGCCGACGCCGAGTAGGATGTAAGCATGTGCTTTGTTTCGCCTGTAAAGTTGTTGCTTATCAGATTCTGTGCCATTGGGGTTATCAGTCCGCACCCTATTCCCAATATTCCCCTGCATGCAAGAAGAATATAGAAGTCAGGTGCCAGACCTGAACCAAGACCTCCGATAAGATATATTATTATACCCATTAATAATACATTTTTCTGTCCCATCCTGCTTATTGCATATCTGCACAATAAGCAGGACGGAATAATAAGTATTATTGGAAGCGTCAGTATCATCTGAATCCAGCCATCGCTCATCTGTGGAAATGCGCTTTTTATTCCGGATAATGCCGGGGAAACCGCGGTACTTCCAAGAATTGTAATGGTTGAAACTGATAAAACTGCTGCTTTCTTTGCATAACCTTTTTCCATCTTAGTCCTCTTTAACCAGCTTAGTATCCTATAGCCTGTGCAATTATCAGTAATGTAAAACCGATTACATACCATATAAGGACAAGCTTACCTACAAACTTAAGCCATTTCTGATATGGAACATTTGACAATGCAAGGAAGCTCATAAGTGCTGCTGAATGTGGGAATATGATATTAGTAAATCCATCACCATAATTAAGAGCAAGAATTGCTGTTTCTGGTGACATACCAATTATATTAGCAACTGGGAGCATAACTGGCATAGTTACAACAGCCTGACCATTACCTGATGTTATAAAGAAGTTAATGATAGTATGTATAACAAGCATTCCCGGTGCTTGAAGCCATGTAGGTATATAATTAAGAAGATTAGATACTCCATATACAATAGTATCAAGAATATTACCATTCTTTAATACAACTGAAATAGAATATGCCATACCAATAAGTATAATTGCTCTTACAACCATCTTACATCCATCAACAAACTGATTGCATATTTCATTAGGCTTTGTTCCATATATAAGTCCACATACAGGTCCGAATACAAGGAAGAATGCTGACATCTGTTTAAATCCCCAGCTAAGCTTTGTACAACCTATAATAAGAATTACTACTCCAACAAGAACGCCAATTAATACTAATAATTGTCTTACTGATATCTTCTTTTCTTTGCCATCATCTTCATATGAAATATTCTGTGGAATTCCATATACCAGACTCTTTGTTGGATCAGCCTTAACCTTATTAGCATATCTGATTACATATATTATCGTAACTGCTGTGATTAACACGAAACCTACACATCTGTAACCAAATCCATAGAATGTTGGAAGTCCTGCAAGTTCATTACCTACACCTGTTGTTGAAGGATTAAGCATACCAGCATTAGGTCCCATTGCAGCTGCCAGACAGAATATTGCAACACCAACAACTGCATCATATCCCATAGAAACTGCAAGATATAATCCCAATGGCACAAAAGCTATAAATGGATTATATCCCATAGGTGAACTAAGAACCGCAACTACTGCCATTATTATTGCTATAGCAAGCGACTGCTTCTTTCCGAATTTATGAATAATTATACCTGTAAGATTCTGCATTGCTCCTGTTGCCATAATAATCTGCATACCACCTGTAAATATAAGTATCGCAAATATAAGCTGTCTTGCATTATAGAATCCTTCAACTATATCTTCCGGAATCTTAAAAATGCTTTCTGGTGTTGATTCTACATAAGAAAAACTTGTTGCATCAACAACCGAAGTACCTGATTCTGTCTTGACTCTTGCATAGTTACCTGCTGGCACAATGTATGTAAGTATACATGCCAGTACCACAAGAGCCAGTATGATTATAAACTCATGTGGAAAACGAATTTTCTTTTCTTTTTTTGTGTTGTCCATATTATTCCTCCTTAACACGTATGTTTTATGATAATAACCATACCAACAGAACTATAACCTTGAATAAATATCAATCTGTATAAAAAAGAGGTCAGCAATAATAATACCTTCAGGTATATATTAGTTGTGACCTCTTTGTCATTTCCGCTAAGTTATTATACATTTATATATGTATGTATATCACTAAAACTAACCCATGTCAATCTATTTATTATAATTACTTAATAATTATTTAATAATAAGTTCAAAATAGTCATCCAAGTGTGCTATAAAATCAACAGTTTCATATTCTTTACTTGTATTTCTATTATGAAGTCCTTCATACAAAAGATACATCATCTGTGCAATTGTATCTTTTGAATTATTCAGAATACAGTTATTCTCTTTCTCATATTGGCACAGACAATCTTTCATATACTCCATAAACCATACTCTATTATCATTCTTTCTTTTTTCTATACATTTGAACTCATCTTTCTGAAGCAGATAATGTGGAATATGATTAATGAAATGAAAATATTCAGCATTCTGTACAGGCTCCATATATAATCCATGAAGTTTCTCTTTTACCGTCAGATTATCATTATTAATATACTCATCTCTCATATTCTTTAGTTTATCTAAAACATATGAAAGTGTAACAATATACATTTCTTCTTTGTCTTTGAAATGCCAGTTTACTGCTCCTCTTGTCATTCCAAGTTTTGAAGCAATATCATCTCTGGTCATCTTCTCATAACCTTTTTCAAGAATAACTTCATAACATGCTTCTATGATTTTATTTCTTGTTTCTTCTGCTTCTTCCTTTGTTCTCCTCACTATTCTCACCTTCTCAATCTATTAAATAGCCATGAGCAAAACTCCCCACATTCAGTATTTATGCGGGCTTGCGAGGCATGACAACCTCTTTTATCACTATAAATTTATAGAAACAATCAACTCACAATGGTATAATTAAGTTGTCAAAATCAATTCACCGAGAGGAGCTGATTGTTATCTATCGTCAAGAAATTTTGAAAGACATCCGTCTTTTCACTTCACAACCAGTTGCAAAAATACCGGACAGGAACGTATGTGGGTAAGGAACAAGTCGTCTGTTACCAACTTGAATACTCTTGTCCATATCAGTCTGTTGGCAGTTGCTACAATCACCACCTGCACAGGGCAATCCTACCGTAAACTTAAAGCCGTAAAACGAATTGCATGATAAAGAACTTCTCATACTTCTCTTTTGCGTAGGTATCGGACTTACGTCAGCTTTGCTATGCCCTGATTTTCAATCTTTTCAATTTGCAGAAAACAACTGCCGAATTCTATATTTAAATCAATGCGTTTTGCTCATCTCTATATTAAATACATATCACTTATCAAAAAAGGATTATGAAACTAAATGAGTTAACCACTCAATATTCATAATCCCTTTATTAATATCTTAATTATTAGTTAACAGAAACCTTAACGAAAGACTTCTTACCCTTCTTAACAACTACACCTTCACCCTCGAACATGCTCTTAGGGAATTTTGCTGCTATATCAGCTACCTTCTCGCCGTCAACAGAAACACCGCCCTGCTGGATAGTTCTTCTTGCTTCTGACTTAGTAGCTGCAAGTCCAGCACCATATACAAGATTAATTGCGTCGATTTCATCATCTGTAAAGCTGTCAGCCTCAAGCTTTGCTGTAGGCATATTAGCTGCATCTCCACCTGTAAAAATTGCCTTAGCTGTAGACTCTGCCTTCTTAGCTTCCTCCTCACCATGTACAAGCTTTGTAAGCTCGTAAGCAAGAATTTCCTTAGCCTTGTTAAGCTGTGCACCTTCCCAGCTATCCATCTTGTTAATCTCTTCAATCGGAAGGAATGTGAGCATACGGATGCACTTTAGAACATCTGCATCATCAACATTTCTCCAGTACTGGTAGAAATCATAAGGACTTGTCTTATTAGGATCAAGCCATACTGCACCTGAAGCAGTCTTACCCATCTTCTTTCCCTCTGAATTAAGAAGAAGTGTGATTGTCATGGCTGAAGCGTCTTTACCAAGCTTTCTTCTGATAAGCTCTGTTCCACCTAACATATTGCTCCACTGGTCATCTCCACCAAACTGTAAGTTACAGCCGTATTTCTGGTATAACATATAGAAATCGTATGACTGCATAATCATGTAGTTGAATTCAAGGAAGCTCAATCCCTTTTCCATTCTCTGCTTGTAGCACTCTGCTCTTAACATGTTATTAACTGAGAAACATGCTCCGACCTCTCTTAAAAGGTCTACATAGTTAAGATTAAGCAGCCAGTCAGCATTATTTACAAGTAATGCCTTGTCATCTGAGAAATCAATAAATCTTTCCATCTGCTTCTTAAAGCAGTCACAGTTGTGCTGAATCTGCTCTGGTGTAAGCATTTTTCTCATATCAGAACGGCCTGATGGATCTCCAATCATACCTGTTCCGCCGCCAACCAAGGCAATAGGCTTGTTTCCTGCCATCTGAAGTCTCTTCATAAGGCAGAGTGCCATAAAGTGTCCTACATGAAGGCTGTCCGCTGTCGGATCAAAGCCTATGTAAAATGTAGCCTTTCCATTGTTAATAAGGTCTTTGATAAGCTCCTCATCTGTTACCTGTGCAATAAGACCTCTTGCAACTAACTCGTCGTAAAGTGTCATCTTAGTTTCCTCTCTTTTCTTTTTTCCTCGAATTCAACCGCATTTGCCACAATTCAAGTAAGCATGATTGTGCCACATCTGATGAATTCTCATCGCTACTCGTGCAAAAAAAGCTTCCGCCCTTCTTGCAAAGGACGAAAGCCTAAACTTACGTGTTACCACCTTTATTCATGACAGACTCGCATCTGTCACCTCATTAAGTCCACCAACATGGACTCATGCACTATAACGTGTGCTACTCCGGCTACCCCTACTTGCAATATGCTTTCAGTTCGCTGCTCCAGAATGTATTCAGCTATCCTTACCCTTGTGCCTCTCATCAACCGGCAGCTTTCTGTAAGTTCAGTAATAACCTACTTGTTTCCATCAACGCTTTGTAATATAAATTGTGTAATACTTATAACATATTAAATTATTAAAATCAAGCCTGATTTTGAAACAAATTTATCATAAACAGAATATGTCAAAATAGAATTAGATTGTAACAACTCTCATTGTGTTAGTAAGTCCTCTCTTAGATGAAGATTCAGAAGATGTTGCAATACCAGCAGAAATAATTACTGTATCGCCCTCTTCAATATAACCAGCATGCTCAGAAGCTACCAATGCATGGTCGATAATCTTATCTGTAGAAACCTCTGTTGCTGTCTTAAGAGGTCTTACGCCCCAGTAAATCTGCATCTTTCTAAGAACATTATCGTATGGTGAACATCCGATAATCTCTGTATCTGGCTTTAACTTAGATGTAAGTCTTGCTGTGAATCCAGAAATTGTAGGACAGATAATAGCCTTAGCTCCAAGATTATAAGCTGTCTGTACTGTTGCATTACATACAGCACTTGAAATACTTCTCTTGCTGTGAAGATTAGAATATTCAATTGAATGTCCCTTAATCTCCTGCTCTGTTCTTTCTGCAATCTTAACCATCATCTTAACAGCCTCTAATGGGTACTTACCATTAGCTGTCTCACCACTAAGCATAACTACATCTGTTCCATCATAGATAGCGTTGGCAACATCAGTAACCTCGGCTCTTGTTGGTCTTGGATTTCTTATCATTGAATCAAGCATCTGTGTAGCTGTGATAACCGGCTTATACTTTGCATTACATTTCTTGATGATTTCCTTCTGGATATGTGGAACCTCTTCAGCAGGAATCTCAACACCCATATCACCACGGGCTACCATGATACCATCAGCAACTCTGATGATTTCATCTATATTATCAATACCCTCTGCATTTTCAATCTTAGCAATTACAGGAATATCAGAATCATGTTCCCAGAGAAGGTGCTTGATTTCTTCGATACATGCTGCATTTCTTACAAATGAAGCTGCGATAAAATCAAATCCCTGCTCAACACCAAAGATGATATCTTCCTTATCTTTCTCTGTGATACCTGGAAGTCTGATGCTTACGTTAGGAACGTTAACACCCTTCTTAGAACCAAGCTCACCACCATTGATTACTGTACATTCGATTTCTGTACCTTCAACCTTATCAACCTTAAGCTCGATAAGACCATCATCGATAAGAATAATGTTACCTGTAGTAACGTCTTCTGGAAGACCTGCATATGTTACCATGTTAATCTTGTCATCTGCTGGAACTTCTCTTGTTGTTAATGTATACTTCTGTCCCTCTACAAGTGTAACCTTCTTGTCATCCTTAACAGCACCTGTTCTAATCTCAGGTCCCTTAGTATCAAGAAGTGTTGCAATAGGAATATTAAGTTCTTCTCTTACACTCTTAATTAAGGCAAATCTTCCTGCCTGCTCCTCATGATCACCATGAGAAAAATTAAATCTTGCAATGTCCATTCCTGCTAACGCGAGGTTCTTAATAAGGTTTCTGTCGTTAGTGTTAGGACCCATTGTACAAATAATTTTAGTCTTTTTCATTCTTTCCTCCAAAATAATTAAATTCGTTTCAAACACATACCTAGAATATAATACCACATTTGGCTGTCAAATCAACTAAGTTTTTTATTTAACAAGCTTTTTGGTGGGTGGAAGGATACGCAAAGAAAGGCAGGGACGGTGTCAGTATTTCAGGTTTCTTCGTTTAGTGGCAGTAAAAGCCAGTTTTTGCTTCGCTTTTTTGTTCAAAAAATCAACGTGCTACGCTTGAACGTGATTTTTTGAACCGTGCTTCGCAAACACTGGCTTTAACTCCCACACAACTCAGAAAATTCAATTCTGACACCGTCCCTGTCTCTCTTTGCTTACACTTCTACCCCGGCTGATTACTGTTTATCACCGGTTACGTGGATGTGGGTATATAAGTGGTCGGAACAATATTCGTAGTTGCCTGCGCATTTTGAGCAGAATCTGAATGTAAGGTTTTCATCGTCAAGCTCTGTTCTTCCGCATACTGCACATCTGTGCTTCGGCACGCCGCGCTTCGCGTGTTGTGCCTGACTTTGCTGTGCTCTGTTATCTGATGACGCAGAACCATATGTGCCAGACTGTGCGCCACTATTCTGCTGCCAGTAGTCTTTCCTTGCATTCTGCTGTGCTTTCTTTGCTGTTCTCATTGCTTTGTCAAAGTTTCTCTGTGTACTGCTCTTTGCAGGGCCTTTCTTGTACAGGAAGAAGAATATTATGAAATTCAGCATTGATACAAGCGCCGCTGTTGCGTTGGCATAGCACATAATTGCTGATGGTGCAAGGAATCCTGCCATGTAAAGGCTGTACCATACATTCTGTGGGAGGAATGGCACAAGATATCCGAATACGATAGTTATTCCGAATACTACAGCGTCAAGTATTGCCATCCACTTAATCTTGATTGGAATAATGAAGAATAATAATACTTCCATATCAGGCTGTTCCATGGCGAATGCCATGAATAATGCAAGGTTAATGTAATTAGTACTTAACTTAAAGCTTAATCCAAACACAAGATAGATAATAAGCGATGCAAGTATATTAAGGATAACTCCTGTGAAGAAGTATACATTAAATCTGAATGCGCCCCATATTTTTTCAAGTACTGAGCCTATCAGATAATAGAAATACAGTACAAATACCACAAATATTATGCTGTTAGAAGGTGGTTGTACAATAAATGTAACAAGTCTCCATACCTGTCCTTTGAATATCATGGCGAAATCAAGTGAAAAATATGCGTCATATAATCCATTGAAGAATGTATTCATCACGAATCCTATTGCATAAAGGACTATGATATAAAACATAAGATTCTTAATCGCATATTTAGAGAATTTCTTCTCGAATTTAGCAAACCAGTTCATAAAATGTTCCTTTCAGTCTTACACATGTTACAGACTTATAATTCATAATCATATACAAGAAATTATAATAAACCTCACAATATGATGTCAATTAAACTTACCCTTAAGTTCTTAAATTTTAATAAAAATATCAACTATAAATATTAAAGCTAATTTATTATTTCCTATTAATATTGAAATTTATTCTTTTTTACTCTATAATGCATAAGTTGCATAGAAAATGACATATTCTGCGTTTTTTCGCCAAAAACACTATGCAATGGGTAACTTTTGTATATTTATTTTAAGGAGGACAGCTGCAGCTGTATTAGGTTATGAAGAAATTCAAATTAGGTATTGATATTGGATCAACAACTGTAAAAATCGCTGTTTTAGATGATAATAATAATATTTTATTTTCAGATTACGAAAGGCATTTTGCGAATATCCAGGAAACACTCCAGTCACTTCTTGAAAAGGCAGTGGCTGAACTTGGTGAGTTTGAAGTATATCCTGTTATCACAGGATCAGGTGGACTTACTCTTGCCAAGCATTTAGAAGTGCCATTCACACAGGAGGTAGTAGCCGTGTCTACTGCTCTTCAGGATTATGCTCCACAGTGTGATGTTGCAATCGAGCTTGGTGGTGAAGATGCCAAGATTATCTACTTTACTAATGGTATAGACCAGAGAATGAACGGAATATGTGCCGGCGGTACAGGTTCTTTCATCGACCAGATGGCAACTCTGTTACAGACAGACGCAATGGGACTTAATGAATATGCCAAGAACTATAAGTCAATATACCCTATTGCTGCAAGATGTGGCGTATTTGCCAAGACTGATATCCAGCCGCTTATCAATGAAGGTGCTACTAAAGAAGACCTTTCAGCATCTATATTCCAGGCTGTTGTAAACCAGACAATCAGTGGTCTTGCATGTGGTAAGCCAATTCGTGGTAATGTTGCATTCTTAGGAGGACCACTCCATTTCTTATCAGAGTTAAGACAGGCATTTATCCGTACATTAAGCTTAGGACCAGATGAAATCATCGCTCCTGACCACTCTCACTTATTCGCTGCTGTTGGTTCGGCAATGAATTACAGTGAAGATGTATGTGTTCCTGTAACAGATATTATCACAAGACTTAAGGGCAAGATTAAGCTCGAATTTGAGGTTGAACGTATGGAACCTCTTTTTGAGAACCAGTTTGCATATGATGAATTCACAAAGCGTCACAGCTCACATCATGTCAAGACTGCAGATATTGCATCTTACAATGGTAACTGCTATCTCGGAATCGATGCAGGTTCAACAACAACCAAGGTTGCTTTAGTTGATGAGGACGGTAATCTTCTTTACTCATTTTACTCAAGCAATAATGGTTCACCACTTGCCACAACAATTAAAGCTATTAAAGAAATATATACTCTGCTTCCACCAGAAGCCAAGATTGTACAGTCATGTTCAACAGGCTACGGCGAAGCACTTATCAAGTCTGCTCTTATGTTAGATGAGGGTGAAGTTGAGACAGTTTCACATTTCTACGCTGCTGCTTTCTTCGATCCAGAAGTAGACTGTATCATCGATATCGGTGGACAGGATATGAAATGTATCAAGATTAAAAACCAGACTGTAGATTCAGTACAGCTTAACGAAGCATGTTCATCTGGATGTGGTTCATTCATAGAAACATTTGCAAAATCTCTCAACTTCACAGTTCAGGACTTTGCCAAGGCTGCTTTATTTGCGAACCACCCTATTGACTTAGGAACTCGTTGTACAGTCTTCATGAATTCAAAGGTTAAGCAGGCACAGAAGGAAGGTGCTGAAGTTGCAGATATCTCTGCCGGACTCGCTTATTCTGTTATTAAAAATGCTTTATATAAGGTTATCAAGATTTCTGACCCTGATGATTTAGGCAAGCATATCGTTGTTCAGGGTGGTACATTCTACAACGATGCTGTACTTAGAAGTTTTGAGAAGATTACAGGCGTTCAGGCAATCAGACCTGATATTGCAGGTATCATGGGTGCTTTCGGTGCTGCTCTTATTGCAAGAGAAAGATATGACGGTATATCAGAATCATCTATGCTTTCTATAGATAAGATTAACTCTCTTACATATGAGACAAAGCTTACAAGATGTAAAGGATGTACTAACAGCTGTCACCTTACAATCAACAAATTCTCTGGCGGAAGACAGTTTATTACAGGTAACAGATGTGAACGTGGACTTGGTAAAGAGAAGAACAAAGAAAAGCTTCCTAATCTTTTCGATTATAAGTTCCACAGACTCTTTGATTACGAGCCTCTTTCAGAAGAAAAGGCTACAAGAGGTACTGTAGGTATTCCAAGAGTTCTTAATATGTATGAAAACTATCCATTCTGGTATACATTTTTCACGAAGCTCGGATACAGAGTTGTACTCTCACCTCAGTCAAGCCACAAGCTTTACGAATTAGGTATTGAATCAATTCCATCTGAGTCAGAGTGTTATCCTGCAAAGCTTGCTCATGGTCATATCATGTGGCTTCTTAAGCAGGGAGTTAAATTTATCTTCTACCCATGTGTACCATATGAGCATAACGAATACGAAGGCACTAACAATCATTACAACTGCCCTATCGTTACTTCTTATGCTGAGAACATTAAGAATAATGTAGAAGAACTTAAGGATAATAATATAGATTTCAGAAATCCATTCATGTCATTCGAGAGTGAAGAAAAGCTTGTAAAGAGACTTGTTGAAGAATTCTCTTACATCTCTGCTTCTGAGGTTAAGTCAGCAGTCCATGACGCATGGAACGAAATGATGGCTTGCAGAAATGATGTGAGAAAGAAGGGCGAAGAGGTAATCCAATACCTTAATGAGACAGGAAAGCGCGGTATCGTACTTGCCGGACGTCCTTACCATGTCGATCCTGAAGTAAACCACGGTATTCCTGAGCTTATTAATTCATACGGACTTGCAGTACTTACAGAGGACAGTGTTGCACATTTAGGAACAGTAGAAAGACCTCTTATTATCCTCGACCAATGGATGTACCATTCAAGACTTTATGCTGCTGCTAACTATGTTAAGACAGTAGATAATCTTGACCTTATCCAGCTTAACTCATTTGGCTGCGGTCTTGACGCTGTTACTACTGACGCTGTAAACGATATACTTACAAAGTCTGGAAAGATATATACAGTACTTAAGATTGATGAGGTTAATAACTTAGGTGCTGCAAGAATCAGAGTACGTTCTCTTATCGCAGCATTAAGAGTTCGTGAACAGAAGAATTACCAGAGAAAAATTCAGTCTTCTGCATACCACAGAGTACTGTTCACTGAGGATATGAGAAAGAATTACACAATTCTCTGCCCTCAGATGTCACCAATACATTTTGACATATTAGGTCCTGCCCTTAATTCATGTGGCTACAACATTGAAGTCCTTGAAAATGACAACAAGTCATCAGTAGATGTAGGTCTTAAATATGTTAACAACGACGCATGCTACCCTTCACTTATGGTAGTCGGACAGATTATGAACGCTCTTCTGTCAGGTAAATACGACCTTTCAAGAACTGCTGTTATTATGTCACAGACAGGTGGTGGATGCCGTGCTTCCAACTATATCGGATTCATCAGAAGAGCGCTTATAAAGGCTGGTATTCCAGATGTTCCTGTAATCTCACTTAGTGCACAGGGACTTGAGTCTAATCCGGGCTTCAGCTATGACATACCAATGCTTAAGAAAGCTATGATGGCTGTTGAATACGGTGATATCTTCATGAATGTTGTATACCGTACAAGACCTTACGAGGCAGTTCCAGGTTCAGTTAATGCACTTCATGAAAAATGGAAGAAGGTCTGCATCGAGCAGCTTACTAAGGATAAGGTTCATATGAAGGAATTCAATAAGAATCTCCGTGCTATTGTTAAAGATTTTGATAATATTCCACTTAAGGATATCAAGAAACCTAGAGTTGGTGTTGTTGGAGAGATTCTTGTTAAGTTCATGCCTGCTGCCAATAACCACATTATCGAGTTACTTGAAGCAGAAGGTGCTGAGGCTGTTATGCCTGACCTTATGGGCTTCCTTCTCTACTGCATGCAGAACTCAACATATAAGCATGAATTATTAAAGACACCCAAGAAGGGGGCTATTGTTTCCGGCACACTTATAAAGATTCTTGAAGGCTTCAGAAAAGCCGGAACTAAGGCACTTGCAGAAAGCAAGAGATTCGATGCTCCATCTAAGATCAGTGAGACTGCCAATTACGCTAAGGACTTCGTATCCCTTGGAAACCAGACTGGTGAGGGATGGCTTCTTACAGGAGAAATGATTGAACTTATCCACCATGGCGTGGGTAATATCGTATGCTGTCAGCCGTTTGCATGTCTTCCTAACCATATTGTAGGTAAGGGAGTTATAAAAGAGCTTCGTGCAGCATATCCTGAAGCTAACATAATTGCTGTAGATTATGACCCAGGTGCTTCTGAGGTTAACCAGTTAAACAGAATTAAGCTTATGCTTTCAACAGCTAATAAGAACCTCGCAAAACAGGAAAAAGAATCTAAAAAAGATGCCTAGTGGCTTGTACATATTATAAAACCGATATATAATGGTTATAATAAATATGTTCGAAGAGGTGTGATATTATGAATTTTATGTTATTCATCGGACCAATTATAGGTGTTGCAGTTGCTATAATTGCTACTGTTGTTATCATATCAGTTATAGCTGCTGCCGTTGCACAGAAAGATATTAACGACGAAGATTAAAGAATAAGTTCCTGCAGTTTGATATTTTTACAATATCTGCTGCAGGAACTTTTTTGTTTATTTATTCTCTTTCTTTGGCTGTATTCTGCCCTCTGCTATCTCAATAATCTCATCTGAGAGGAATTCCAGTTCATCAGCATCGTGGCATGCAATGATAATTAAAGCACCTCTCTGCTTGTGCTTTAAAAGGATCTGCCTTACCTGCTCAGTTCCAGAATCATCAAGTGCGTTAATAGGTTCATCAAGAATTATAATATCCGGGTCTTCCATAATAGCTGCCGCTATACCTAATCTCTGTTTCATACCTAATGAGTATTTCTTAAATGTTCTCTTATCATCCGGTTCAAGACCAACCTCAGTAAGTGTCTGCCTTATCTTGTCATCATCAATCCGCTCTCTGATTGAAGCCAGAGTCTTTAGATTCTCAAATCCCGTGTAATTACTGATAAATGACGGATTCTCAATAAGAATACCAATGCTTGGCGGAAACATTTCATCTTTCCCTAATATCTTACCATCAATATCAACCGTTCCTGTAACCTTGATAAGACCTGCAACTGCACGCATAAGCATTGTCTTACCACTTCCGTTCTTTCCCTTGAATCCATATATTTTTCCTGATTCCATTCTCAGATTAACTTCATTAAGAATCTCAATACCCTTTATTTTCTTGCTAACATCTTTTAATTCAATATACATTTATAACCCTCCTACAGAAAATCTCTTTTCCTTGAATATATAATTCCGACAGCCATCACAGCCGCATCAATTCCAACCATCAGTAATGCTCCCAGATACCATTTGCCATATACATGCGGTATTCTGTACATCATCATGTAATTATAGAAACCAAACCATTTCATATAACATATGCTGAATATAAACAGCAAAAGATTGATAATAAATCCAAATATCGAATTAGACAAATACGAAACAAGTAATGTAATAATGCATGCCGTAATAAGACACAATGTACATAACATTAATAACAAAACAACATTTGTCTGAATGGTTATATCTTCACTGCCAAGCATCAGCCTGATATTCTCCTTAGATGTAAAATGCATTTCCAGACTGAACTTATTCCCAAGAACAATAAAGCCGCTGACTGCAAATGTTATGATTATCAGAATCATATATACAAGCTCTGACAATACTGTGATAATGTACTTGCTCACCCACCAGTACACAGGCGAGCGTGATGCAATCATTATACTTTTACTTAATGCGCTCCTGTCTGAATTGATATAATACGCAACAATAAAAAGCAGAAACAAAAGAACAAATATCTCCAGTACAGGTATGTCCATCGCCAGCTTCCTTTCAGGATAAAACTCCTTAGCCCCTTTGAAAAAGTCCATAAGACTGTCTCCTAGGGAAACTGCTGCTATCTTTCCTTTATTAATGAACTTATCCATATTAGAAAAAAATATAAAAGCCTGCATAAAACAGTACACTGCAAATGCTATATACATTTTCCAAGCAATATTCCAGAACCTTTTCAGGTCTGCCCTGAATACATTAGTAAAACATTTCATTAGTTCTTTAGCATGTCCTTTCTATAAAACCTGAATGTCAGAAAACTCATCGCTGCGCACACCGCCCAGATAATAACCGGTAGTATTATATTATTAAACACAGATATTCCATATATGTACATGTCCGTCTGATACATCACAAATCTGTCAAATAGCCCTGTTTTACCTATAGTTAAAAGTAATACATTAAAATATATTATGATAAAACTCCACACAGCAGAGCGTGTAATCCAGTAAAACAGACATAAAAGCACATAAACAATCTGTAGTCTTAAGATATCCAGTAATAACATAAGTGCTATTACTACAAATGTATTCTCATATGCCAGTTCATGGTAAGGTATCCATGTTTTGGCAAGACTTCCTGTAATATTCCAGTTACATCCAACAACTGCCCCTTCTCTTAACCCTGTCAGCAATATAATCAAACAATTAACCACTGGAATAAGCAAAGTTATTAATATGCCTCTTTTAATGCAGTCCCGCCACATTTTCCCATTGACTGGTAAAGAATTATTCTGTTCGAAGTCATATTTCTTTTAATAATTACAATCGATATAAAAGATACATATATCATCTCGAATAATCCCATAAAAGAAACTGTCTTCCAGTCGTATACAGCAAGATAATAATCGGACATGCATGGGTTCACATTCCAGAACACCCTGTACATTTTAGAAAGCGTACTAATGAATATAATAACCGGTATCAGATATATCATTGCAATACACAGCTTTTTTACTGACCTGTTCCCCATACATTCACCTCTTATCAAATACAAGCTTTCTTCTATATGGATAGAACGAATATACAAGCGTCATGGTTGATGCTTCAATCTTATCAAACTTTTCGTATTTAAGCATTGATGTCGAAAGCATGCTTTTTAAGAGCAGTTGTTTTTCTTCACCCGGCAAAACATTAATGCTCTGCTGTGATGAATTGTCATTATTAATCCTGAATTATTCATGGAACGATATCTAAACTGATAATTGTACCATGAATAATTCAGGTTAAATATTAATTAGTAAATATCAGGATTCCAATATCCTGTAAAATTTGTCCCATACTCATCATCACAATAGTTACATATAGCTTTAATGCAAACTCTATTATAACCATTTTCATTTACCCAATTAAGCATATCATATGTTGTGTCTTCTGAAAAATAATAAGTATATCCATGTGATGCATCATAAATATTTCCATAAGAAGTTGCAGCACAAACACTTGCTCGATACGATCCATCTGTATCAGCCATATCACATGTCATTCTAACTGATGATGATGTATTTTTTATTTCTATATCTGTATAATCTACTTCATCAGAAAAGTCAAATCCAAACCCCCACGGATAAGGATATTGCACCGCTTTAACTGCTAATGGTGCAATATTCATTGCAATAATCATAAGCATTGCAACAGAAGCTACTGTATTTTTTACTCTTTTCATTTTAAAATACCTCCTTAATTATCATTTGTTTGTACAGCTAATTATATAGTATTGCACTATCTTACCCATTTCAACACCAATGTCGTGAACGACAGCAACTTTGTCGTGAACGACCATGGTGACTATTAACATAGATGCAAAAAGTCGGAACAGAAGGATTAATCCAACTGTTCCGGCTCTATCACCATCTTATTTCACAACAGAACATATTACCTTCTTCATGATAATCACATGTTCCATTGTTCTTCTTTACAAGCTTCTTAATAATCTGAGTTCCAAGACCATGTGATTTCTTGTCCTGCTTACTTGTATGAAGCTCTTTATTATCATTTAATACTGAATTCGAAATATAATTCTCTACAGTTATAACCATATCATTACCATTCCATACAGAACGGATTTCTATTTCCCTGTTACACAGTTCCTCTTTAAGTTCAGCCTCTATTGCGTTGTCTAACACATTTCCCATAATCGTATACAGGTCATTACCATGCATAGGCTTTAATGTCTTATGAAGCCCTGTTGTTATTATGATATCTTCGCTCTTGGCATATTCAATCTTATTATTAATAACCGTATTGAATATTGGATTATCTGTATGAATATACTCCTTGGTTTTCTCAAGACTTATACTGTACTCCTTAAGAAAATCCTTAGCTTCCTCGTATCTCTCCTGTGAAAGCAGACCATATATAACCTGAAGCTGATTGTTCATATCATGCCTTACAGTTCTTACCTGCTTATCCATTGCCTGTACATTTTTAAGATAATCCTCTCCTGACTCTATTACATTTCTTAAATGTTCAGCCTCTTGTCCCTTGTAATTCTCCTGATAAAGCCTTACAAGAGTTCTGTAGAATATATACGCAAGCACCAGACATAACACAATAATGTTCATAATCAGCATGGTATCCTGCCCGCCATCTGACAGCCCCAGCCTGATTAGCAGATAGATATTAAGACATAATACGAAAACAAATGCTGCTATATTAATTATATCCTTTCTGGTAAAACTGCCATGCCTGATTATTTTAAATGTATTCATAAATGCAATTAATATCAGGTATATAACTATAACAGAAAACTCATATATTCCGGTTTTATATATTAAAGATTGTACATCTGCAATATATATCACACCATAAGTAATAGCTGCTATAACAATAGCAATCAGTGTCGATACTACATACGCTGCTTTAGCGATATAGCCCTTCAGCACCAGATATATCTCTCTTACAAGTATTACTCCTACACATATCATTATTGCCATTCTGATATTAACAATATTTAATAATATATCATTCATATATCTGTCTGTTGTGCCTGTACTGCATATACCCCTTCATAAATGTATCTTTATAGCTTCTTCCAAGCTTGAGAGTTTCTCCATCTCTCATAAGAATCTCATTAGTACTCTGATTGATTCTCGAAATACACCGGTAATTAACCATATATTTCTTATGAGCCCTTACTATATCCGTACCTGTTATATCCTGCTCGAATTCCGTCATATTCTTTCTGATAACATAGGAATTTCCATCTGCCGTATGAACTGTAAGATAATGGTCCTCACTGTCTGCATATGTTATATCACCTGAATTAATAGTAATAATTCCATCTTTGCCATCAAGAACAATACTCTTTTCATAACCATCTATTAATACAAGCTTCTTAACAACTCTCTGTACATAAGTCTCATACCTTGACTTTCTGATAAAATAGAATGGCGTATAATCAAATGTATCATACACAACATCTTCATGTGAAGTTACAAATATAATCTTAGTTCTATAGCCTGACTTTCCGATATTCTCTGCTACAGTAAATCCGTCCATAGGCTCCATATTAATATCAAGAAGTACTGCTTTATACATCTTACCTTTTAAAGCTTCCAGCAACTGTGTACCATTATTATAATAATCAATAATTACATCATCTCTTCCTGCATTCACGAATTCATTCTTTAATGAAGTAGTCAGCCTGTCTGCCATATTTCTGTCATCATCACATATCGCGATTGCATATCCCATATATAAAGCACCTTCTCTATAGTTATTTGCTCATATTCTTAACTTCTTCGAACTTATCCATAACTTCTTTAGATGGCTTTCCGGTTGCAAGACTTACAACAATAATAACTAATGTTGCAAAGATAAATGCTGGTAAAAGTTCATATACAGCAAATATTCCACCAAGCTTTGCAATTCCGAATTTCCATATAAATATCATTACACCACCTGCAATCATTCCTGATACAATTCCGTACTTATTGGCTCCCTTCCAGAAAAGTGAGCAGAGAACTACAGGACCGAATGCTGCACCAAAACCAGCCCACGCAAATGAAACAATCTTAAATACTGAGCTTGTTGGGTCAAGTGCAAAGAATATTGATATAACTGATATAACAACAACTGTAAGTCTTGCAACAAGCATTGACTGTTTCTCAGTCATCTTAATATGTAATACCTCAACTGCAAGGTTCTGTGATATCGATGATGAAGCTGCAAGAAGCTGTGAATCTGCTGTTGACATTGTTGCTGCAAGAATACCTGCAAGGATGATTCCCGCTATAAATGCAGCTAAAGGATTAAATGTTGAAAGATAATGTGATATCTTAACAATAATTGTCTCCGATTCTGAACCTGTAAGTGTATCAATAACACCAACCTTAGAAAGTGTAAGACCTATTACACCGATTCCAGTTGCAACAATAAGTGATATGAATACCCATACAGTAGCAATTCTTCTTGAAATCTTTAACTTATTCTCATCTTCAATAGCCATGAATCTTAAAAGAATATGTGGCATACCGAAATATCCAAGTCCCCATGCAAGTGTTGAAACAATCTTAAAGAATCCATAATCTCCTGTACTGTTAGTTTCAGCAATATGTGTACGGAACATATCAAGATATCCAGGAAGTGCCTTGGCATTATCAAGTACAGCTCCCATTCCACCAGCCTGTACAATTCCGAATATTACAACAACTGCAAGTGCGAATGTCATAATAATACTCTGTACAAGATCTGATGTACTTGCTGCAAGGAATCCACCCATTGTACAGTAAAGTACAATAACAATAGCACTGACAATCATTGCTGCATGATAATTAAAACCTAAAAGACTGTTAAACAACTTTCCACATGCAGCAAATCCTGATGCTGTATATGGTATAAAGAATATTACAATAAGTGCTGCTGAGATTAATGTGATTACATGCTTGTCATCCCCGAATCTCTTAGAAAAATAATCAGGAATTGTTATAGCTTTGTAACCATGTGAATATAATCTTATCTTCTTGGCAACAATAAGCCAGTTAAGGTATGTACCAAGTGCAAGACCGATTGCTGTCCATGTAGCATCTGCTAACCCAGATAAATATGCCAGTCCTGGAACCCCCATAAGAAGATAGCTGCTCATATCTGACGCTTCTGCACTCATCGCAGTAACGACTGGTCCTAACTTTCTTCCTCCAAGATAAAAGTCTCCTACATCACTGTTCTTCTTTGAACAGATTACGCCTATCCACACTACCATTCCTAGGTAAAGTATAATTGCTGCTAAAATAATAATGTTTGACATAAAAAATCCCTTTTCCTTTCATAAATACACGAATGAAGCTATTATAACATACATTCGGCTTTATAAAAAGCGAAAAGGGATTAATTATTATTATATTGTTCAATTCAGACCTGTATTATCAGTTGGATCTCTATATGCATCATCAGCTATCTGACTTATGCCTTCAATTTTAATATCTGAACTGATATCAAAATCATCAACTATCTCTACAGTTGTCTTAGCACCACAATTCTCATATATCCACTTGGCATTGGCACATGTCATAAGAATTGAACCGTCTGACACATTCTGACCTATTGTGTTATATGACTGAGGATTAAGATTATTATCACTCTGACTGTAATATGCTGCTGTACTTAGATATTCAGCATTATCAAGCCTTGACGAATATCTGACATAATATATATCAGTAATCTTTCTCCATAATGACTTCTCTGATATGGTTGTTACTGCAGGAGCAACTTTAGGACCTATTGCAACCCTGAATGCTTTAACAGGAATTGTAAATTCTTTATTGTCATCTAACTGGTACACCACAAGTGTATGCTTAGCTAAACTTATCTTGATATAATAGGACTGGTTCTTAGCAATTGTCTGAGTCTCCGTCTGTGTTTCAGGCTGACTCTCTGTATCAGTTGTCTCTTCTTCAGTCGATGTCTCATCAGCAATCTTATTGTTATTATGCATGCTAATGACTGTCTTTAATACAAAAAGCAATCCAAAGAACATAACAATAAGTATAACAAGATATACTATCGAATTCGTTCCCTTGAACCATCTTTTAATATCAAACTTCTTAGTTCTTTTATAGCCTTTATAATCCATAACTTACCAACCGTGAATATCAGCGTTAATTAAATATCTTTATCCATGTTCTTTTCTTTTATTTCGATGAACTTAAGTATCATATCAATTGCACCATCTACTCCAACAATACCGCTGTCTACGCAAAGGTTATAGCTCTTGGCCTCTCCCCACTTCTTGCTTGAGTAGTAATTATAGTAGCTTGCTCTTCTCTTATCTGTCTTCTGGATAAGATCTGCTGCCTTAGAATCATTAAGTTCGTATATTCTCTTGATTCTCTTTACTCTTTCATCAAGACTTGCCTTAATGAATACGCTTACAGCATATGGGTTATCTTCCAATGCATAATCAGCACATCTACCTACGATAACACATGATTCTCTCTCTGCAAGCTTCTTGATAGCATCAAACTGTGCAAGGAAAACCTTGTGGTTGATAGGCATATCCACATATGAATTAGTGTATCCGAGTGAATATGTATCCATTACAAGAGAATAAAGGAAACTATTAGTAGGCTTCTCATCCTGAGATGCGAAAAGTTCTTCACAAAGTCCACTCTCCTTAGCTGCAAGTTCAAGCAGTTCCTTATCGTAGCACTTTATACCCAGCTTCTCTGCCAGTTTCATGCCTATCTCATGTCCACCGCTTCCAAATTCTCGTCCGATAGTAATAACTGTTCTCTCATCCATAGTTCCTACCTCCTAGTTTCAATTGTATACGAAATACTTTAAATATATTATACATTATCTTTTCGGTAAAATCCACATTTTACGCATAATTAAATAAATCTTTAACAATTATTAATTACTCTTCATAATGGTCTATATGAAGTAATATCTCTGTAAGGAATTCTGCAATCTTGGTTCCTGCCTTATTAGATATAACACTGTATCTGCTTGGTGTAACGCATGCAAGCCTGATATTGGAAAATCCTCTTGCACCAAACATATAATTCTTACTGAAATTCTTAGCCTTAAGTACCTTCTCAACATCTGATAGCACCTGATTTCTCGTAATTATTATAAATGATATGTGTGAATACATATGATTCTTTGCCGGAAGTTTTCCATCTCCTCTTACAAAATGAGGTTCAATCTTTTCTACTGCAAAATTATACAGATCATCAAGCTCATTCATTCCAAGTGTATCACAGTTAATAAAGAACAGATGCTCGTAGCATTTGGAATCCCACAACTTGGCATCATCTGTTGTAGAAAATCTGTCCTTCTTATTATAGCTGTATGCATAGATAACAAATTTTCTGCCATCAAACCAGTAATTATGGTATATATCAAATGTATCTGAAATACTGTTCAATATTATATCTATAAATTCCCTGCGTCTCAATTGCTACCTCCATTTCTTAAATCCTTAAGCAGCTTCTCAAAATATTCCGGCAACGGTGCCTTAAATTCCATATATTCACCTGTTGAAGGATGGATGAATCCAAGTACTCCGGCATGAAGTGTCTGTCCCTGCAATCTGTACCCTGTCTTTGCATGACAATATACATCATCTCCAAGAATAGGGTGTCCTATACTTGCCATATGCACTCTTATCTGATGTGTTCTTCCTGTCTCTAACTGACATTCTATAAAGCTGTATTTGTCAAAATTCTCAAGAACACGGTAATGTGTAACAGCACGTTTTCCATTCTTTCTATCAATCGCCATCATCTTACGGTCTTTAGGATTACGTCCAATAGGTGCATCAACCGTTCCTTCTTCCTCTTTGAAACGGTTATGTACAATACAATAATACTTTCTTGTTATTGAATGGACTGCAAGCTGGGCAGCAATGTCATTATGTGCTTTGTCATTCTTGCAGGCAACAATGACTCCTGTAGTGTTCATATCTATTCTGTGTACTATTCCCGGACGCATAACGCCGTTAATTCCTGACAGATTATCACGGCAGTGATACATGAGTGCATTGACTACTGTTCCGGTGTAATGCCCTGCAGCCGGATGTACAACCATTCCATTCGGCTTATCTATCAGTATCACATCATCATCTTCAAATATTATATTCAGAGGTATGTTTTCCGGAAGTATCTCCGGCACAATAAGTTCAGGAATTGTTATTGTAATGTACTCCGTTCCATTAAGCTTGTAGTTGGATTTCACACATTTGCCGTCAACTGTGATGTCTCCGTCATCTAGAAGCTTCTGTATTCTTGACCTTGACACATCTTCTAATTCCTGTGACAGATATTTGTCTATTCTTGTGCCTTTATCCTCTGGTTCAGCAATTAAATTCTGTACTGAATCACTCATTAATATCACCCTTCTTCGATAACTTTAAGAATCCGAAATCATCTTCTTTATAGATAAAAAGAATAAGAATTATAAGCAGGACAACTGAAACAGTAACATAACAGTCTGCAACGTTAAATACAGGGAAATTAATAAGCTTAAAATATATAAAATCCCTTACATATCCGAATCTTACCCTGTCAATGAAATTTCCTACTGCACCAGATACAAGTAATGTACATGTTATAAGAAGTGGCATGTACTTTTTGGTTGCAGGGAGATTAATAATAACATAAGTTACTATAAGCAGTACTATAACTGTAAACACAAGGAAAAGATTAATCTTACCACTTAACATTCCCCATGCTGCACCTGAGTTTCTAAGATATGAGAACACAAATGCATCTCCAATTATCTTAAAATCCGGTTTTCCCATAAGCTTTGCTTCAGCAAGTGCTTTGGTAATCTGATCTAATTCAGTCAGGACAACAATTCCAATTATGTAAAATAACAAGCTGAACGCTTTCTTTTTATTATTCACTTTCAACCTCCGTGATTAAAAACATTTATCTTATAACACCTTCAAGTGCTCTTCTCATCTGCTCATCAGTTATATCTCTGTCAATGTAAGCATCTCCGACTGACTTAAGAAGAATGAACTTAACCTTTCCGGCATCCATCTTCTTGTCATTCTTGGATACGGCAACAACATCATCAATGTTAATGCCTGTAACATGGTCAGGGAATTCATATAATGCAAATGTCTTAAGAGCATCATCTCTTTCCTCTGCAGTGATTGTTCCAAGCTCAACACATATATTAAGTGCAGCTATCATTCCAAGTACAACACACTCTCCATGATAAAGTGTGAAATTCATCTCTTTCTCAATGGCATGTCCTAATGTATGTCCGAAATTAAGCAGAGCTCTTTCGCCCTTCTCCTTAGGGTCATTCTCTACAACTTCTCTCTTGATGTTGCAGCTTACATATATCATATGTTCAAGTGCTTCAGGGTCGAGTGCCTTGATTTTGTCTGTATTGTCCTTAAGCCAGTTGTAATATTCCTTATCCTTGATAAGTCCGTGCTTGATAATCTCTCCGAATCCTGAATTGAAGAGTCTTCTGCTAAGAGACTTAAGCACTGACATATTCATATATACAAGCTTTGGCTGATAAAATGCTCCTACCATATTCTTATAAGCTCTGAAATCAACACCAGTCTTTCCGCCGATACTTGAATCCACCTGTGCAAGAAGTGATGTAGGAACCTGTATGAACCTGATTCCTCTAAGATAAGTTGCTGCAGAGAATCCAGTGAGGTCACCGACTACGCCACCGCCAAGTGCTACAAGACAGTCATTTCTGTCAAAATGATTCTCTATAAGATATTCATATACATCCTGCACTGTATCAAGATTCTTATTCTCTTCTCCTGCTGCAAATGTATATACATATACCTTATTACCTGTCTTTTCAAGCTCAGCCTTTACTTCATCAGCATACAAAGGTCCTACATTGCTGTCTGCAACAATACATAACTTTCTTTCTGTTATTCCAAGCTTATTAAAAGCTTTACTAAGACCTCCGAATCCACTCTCAATAACGATATCATATGCTGGTTCTCCTTCGTATTTTACATTAATGCACTTCATAACATTCTCCCTTATTCTTATACTTAAACAGCCACCCATTATATGTGGGTGGCTGTGAAGATCAATTAAAATCTGTTTTCATTCTTGTTAAATGATGAAAGATCAATTCCTCCTGTTACTATCTCAGGAATATCGCCTGAAATATCTACATTAGGTGGAGTCACCAGGAAAATATAATTAGTTATCTTCTGAAGGTTACCCCTTATTGCATATGTAGAACCAGCAGAATAATCTATTATTCTCTGTGCTATCTCAACATGGATTCCTTCAAGGTTAAGTACAACTGCCTTACCTGTAAGAAGTGTATCTGTTATCTCCTTAGCATCTTCCATAGATTCTGGTCTGATTACAACAACTTCAAGTCCTCTTGGTGACTGTGTCTTCATAGGAACAACCTTAGACTTGGAAGCAAATCTTGGCTTCTCTGCTGTATAGGAAACTTCTTCATCTGCTACTGTATCTTTCTTAGTATTTCTTCCAAAGAGATTCTTTCTTGCTGATGGCTTCTCATCATCATCATCGTAATCTTCGTAATCATCATCGTAATCTTCGTAATCGTCATCAAAATCATCATCGTCATGCATCTTAAACATATTAGTTAAACCGTCTAACATTCCCATTATTAACACTCTCCTATATCTAATAATCTGACTTTCTTTAGTATCCCCAAAAACATATTAATGTGAATAGTCCCTGGCTCCAAATATTGCTGTTCCAACTCTTACATGAGTTGCCCCTTCTTCCACAGCAACTATATAATCGTTAGTCATACCCATGGACAAAACATTCATGTATACATTATCTATGTTTTTGTTATTGATGTCAACCAGTAATTGCTTTAATTCCCTAAAATACTTTCTGTTATCTTCTGGATTCTCAATGAATGGTGCACTTGTCATGAACCCTCTTATCTTAATTCCCGGAAGTACTGCTATTTTCTTTACAAATTCTTCTGCTTCGTCACATGTGACGCCGAATTTGTTCTCTTCTCCGGCAACATTAACTTCAATAAGAATATCCTGCACAAGCCCTTTCTTAACTGCTTCATCGCATATTGCAACAGCAAGTCTTTCTGAATCAACAGAATGAATCATTGCTACACGTCCTACGACATATTTGACCTTGTTTCTCTGCAGATGTCCTATCATATGCCATGTTATATCCTTAGGAAGTGTATCTACCTTATCCACCATCTCCTGAACATAATTCTCTCCAAACTGTCTTATTCCACAGTCATATACTTCCATAAGCATCTCATTAGGCTTGGTCTTGCTTACTGCAACAAGACACACGTCTTCTGGATTTCTTCCTGATTTCTCACATGCTTTCTTAATATGTTCTTCTACTTCAATAAGATTATCCTTTAACATAATACCTCCTGAATGTCATTAATCTGATATGTCAAAACATTTAATATATCATCTCATTCTCTGAATACTTGTCTGCATCAAGAATTATTCTGTCATATATTGACACACCATGACTAAGTGACTGTTTTACTATGTAATATTCATTATTGCCATCTATTACTTCTACAAGCTTGAATACTGTATATCCTGTATTGACACAATATACACCCCGCAGCTTTTCAACCGGTCCTACAACGAACCTGTCACTCGAATCCATCTTGATTATACCTGTTCCAGCCGCAAGTTCTGTTTTCTTGATATATACTGCCTCATCATCAGACTGGTATATATCAACAGCCTTGAATACCTGATTAAGCTTTCCGTCTGAGTCACTCTGTTCTATAAGGAAACCATAGTCTCCCTTTTCACCATTGGTTATAAGATATTCTTTAGGTATCTTGTAGAATTCATTCTCAGTTACCGCTGATACAGGTACTTTGATTCCTGACTTTCCTGACACAATTATCTCAATATCAAGAAATCGCTCTGTTGCATATCTTATCATATACTTTGATAATGTAATCTCACCATATGAATTCTTTCCATCTTTGACTATCTTGAATGGAAATGTTCCTGTAATATTATCTTTGGTAAACTTAATTGATAATGTATCCTTTGATGATAACGAATACTTATCTATATCTGACTGTGTAATTGGAAACATTAACGACCAGTTCTCGCTTGTAATAAGCTTATAAACAGGATCTGATGCTGTAATAAGCTTCTCTGCCTTAAGACTCTGCTTGTCATATGATGTTTTCTTAAAATCAACACTGCCGATTGATTCCTCTGTAACACTTTCATATCCATCAACTGAATAAACAACAATTCCCGGCTTATCTGACTTTACAGTCTTGAACAAATCCTGACTTCCTGTACTTGCTACAATTGAATCAAGATTAGCCATAATGTTCTCATTGATAGACTGAAGTACTGTTGCGTTAAGATCTGACTTAAGGTCATATACCGCACTGAATCCGTTATCTGAATACTCTGTCTTGTAATTAGTAAGTGTATTCTTAATCACTGTAAGATTCTCATCTGAAAGTGCATTGCCATCTCCTGATGTATACTGTGCAAGTATGTCTGAAACTCTTCCTGTCTCATCAACTGTATACACTGTATCACCAGTCATAACTTTTGTACCTTCACGCTGATAATAGTTAATATTGCCTGAATATGATGAGTTGTAGACTTCCTCCTGTCTTAAGGCAACTGCTGTAAATGAAGCATTATTCATAAGTGAACCTACTTCAACTTCATATGTCTGTACTTTTGCCTTGGAAACATATATAACTATAAAACCCACAATATATATAAGAACTATTCCGAATATAATTGCCGCTGCTTTCGGTTTTCTTCTGTATCTGACTACTTTCTTTCCCGCCATGATAAACCTCATAATTTCCGCACTTATCTGTGCTGATTCACAAACACTGTAATTGTAGCATTTTAGACAGGCTGATACAAGGTTTAAAGCCGTCAAGTTTGCACTTTTTCTCAATAAAATCCATATTTTACCAGTATTATATATCTCACATTTTCCATACTAATCACAAAACCAAATCCGCTATTTTAAGGAGGCATTTTATGAATTCTAAACCTATAGACTACATTGCTCTTACAATTGCCATTGTAGGAACTCTTAACTGGGGACTTATCGGATTCCTTAACTTCAACCTTGTGCATTTTATATTCAGATCAGTTATGGTAGACCGAATAATATATGCACTTGTAGGTCTTTCAGGCTTATATCTTTTAAGTACTTACGGAAGAATCAAAGCTCTTGGCGAAGATATGTAGCAATTCTGCACGGCGTATTTTTCCCGCCGCTCATGCAAAAACAGGCTGCCGGTAAACTCTGGCAGCCTGTTTTATATTGCTTTCTATTATTGTCTTGCTTTCATTATTCTGTCAAGAAGTGCATCAGCCACCTCTTCCTTGCTCATCATAGGAAGTTCCTCGACCGCTTCCTTAGTAATAACAGTTACCGCATTAGTATCTGTGCCAAATCCGGCTCCTGCCACTTTGACATTGTTAGCCACTATCATGTCCAGATTCTTCTTTTCAAGCTTCGCCTTGGAATTCTCAAGCATATGCTCTGTTTCCATTGAGAATCCGCACAGGAACAATCTGTCTCCTTTACTGCTTCCAAGTGTGCCGATTATGTCTTTCGTTCTCTCAAGAGGAATTGACATATCTCCATCTTTTTTCTTTATCTTTTCATCACTTACATTACTTGGTCTGTAATCTGCAACTGCCGCCGCCTTGATTATAATATCAGCATCTTTAGCACTTTCGATAACTTCATTATACATATCCTCTGCCGAAACAATATCCACCATCTTAACAAATGGCACTGGTTCAAGGCTTACCTTCCCTGATATAAGCGTTACCTCTGCTCCACGAAGCATTGCCATCTTAGCGATTGCATAACCCATCTTTCCAGTAGAATTATTAGATAAGAATCTTACAGGGTCTAACTTCTCTCTTGTAGGTCCCGCTGTCACTGTAAGCTTAACTCCAGCCATATCCTTATCTTTGGCTATTGTTCTTAAGATATAGTTAAGAAGTACCTGCTCAGATGGCATTTTACCTGCACCTGTATCACCACAGGCAAGATAACCGCTGTCCGGCTGGATAATTTCATATCCATAATGCACTAACTTCTTTAAATTATCCTGAACAATAGGATTATTGAACATATTAGTGTTCATCGCAGGTGATATAAGCTTAGGGCATTTGCTTGCCATAATTGTTGTAGTCAGCATATCGTCTGCTATTCCATTTGCAATCTTTCCTATCACATCTGCCGAAGCCGGTGCAACAAGAAATATATCAGCCATCTTTGCAAGGCTGACATGCTCAACATTAAACTGGAAGTTCCTGTCAAATGTATCAACTAAGCATTTGTTTCCTGTAAGTGTCTCAAATGTTATCGGATTAATAAAATTGCATGCGTTCTTAGTCATTATAACATGTACATCAGCATGCTTCTTTACAAGCATACTTGCAAGATTGGCAATCTTATATGCCGCTATACTGCCTGTCACACCAAGAACAACTGTCTTTCCCTTAAGCATATTATCTCCTCCCGCCTATGCAGCCACTTTCTAGACATTTTTATCATAAATGTATTTCAGACCTCTTATAAGAAGTGCCGGGTCAGTCTCAATTCTGTTTCTGCAGAATGGAATTATAACCTTGCTGAGTCCCCCTGTTGCCACAAGCTTTGCAGCAGGCTTTCCGTTCTTTCCGAATCCACAGCAGTCTATTATTCTGTCTATAATGCCGTCTATGCTTCCTGCATGACCATATATAAGACCGCTCTTCATACAGTCAACCGTATTCTTTCCAACCGGTCCTTTAGGTGCATCAAAGCTGATTCTTGGAAGCTGTGCAGTTCTTGATGAAAGTGAATTCATTGAAACACCAGCCCCCGGAAGAATTGCGCCTCCTATGTAATTGCCATTCTCATCAACTGTGCTTATAGTTGTCGCTGTTCCTATATCAACTATAAGTACAGGTGCGCCGTAATCATGTGTTGCTGCGACTGCATCAACAATAAGATCGCTTCCCACCTGCTTTGGCTGGTCCATAAGAATGTTAAGACCTGTCTTTACCCCTGGACCTACAACTAAAGGCTCTATATCTACAACCTTTTCAACAGCAGCCTTAATAACATTGACAAGCTGCGGCACAACAGATGAAATAATCGCACCACTTATATCCTCTGATTCTATGTTATAGATTTCAAGAACATTTTTAAAGCTGATTGCATACTCAAGTTCTGTCTTTGAAATGTCTGTACTGAGTCTCTCCTCAAATATTACTTTATCATTATTATCAACACAGCCAATAACTATATTAGTATTGCCCATATCTATAGCTAATATTGTTCCTTTAGTATTCTTTCTTGACATTAATTACACCTCGCTAATATAGTAACCCCGTCGCAGATAAGCTTTTCTGCCATACATTCATATATCTCGTTGACAGGATTATCCTTAAACTCATCAGCGGCTATTGCCACTCTTATATAGTTCTTTGTATATCCTGTATAATATGACCTGCCATCTATTTCTGTTAATTCCTCAATAAGAACTTCCAACTTCTTTCCGTAATATTTTTCTCGATATTCAAGTGATTGTGCCTTTTCTAACGCAAGCAATGCAGTGCTTCTTTCTGATTTAACAGTGTCTGACACCTGCTCTTTCATCTTGTCCGCAACAGTTCCCTTTCTTCTTGAATACTTGAATATATGCATTTCATAGAAATGTACTTTCTCAAGGAACATGCGTGTTTCAAGGAAATCTTCCTCTGTCTCACCCGGAAATCCCACAATTACATCAGTAGTTATTGCCGGATTATCAAACACTTCTCTTAACTTTACACAGCCCTCATAATACTCTTCTGTATTATACTTTCTGTTCATTGCCTTTAATATCCTGTCACATCCGCTCTGTAATGATAAGTGAAAATGTGGACATATCTTTTCTAAGCTGGCAATCCTTTTAGCAAATTCATCTGTAATTATTCTTGGTTCAAGCGAGCCTAAACGTATTCTTTTAATTCCTTCAACCTCATGTATCGCCTCTATAAGCTCAATAAGGTTTATATTCTCAAGATCTGTTCCATAAGATGATATATGGATTCCTGTAAGAACGACTTCCTTAACTCCTGTAGCTGCAAGTGTCTTAACCTCATTTACAATATCTTCAGGTTTACGGCTTCTTACCCTGCCTCTTACATATGGAATAATACAGTATGAGCAGAACTGGTTACATCCATCCTGAATCTTTATATAAGCTCTTGTATGCTCGCCTGTCCGGTTAATCTTAAGCGATTCATACTCCTGATACTTGTCATTAATATCAACAAGATAGCTTGTATTGTCTGAACCGCCAAAATAATCATTTAAAGCTTCAACAATACTTATCTTCATATTATTGCCAAGAACTATATCAACACATTCATCCTTCTTGACTCCGTCAGGGTCTGCCTGCACATAACAGCCTGCTGCGATAACAACCGCCTCCGGATTCATCTTCTTTGCCTTGTGAAGCATCTGTCTTGATTTTCTGTCAGCAATATTAGTTACTGAACAGGTGTTAATTATATATATATCAGCCTGAACATCTTCGCTGAAAGGCACTATCTCGTACCCAGCATCTCTAAGCATTATCTCCATTGATTCCGCTTCGTAGGAATTGACCTTACAGCCCAGACTGTGTATAGCAACTTTTTTCAATTTAATCCTCATTTCCTGTTAATTTTTGTTACATTTCTTTATTGACATAGGTTTAACAAATAGATATTATAGTTTATAGAAAACATTTAAGGAGGTATTCTAATGAAAACTGTAAAGATTTCATTAAATTCAATCGACAAAGTAAAATCTTTTGTCAACGATATCACTAAATTCGATGTGGACTTCGACCTTGTTTCAGGCAGATATGTAATTGATGCCAAGTCTATAATGGGTATATTCAGTCTTGACCTTTCTAAGCCAATCGACCTGAATATTCACGCTGACAATGATATCGACACTATCCTTGCCGTATTAAAGCCATACATCGTTGAGTAATGATTAATAAGCATATATAAACCGCTTTATCTGTTACAGATAAAGCGGTTTTATTTTATTCAATTACGATTTTTTCTGTTGTCTCGATTGCGGTCTTGTAAAGCTCCTCAATCACTCCGTCAAGGTTAGTCTCATGCTGTTTGATAACATTGAGATTAGGCTTTGTTACAGGGTGCTTTGCAACGAATATTGTACAACAGTCCTCAAATGGCTGGATTGATGTCTCGTATGAGCCAATCTTTTCTGATATATCAATAATCTCCTGCTTATCAAAGCCGATAACCGGTCTGAATACAGGCATTGTACACACCTCATTAGTGCAGTAAAGACTTGCCATTGTCTGACTGGCAACCTGTCCGATACTCTCTCCCGTAACAAGTCCCTGACAGCCACTTGCCTTTCCTAAATCTTCAGCAATCTTCATCATATATCTTCTCATAATGATTGTAAGCTCATCATGTGGGCATTTCTCATATATAGCCATCTGGATATCTGTGAAGTTAACAACATTAAGTGTGATAGGACCTGAAAACTTAGATACAATTCTTGCAAGGTCAACTACCTTCTGCTTTGCTCTCTCACTTGTATATGGAGGTGCATGGAAATATGTTGCTTCAATCTGTACGCCTCTCTTGGCAACCATATATCCTGCAACAGGGCTGTCGATACCGCCTGATAATAAAAGCATAGCCTTTCCTGCTGTTCCGATTGGCATTCCGCCAGGTCCCGGAACTTCAATAGAGTAAATGTTGATTACATCCCCTCTTATCTCTACCTGTAAAAGAACCTCCGGCTTATGAACATCAACCTTCATCTCCGGAAATGCGTCAAGAATTCTTCCACCAAGCTCCATGTTAATCTCCATTGAGTTCATTGGATAATTCTTTCTTGTTCTTCTTGCATTAACCTTGAATGTAAGATTCTTATTCTTATATGCCTTATCAAGATAGTTGATAACCTGATTAGCAAGGTCATCAAATCCGTTATCTTCAATCTGGACTACAGGACAGATTCCAACTATACCGAATACTCTTGTAAGGCTCTCGATTACCTCTTCATAATCATAGTCTGAAAGCGCATTAACATAGATTCTTCCGTCTGCTCTTCTTACATCAAATTCTCCCTCAACATCTTTAAGTGAGAACTTAATCTGTCTTACAAGGGCGTCCTCAAAGATGAATCTGTTCTTTCCCTTAACGCCTATTTCTCCATACTTTATCAAAAATGCTTTATACATTATTTTTCCGCCTTTCCCGTGTGTAAAAATCTGTTTTCACGCAATTATCGTCTTGTGTACTTCCTAAGCATTGGAAGCAGCTGTTTAAGTGTTTCTATTGTATATTCAAGTTCTTCCTTAGTTGTCTCATAACAGAAGCTGAATCGTAGTGTTGAATCAAGCAGCTCCTTATCAAGTCCGATTGCAACGAGTGTGTTGCTTAGTCCCGGCTTGTTAGATGAACATGCTGAACCCGATGATACATAGATTCCTTTATCTTCAAGTGAATGAAGAAGCACCTCTGCTCTTACTCCCTTAAAGCTTGCACTTACAATCTGTGGTGCTGAATCAGTACCCTTCTTGCTGTTTACCTGTACATCAGGAAGTTTTTCAAGCTCATCTATAAAGTAATCCTTTAACTCATACAAATGTGCTATCTTACTTTCAAAGTCATTATTATATATAAGCTTTACGGCTGTTGCAAGTCCTGCTATAGCTGGAACATTTTCAGTTCCTGAACGCATGCCCTTCTGCTGTCCTCCGCCATATATAATAGGCTTGATTCTTGTCTTGTCATTAATGAATAAGAATCCGCTTCCCTTAGGGCCGTGAATCTTATGTCCGCTGACTGATAAAAGGTCAATTCCAAGTTTCTTAGGATATATCTTATATTTGCCATAAGCCTGTATTGCATCAACATGATATACAATATCAGGATTATAATCTTTAACTATATGTCCGATTTCTTCAATCGGTTCAACTGCACCAATTTCGTTATTAACATACATTACTGAAACAAGTATTGTCTCATCATCAAGTGCATTCTTTAAAGCCTCTATATCAACTATTCCGTCTTTATCAACTGGAAGATAAGTTATTCTGAAGCCTTCTTTTTCAAGGAAATTGAATGGCTCTTTAACTGATGAATGTTCTACAGATGATACTATGCAGTGCATTCCTTTTCTTTTATTAGCCATTGCTGTTCCGATTATAGCCATGTTATTAGATTCTGTTCCACCAGAAGTAAAGAGTATCTCCTTATCCTGACACTTAAGAGTCTTAGCTATTACTTCTTTCGCTTCACGGATATATTTCTCCGCTTCAACACCCTTCATATGCTTTGATGATGGATTGCCATAATCTTCTGACATAACCTTTACTGCTGTTTCTACTACCTCTGCTGCACATTTCGTTGTAGCAGAATTATCAAGATACGCTTCCATATTGCCTCTTTTCCGCTTATTCTTCCATATTATACATAAGCACTGATAACAGCATCATTCCCGCTGTCTCAGTTCTTAATATTCTCTTGCCAAGTGTGATTACCTCACATCCTGCATTAACCGCTTCATCAAGCTCTGACCTGTCAAATCCGCCCTCAGGACCTATGAATATTCCTATAGATTCTCCATGTCCGATTTCTTCAATCACTTTTCTTGTCTTTTCCATACCTTCAGCACACTCATATGGCAGTAAAAGCTTGTCTAACTTTCCTGCATATTCAAGTGCCTGCTTAAACGTCATAACCTCTGTTACCTCTGGCTGAATACTTCTTTTGCTCTGCTTGGCCGCACTTAATGCAATGCCATTCCAGCGCTCAACCTTAGCCTTGGCTTTCTTGGCATCAAGCTTTACAACGCTTCTTTTCATTGCCACAGGAACAACACTGTATGCTCCAAGCTCAACAGCCTTCTGTATTATAAGCTCCATTTTATCAGTCTTAGGCAGTCCCTGAAACAATATTATTCTGGAAGGCAGTTCTTTTCCTTGCTCGTCCTTACTCAGTATATCTGCCCTTATATATTCATCTGACATAGAGGCAATGATGCACTCATAATCAACATTATCTCCGCTGCTTATAAGAAGCTTGTCACCTTCTTTGAATCTTAGCACATTCTTAATGTGATTAACATCACTGCCGACTATATCTATATATGAGTCATGGATATTCTCATGCTCTGCAAAAAAATGATACATATACTACTTCCTTCTTGCTGTGATATTAACCCACTCGCCATCGTGGTTAATCTCAACTATCTCTAACTCAGGATTCTTCTTAAATGCCTCTGCTACTTCATTTTCCTTAGTATCGATGATACCAGAAGTGATGAAATAAGCACCATGCTTCATATGCTCATGTATGCATGTTGAAAGCGGCTCTAACACATCAGCAAGGATATTGGCACATATAATGTCATAGCACTCATATCCGCAGGCATCCTTAACAGACTTATCATCAATGATATTGCCCTCGATAACCTCAAGCTGCTTCTTATCTATATTATTCTGCTCTGCATTTTCTTCTGATGCAATAATCGCATTAGGGTCAAGGTCTGTACCAAATGCATGCTTTGCGCCATACTTTAATGCAACTACTGAAAGAATACCGCTTCCGCAACCTACATCTAACACTTCGTCGCCATCTTTAACATACTTCTGAAGCTGCTTTATAACCATTCTTGTAGTCTCATGTGAACCTGTTCCGAAAGCTGTTCCCGGGTCAATGCTTAGTACCGCATGTCCCTTCATCTCCTCTGTCTCCGGTTCCCATGTAGGCTTAATGAATAAGTCTCCTATTGTAAATGTATGCCAGTACTGCTTCCAGTTGTTAATCCAGTCCTTGTCCTCTGTCTCTGATTCTGTGATTGTTCCCACACCAATATCAATAAACATTCTTAAATCTTCAAGCTCTGCCTTAACCTTCTCAAGCATAGAACCGTCATCTTCTTCACTGTCGATGTAGAAATTAACCTTGGCTCTTCCATCATCAGGTGGAAGGTCTGGAATGAAATCTACAAACATTGACTTAGCCTCTTCCTTAGTAAGCTGTACATTATCCTCGATTTCGATACCTTCAATTCCTATATCATTAAGTGCACTGCTTATCATATCAACTGCATCTGTAGTTGTCTGGATTGAATATTTATTCCACTTCATATTAATGTCCTTTCGTTAATCATAACATTTTACATCTGTAAAAATGCTTCATATCCCTTTAATGTCTCGTAAAGGTCAGCCTTGCTTATTACCTCGTATGGCGCATGCATATTCTGTACAGCAATTCCGCTGTCGATTACATTCATATCAAGGTTAGCCAGGATATATGCGATAGTTCCACCGCCGCCTGCGTCTACCTTTCCAAGCTCTGCCATCTGGAAGTACACATCTGCATCATCCATAACTTTTCTCAACTTTCCAATGAATTCAGCAGAAGCGTCATTAGAGCCGCTCTTTCCTCTTGAACCTGTGTACTTGTTAAATACCATTCCTTTTCCGAAAAATGCTGAATTCTTCTTTTCAAATACTGATGCATAGTTAGGGTCATAAGCCGCACTTACATCTGATGATAACATGTATGAATTAGCAAGTGCTCTTCTTAACTTAAGTTCTGAATAATCACCACATCTGTCCATAACTTCTGCAACCATATTTTCAAAGAATCTTGAATGCATACCTGTTGCACCGACACTTCCAATCTCTTCCTTATCCACAAGAATACACACACCTGTTCTTGCAACCTGTGGTGTGTTAAGAAGTGCCACAAGTGAAGGATAAGCACACACTCTGTCATCATGTCCATATCCCATAATCATGCTTCTGTCTAAGCCATAATCTCTTGCTGGTCCTGCCGGAACTGCCTCAAGCTCTGCTGATAAGAAATCTTCCTCCTCAATCCCGTATTTTTCTTTAAGAATTGCAAGAATATTCTTCTTGACAGCTTCTTTTTCTTCTTTATCTCCGTCTTTATTATCACAGTCTGATGCTGCCGGCATGCTTCCTATAAGGATATCAAGGGCCTCACCCTCAACTACTGAGCTTCCCTTCTTCTCCATCTGCTTGGCAGCAAGGTGTATAAGCAGGTCTGATACTCCGACAACTGCATCGTCAGCATCTTCTCCGATTACTACTTCAACACATTCACCGTTCTTTAACGCAACAACGCCATGAAGTGCAAGAGGAATTGCTACCCACTGGTATTTCTTGATTCCACCATAATAGTGTGTATCAAGAAGTACAAGGTCAGAATCTTCATACATAGGATTCTGCTTGATATCAAGTCTTGGTGAATCAATATGTGCACCAAGTATATTCATACCAGCACTTATTGGCTCGCTTCCGATATTAAAAAGCACGATTGCCTTCTTCATATTAACAGCATATACCTTATCGCCTGTCTTAAGTGTCTCATTGGCTGCAATAACCTCCTGTAAATCTCTGTAACCTGTTTTTTCTGCCAGTTCTACAGCTTTCTTTACACATTCTCTTTCTGTCTTACATTCAGATATAAAAGTCCTATATTCATCTGCAAATGTGAATACATTGTTCTTATCTTCTTCTGAATATTTCTTCCATGCATTCTTTCTTTCCATAATGTCAACTTCCTTTCTATATTCCTAATGTTATCTGACCATCAGAATCTTCTGAATTATCTGCATCAAAGCTTTCATTTGCAAGCTCTAATTCTGCCTCTTCCTTATACCGTTCAACCATATCTTCGCTGATTGTCGGAAGCTCGTCTATCGACTGTACACCGAAAGACCTTAAGAAATCCTCTGTTGTTCCAAAAAGCATTGGTCTTCCCGGTGCATCAAGTCTTCCAACCTCTTTTACAAGACCAAGCTCAACAAGCTTGCTTACTGCCCTGTCTGAATTAACACCTCTTATATTCTCTATCTCTATCTTAGTTACAGGCTGCTTATATGCTATTATTGACAATGTCTCTAATGCCGCATCTGTAAGTGTATATCTTCTTGGCTGGCTGCACACTCTTATAAGTGCATCATAATATTCCTGCTTGGTACACAGCTGAAAACTGTTCTCAAGCTCAATAATTCTTATTCCCCTGTCCTCTGATTCATATTTATCCATAAGATTGTGTACAATCTTAACAGTAGTATCCACATCCTGTTCAATGGCATCTGCAAGCTTGCTGGCCTCCACGGAATCACCCATAGTAAAAAGCACCGCTTCAATTATGCCTTCCATCTGTTCTAAACTCATTACTCTACTCCTCTGTTATATCTTCAATAAGCTCAGGATCTCTTACCACCCTTATGAATATATCCTCTTCCGGGCTTTCCTGCTTAACTTCAACGAATCCTGTCTTAATAAGCTCTAACACAACTAAAAATGTTACTATAACAGCAACCTTTGACGGATTATTCCATAAAAGTTCCCTGAAACTAAAATCTTCATGTTCCATCATAAATGCTTTAATATCCACAAGCTTTTCGCTCATGGTAACTTCTTCTTTCTCAATCTTTCCGAATTTGCTTCGTACCGGATCAATCTTGTCTTCCTTACGCTTCATAACATCAGCAAATATTCTGTTAAGACGTGTAAGTGTTGTATCACCTATAACCTCTGTCAGATTAACAGGCGGTGTATATGCTGCAACCTCTTCTGGAATATCCTGCTTCTTATAATAGGTTCTCTCAGCATCAGTATGCTTGTCCTTTAATTCCTGTGCCATAGCTTTATACAGCTTATACTCTAACAGCTTTTCAACAAGCTCTGCTCTAGGATCTTCCTCGTTGCCTTCCTCATCAACTTCCTTAGGAAGTAACATTCTTGACTTAATATCAAGAAGAGTTGCTGCCATTACAAGGAATTCACTTACCACATTGAGGTCTTCCTTCTTTAACTGCTCAACATATTCCATATACTGCTCTGTAATCATCGCAATCGGAATATCATATATATTAACTTTATTCTTATCTATCAAATGTAAAAGAAGATCTAAAGGGCCTTCAAACACCTGAAGCTTAACACTAATTCCCATATCTGCCTCACTATATTTACTGTGCATACTTACACGTATCACATTTTACATAAAATAACTGCTGTTTGCAAGTAATTGCAAAATTCTCTAAAATAACATATAATATCTTGAAAACATTCAATTAAAGAATATAGGAATAAGAATGCTGAATTTAATATTATTAATTAAAAGAATTGCCACTAAGATAACTGAAGACCGCATTGGAGACTACGCTTCCTCAGCATGTTACTATCTCATGCTGAGTTTTTTCCCGTTCTTTATCGGACTTTTAAGCCTTATTAAGTTTCTGCCTGTTTCTAAAGCAGATCTTTTAAAAATCATCTATGGTGTTCTTCCAACACAGTTACAGCCGATTGTTCAGGCAATGCTTACTGATATATATGACAATTCGACCACTGCCTTAACCCTCATTACCGCAATAGGTATTATATGGGCTGCCGGCAAGGGTTTCATGGCGATAGTCCGCGGATTAAAGCAGATATACAGAAAGAACAACCAGAAGAACTGGCTTTTCCAGAGAATAAGAGCAAGCATATATGCACTTATATTCATGGTGCTTATAATTGCAAGTCTTATACTTATGGTATTCGGTAACAACATTATGAATTTCACTATGAAATACATTCCACAGCTTACTAATGTAGTTATTGTTTTCAGAGGAATATTTAACAGTAAACATTTTCTGTTTCCAAGCATATTCACACTCTTCTTTACCGTTGCATTCTCGCTCGTATCAAGAAGAGGCAGGAAATTCTATAAAGAGATTCCCGGAGCTTTCTTTTCAGCTTTAGGATGGTATCTGTTTACCACTCTTTACTCTCTTTATGTTGACCATTCACCGAATTTCTCATACATGTATGGAAGCATTGCAACTATTATTATAGCACTTATCTGGATGTATGCCTGCATGATTATCATATTCATCGGTGCTGAGATTAATTACTTCATCAATGATGAGAAGATATTCAAGCATTATCTTGGGAAGAAGTCAGAGTAAGCGTAGTACCTCTGTAGAAGAATTCCAGAATCTGTGCGTAGGTCATGGATTCTGCCATTTTATTGGCAGCATTCTGACTCATGCCGATTCCATGTCCGTAACCTCCTCCGGTTATCTTGAAACCTGTCAATTTCTTTCCATCCGTCACTTTTTCAAACACACAGAAAGTACTTGGAAGATTCGCATATCTTGTAGTTCCTGACTTGGTATTCATATCCACATTTGCATTGCCAAATGCTGCTCTTATAGCAGATTCGCTTTCTATGATCGCTTCGCCTTTATCACCCGTCACTTTAACCTTAACTGCTGCTCCGCCATTAACACGCTCAAGCACTTCAATGTCCGTTATATTCCCCACATTTTTACCTGTAGAACGTGCAAATCCTTCACTTATCTCTTTAACTGACTCCTCCATGCTCCATCTGTACAAGGTACAGTCGTAATCGTAATCAGCTTCATTTTCACTCTTTATAAATGTATTGAATTCCGATTCTATTGTAAGCGTAAGCCCTCTGTCCACACCGCCTACACATTCTGCAACAAAATACGGATAATTTTCAGTAGTATTGCCCCATAGTGTGACATCTGTCGTGCTCCCACAGGAAGTTGAATAATAATATGTCTTAACGACTTCTCCGTTATATGAAAGCACCTGTCCTGCCGTTGCATCTACCGCCATGTCCGTAGATTCTGCCCGTGGTGAATTGTTATACACCTGAAACTGTATTGAGTCATCAATATGTGCTCCATACGCACTGTAATAATTGTTGGAAAGTTCTGTATAAGCATAGCTTCTTGCACATACCGCCTGACATTTTAATGCTTCAAGATTAAAGCCTGACGGCATCTCACTTGGTACAACCTTTTTAAGATAGTCTTCTATTCCCACTTCATTTACAACTACAATTCCCTCGTCATACAGCGAAACTTCAATTGTTCCACCATATGAAGGTGTCCCAACGCCTCTGTTTACCGACTGAAACTGTATTTCTCCTGATTTCGGGATAAGTTTAATTCTGTTCTCATTAAAATCGTCTGTATCAGTATTAAAGACAACTTCCTCTCCTGGTGCTGTCTCATACGATTCTTCACCTGTCTCTACTATCATTCCGGAATCTGCGCTGAATACTGTTTCATTAAAGAATATATCCCTGAAACCACTTGTCTTGATAATTACTCTTATATTATCAGCCTGAAGCGGTTTATTCTTAATTGCACCACACACTTCTCCATCTGCCACGATAAAGTCCTGTAATGCATATCCTACAGTTATGCTGCTGTAATTACTTATCAGCGAATTCTCTTTTTCATACATAATAAAGTCTTCGTCCAGCTTGACAGAACCATAACCTTCTATCTCAACGCTGTCCTGCGAAACTGACAGTACCTTTCCGCTTACAACATCCGTCTTGGTGTTAACTTCTGTAATTTTTTCATTTTCCACGGTAATATCACACAGACACCCTGTAACATCTTCGGCTATCTTTCCACTTTTAAAGCTTCTTATATTGCCATACATATTGGCAGTTATCGTGTTGTCATCTATATTGGTTATATATACATTTTTATAAATGTTGATTTCTGACGATGTGTCCTGATATCTTGATTTAATCATCTGTGACATATATATACAGGCTGATGACATGAATATCACCAGTGCAGAATAGGCTAAGAATATTCTTTTCGTTCTCTGTTTCATATACTATTCTCCCCGGATTAAGTGTCCTTGTTCAGACAAGCTCTTGATAGTATATGCAGAAAATGTGTGTTTTAGAACTTTGTTCTTGCATTGTCGCGTTGCTCCTTGAATATAAAATCATAAAAAGCGGCATATGCAAAAAAACAGACCGTCACATATGTGACAGCCTGTTAATATATCCCAAAACGTCGCTCCCCACGCTTTCGACTCCTAGCGAAGCTAGGTGGGCAACCGCATCCAAACCGCTGCCTTCCACTGACTAAGGAGGCTTGACATTAGAATGGAGATATAGGAATCCCGTCGATGAAATGTAGGATCAAAATAATGTGGTTTTGCGAACGTCCCAGGAAATATTCAATTGATACGTTCCGTATCTATGTTCTGATTATACAACTTCTTGTTTCTTTACACAATATTATATGCTAAAAAACATGAAGTATTCACAATTAAATTATGAATTAAAGCTGTGGACCAGCAGCAACTAAAGCCTTACCAGCTTCATTGCCTTCATACTTAGCAAAGTTCTTGTTAAATCTTGCAGCAAGATCCTTAGCCTTTGTCTCCCACTCAGAAGCATCAGCATATGTATCTCTTGGATCAAGGATTGCTGGATCTACTCCTGGAAGCTCTGTAGGAACTTCGAAGTTGAACATAGGAATTGTCTTTGTTGGAGCTGTATTGATAGCACCTGAAAGGATTGCATCGATAATTCCACGAGTATCCTTAATAGAGATTCTCTTACCTGTTCCGTTCCAACCTGTGTTAACTAAGTAAGCCTTAGCTCCACTCTTCTCCATCTTCTTAACAAGCTCTTCAGCATACTTTGTAGGATGAAGCTCAAGGAATGCCTGTCCGAAGCAAGCTGAGAATGTAGGTGTAGGCTCTGTAATTCCTCTCTCTGTACCAGCAAGCTTAGCAGTAAATCCTGAAAGGAAGTAGTACTGTGTCTGCTCTGGTGTAAGGATAGATACTGGAGGAAGTACTCCGAAAGCATCTGCTGAAAGGAAGATTACATTCTTAGCTGCTGGAGCTGAAGAAATTGGTCTAACGATATTCTTAATATGATCAATTGGATAAGATACACGAGTATTCTCTGTTACGCTCTTATCTGCGAAATCAATCTTTCCGTTCTCATCAAGTGTAACGTTCTCAAGAAGAGCGTTTCTCTTGATAGCATTGTAGATATCTGGCTCTGATTCCTTATCAAGGTTGATAACCTTAGCGTAGCATCCACCTTCGAAGTTGAATACGCCATTGTCATCCCAGCCGTGCTCATCATCACCGATAAGAAGTCTCTTAGGATCTGTAGAAAGTGTTGTCTTACCTGTTCCTGAAAGACCGAAGAAGATTGCTGTGTTCTCTCCGTTCATATCTGTGTTAGCTGAGCAGTGCATTGAAGCCATACCCTTTAATGGAAGGTAGTAGTTCATCATAGAGAACATACCCTTCTTCATCTCTCCACCGTACCATGTGTTGATTATTACCTGCTCATGGCTTGTGATGTTGAATGCAACACATGTCTCTGAGTTAAGACCTAATTCTGCATAGTTCTCAACCTTAGCCTTAGAAGCATTATATACAACGAAATCTGGCTCGAAGTTCTCAAGTTCTTCTGCTGTTGGCTTAATGAACATGTTAGTTACAAAATGTGCCTGCCAAGCAACTTCAACGATGAATCGAACTGCCATTCTTGTGTCCTTGTTAGCTCCACAGAATGCATCAACTACGAAAAGTCTCTTATTAGAAAGCTCTGCCTTAGCGATATCCTTAACCTTAGCCCATACATCTTCTGACATTGGGTGGTTATCGTTCTTATACTCATCTGATGTCCACCATACAGTGTCCTTAGAGTTCTCATCAACTACGATGTACTTGTCTTTAGGTGAACGACCTGTGTAAATACCTGTCATAACATTGACAGCTCCAAGTTCGCTTTCCTTACCAACTTCATAACCTTCGTTAGTAGACTTAGTCTCTTCCTCGAATAATAATTCATAAGAAGGATTGTAGACGATCTCTGTAGCACCTGTGATGCCATACTTGCTTAAATCGATTTTTGCCATCTTACATAAACCTCTTTTCTTATAATTTCTTGTAAATTATTACAAAATTCTACTTAATTCTATACCATGCCCTAATTAAAATCAATAAAAAATTGTTAAATTTTTCTCGAAATCCTATACATATTAATTTTATTAATCAATTATTTATCAGGAGCAGTCTTTTCATACTGGATATCTTCAATTGTTTCACTTGAAAATCTGATAGCCTCAAGTACCACTTTTTCTGCGACTCCCATGTTTTCGGCTACCTCTTTTACAGTAGGTTTTCTTCCTAATTCTTCTTTAAGACGGTTTCCCCAGTCATTGACGAGATTGACTTTATTGAGAATTTTTCCCGAAACCATATTAACATCTGTCTGCTCATCTATAAGCATGTTAAGACTGCCCTCGATAAGCTCCTTAACCGCATCATCAATTCCTTTAAGAACATTAAGAAGGTCTTCCTGTCTGCCCTCTTTAATCTTATCCTTCCACTCATAGTTATTAATCCACTCCTGCTGTCCAATATATGCTGTCATGGCAAGATTAGCTTCCTGCACAAGATCACAGGCAAGAACGCCCTTCCCTCTGAACGGCTCAATCCATGAAGCAATCTTTTCAAGATAGCTTTCTGTAAGCAGCTTAAGTGACTCCTTATCATTATCCTCAACTATGTTCATAAGAAGATATGACCTTGTAACATCTGTCATTGGCTGTATTCCTGATATATCTTCAAGATACATTTTAAGGTACTTCTCATCTTCCTCGTAATCAAGATGGCTTACAATGTCATCTGCAACCTTCTTATCTTCCTCTTCTTCCTTGGAAATGTGCTCGCCAACCTCATCAGTATTATCTTCTGATGCGCTTTCCATCATCTTTAAGAATTCATTATCTATGCTGTCCTCGCCCTGTATTTTTATTCCATTAGCCATCAGATATCCTGAAATCATCTGGAACTTGGCATCATCCAATGCCATATCTTTAAAAAAACTGTGTACATCATCTCTTGTAACAATATTGCCATTAACCTTGGCGTATTCTTTAATGCTTCCGACAGCCTCCATAAATGCTGCCTGGGAATCTTTATTTTCTGCCATAATCTATCCTCTTTCAACTTAATTCGTACTGTATATAATATAACACATAAGTAAGCATTTGGTAAATGTATTATTTCATCATACACATTTGACAATGTATTATTTCATCATACACATTTGACAAAAATAAGCCCACAGCTTATAGTTTATATAAAATATAAGAAAAGAGGAAATTTCATAATGAGAATTGCATTAATTAATGAAAACAGCCAGGCTGCAAAGAATGAGATGATTTATGCATCACTTAAGAAAGTTGCTGAAAGCAAGGGGCATACAGTTGATAACTATGGTATGTACTCTGCTGATGATAAGGCACAGCTTACATATGTACAGAACGGTATCCTTGCTGCTATTCTTTTAAACAGCGGCACTGCTGATTTCGTAGTAACAGGCTGCGGTACTGGTGAAGGTGCTATGTTAGCACTTAATTCTTTCCCTGGAGTTCTCTGCGGACATGTTGTTGATCCTTCAGATGCTTATATGTTCATGCAGATCAACAATGGTAACGCTATCGCTCTTCCATTTGCAAAGGGCTTCGGCTGGGGTGCAGAGCTTAACCTCACATACATTTTCGAGAAGCTTTTCGAGGGTGAACCAGGCGGCGGATATCCTAAGGAAAGAGTTGTTCCAGAACAGAGAAACAAGAAAATTCTTGACAGTGTAAGAGCTATTACACTTAAGCAGGATCTTGTAGAAGTTCTTAAGGAGCTTGATCAGGATCTCGTTAAGGGTGCTGTTGCAGGCGAGAAGTTTGAAGAGCTTTTCTTTGCTAACTGCAAGGATGAGAAGATTGCTGAGTATGTTAAGACTCTCAGATAATTAATTCTACAGTATATTTAAAAAGGTGCCTCCGTTATTGTGGAGACACCTTTTTCATTAACTTATTATACAGCTTTCTGTGTAAGACCAGCCTTGGTTATTGCATATCTTACTGTCTTTCCAAGAAGTGTTGCAATAACTATCTTAACAATATCAAATCCGATAAATGGATATACACATACTGTAAGTGCATATGTGACTGAACATTTCATAAGGTATACGAACCATACCGTACCAAATGCATATGCAACAGCAGTTCCCACTACCCATCCAAGCATTGTAAGAATAACATTCCTGTGTGAAAGTTCAATCACAGTGCCGCCTATAAGTGCCATGAATATGAAACCTATAAGATATCCGCCTGTTGGTCCGAGCAGCTTCCCTAATCCGCCTGAGAATCCTGAAAATACAGGAAGTCCGACAGCACCGAGTAACAGATATATTCCATAGCTTCCTGTTCCTGCCCATATACCCAGCACAAATACTGTGAAGTAAATCACAAGATTAGTAAGTGATATTGGAATCTGACCAATTGGAACTGAAAGCGGTCCAAGAATACATGTAACTGCTGCCATCATAGCCATGAATGTCAACTGGTAAATAGTAACCTTTTTGCTTTTCATAATTAAAGTCCTCTTTTCAAATGTAGTAATACAACATTTGTTATTGTACACATCCAAAAAGCTATTGTCAACCTAATATCAGTTTGAGTTGACATTCGATTAACAATACACTTTAACAAGGCTACTGTAATATGTACTGTATCATTCCCGGTCCGAGTTCTGGTGTTGGTCTTGCTATAAATCCATGCTTTTTATAGAATATTTCTCTGCCCTTGGCACACATCAGGCACAGCATCATTCTTGTGCCTTCCTGAGTAATTCCTTTGACATAATCTATTATATGTTCTATAAGCATGCTTCCTATGTGCTTACTCTGATATTCCGGTATTATTATCAGATCCTGGATATAGCTTATTACAGCCATGTCTCCGACTACCCTGCCCATTCCGATAGGCTTGTCATCATCATATACTGTGAATACCTTTACGCTGTTATCCAATGCTCTCTGAGCCTGATTCTCATCTAACTTAATCCATCCAACCTGTTTTCTTAATGAAAGATATACATTAACATCTTTCATATCTTCTACTATTCTTATCATAATCTTTATTTCCTATAATTTTTTTAACGAAAGAAATTATACTCGCTTTATTTATTAATGTCTAGTGTGCTATAATAGCAAAAAATATCGGAGGTATGTATTTTCATGATTACGGTGGCTAAAGACAATTCGGGTGATTTCGATTCCATACAGAAGGCAGTTGATTCTGTTTCTGACAACAACAATGAAACAATATTTATCAAAAAAGGAATATATAAAGAACGTGTTGAGATACGAAAGAATAATATTACCTTAATCGGTGAAGATACTGACGAAACTATAATTACAGAAGGCTTCTTTGCAAGAATGATTATGCCTGATGGCTCTAAATGCGGAACTTTCCGTTCCTATACATTTCTTGCATATGCCGATAATTTCTCTGCCAGCAATATAACCTTCGAGAACAGTGCCGGCTTCGGCGATAATGTTGGTCAGGCAATTGCTGTGTACGCTGAAGGTGACAATATCACATTTAAACACTGCAAAATTCTTGGTCATCAAGATACTTTATTCACTGGTCCGCTGCCTCTTAAAGAGAAACAGCCGGGTGGTTTTACCGGTCCTACAATAGACGGTGAGAGAAAGCTCGTTCACCAGTTATATGAGGACTGCTTCATATCTGGTGAGATTGATTTTATATTCGGAAGTGCTACAGCTTACTTTAAAGACTGTACGCTTTTTGCATTAAACCGACATCAGCCAGTTAATTCTTACTACACTGCGCCTTCAACATATGAAGGACAGGCTTTCGGATATGTGTTTGATAACTGTACATTTACAGGCAACTGCCCTCCAAAGAGCGTTGCTTTAAGCAGACCATGGAGAATCCATGCAAAGGTTGTTCTTCTTAACTGCGAATATTCTGACCAGATTATTGATGAAGGCTTCACTGACTGGAATAAGCCTGAATCACATGAAACTGTATATTACGCTGAATATAACGGTCATGGTGATGGATATAAACCTAAAAAAAGAGCAGCCTATGTTCACCAGTTAGATGAAACACAAGCTGCCCGTTATACTATTCAGAATGTTATGGAATCATGATTTGCAGTCAAGGGTGAACCAGAACTCTACTCCGTCAGAAACATTTCTGATGCCATACTCCTGTCCCATTGACTCCATAATAGCCTTAACAATCGATAAACCTATACCATTGCCGCCATATTCTCTTGTTCTTGCTTTATCAGTTTTATAGAACTTCTCCCATATGCGCTCAAGGTCTTCATCAGCAATATTCCTGCCACTGTTGTATACTGTGACAGTGATTGTTGCTCCATCTTCTGACTTCGATGTTCTGACTTCTATTGCACGTTTTCCATCACAGTGGTTAAGTGCATTAGATATATAGTTGGTAAGAACCTCTTCTGTCTTATATTCATCTGCCCATACGAAATTCTGCTCATTACGGTTATCAAAGACTATGCTCATATTCTTCTGTTCCGCCCTGATTGCATTGGCATCAACTACAGAAGCTATCAGCTCATTGATGTTAAAACGCTCCATCTCCGGTTCATCATTACCGAACTCTATCTGATTAAGTGTAAGCAGTCTCTTAACCATTATGTTCATCTTATTAGCTTCATCCATGATGACATCACAATAGAATTCCATGCTTTCAGGATCATCTGTTATGCCTTCCCTAAGACCCTCGGCATATCCCTGTATCAAAGCAATCGGAGTCTTTAATTCATGAGAAACATTTGAAAGGAAATCTGTTCTCATAATCTCAAGCTTTTCCTTCTTATCGATATCCTTCTTAAGTTCCAGATTGGCTTTCTTAAGTTCTGCTATATTCTGTTCAAGCTTTTCAGACATGTTGTTCATGCTCTTACCAAGCAGTCCAATCTCACCTTTATCACTGCCTTCATACCTTGCATCAAAATCCATCTCTGACATTCTCTCTGCAATGTGAGAAAGCTGCTTAACCGGTCTTGTTATATATGTTGACACGACAAATGCTGCAATGATTCCGACTACAAGAATTACTCCGCCAACGTATTTAATAAGCGTTGTAGATATATTGACATTATCCTTAATTCCCTGAATTGGAGTTCTTAATATAATTGAATAACCATTATCAAGCGTACCCCATATCTCAAGATAATAATCTCCAAGTCTTTCATCATACACCTTCTGAAGAGTGTATTTGTCATTGGAACTTATTATTGTTCTGTTCTCAACAAGTGATGTACCCGACATATCAATAATTTCATCGAATCTCTTCTTGTGATTCTTCATGTCGTCCATATCTGCAGGATTATCCGTAGAAGAATCATCTGCCCCACCATCTGACGAATTGTTACCATATGATTCATCATCAGAATTCTTAGGTTCCGGGGCTTTATCTGATGTTCCGCTGTTCTTAAATATATCTCCATTAAATATACTCATGCGCAGTCTCTCAATCATCGAATCGTCGCCCTGTGTACTTACATAGATTGTGCACCAGCTGCTGTCAACTACAAGGACAGATATTCCCTTGGCTGTAGATATATTCTCCATGTCAGCACACATTGTATCCTTATCAATCTGGGAATCCGTGTACTTCTGCATAATATCATTAACATTCTCATATGAACTTATCATGCTCTTCTGCTTACGGTTCATATACACTTTTTCAGAAAAAATGCTGTTAAAACCGATAAGCATTGCAACAAGACATGTAACAGTCGCAACCAAAAGAAGTGTAATCTTGAATTTAATAGAATGTATCTTCATCACACACTGCCTTTCTTAAAATGTATAAATAATCAGTCCACAATGAACTTATAACCCATGCCCCAGATAGTCTTGATGTAATCGCCTTTGTCGCCCATCTTCTTTCTTAACTTCTTGACATGTGTATCAATAGTTCTTGCATCTCCATAATAATCATAATTCCATACATTATTAAGAATCTTCTCTCTTGACAATGCAATTCCCTTATTCTCAATAAAATAAGTTAGCAGCTCAAATTCCTTATAGCTCAGCTCAATCTCTTCACCATCTATCTTAACAATATGTGCAGCTTTGTCTATGGTAATTCCGCCTATCTCAATTATCTCGTTGCTGTCAACACCATATACACGTCTTATAATTGCATCAACTCTTGCTGTAAGAATCTTAGGCGAGAATGGTTTGGCAATATATTCATCCGCACCGCACTCAAATCCCTGAAGTTCATCCATCTCTTCGCCTTTGGCTGTAAGCATAATAATCGGAACTTTAGAATCCTTTCTTATCTGTCTGCACACTTCCCAGCCATCCATTCTTGGCATCATAACATCAAGAATTATAAGTGCAATATCTTTATTCTCCATAAATGTATCAACAGCCTCAACACCATCAGCTGCCTCAATAACAACATAGCCTTTTCTTGTCAGGAAATCGCTTACAAGCTTTCTCATTCTGCTTTCATCATCTACTACCAAAATCTTCATTTTATCCATATGTAATCCTCACTTTCACGGTGAATTAATTGTCTATATATTATCTGATAAATATGTTTAAAATGTGTACTCTGTTCATAAATTTATTATTCAAGCCCGAACATTTCACGACATATCTTTTTACCACTTTCTGTCTTGAAAATGCTGTTATACGCCTTTAATGCAGCCTCCTTTGACAGACTGTCTTCGTACAGATTAACCAGAAAATCTGCCTCAACAAGTATCTGGTAGTCAATGCCGTCAATATTGTTGTATGTATGGTGATGTCCTATCAAATACTGCACTCTTTCTGATACCTCACTGTCAAAGCCAAGTCTTTCAAGAAGTTCTGCGGCAATAGCCGGACCTTCTTTTTCCTGCAGCTTGCCGCCACACTCACCATACTTTTCTTCACATGTATGAATCCCGATATCATGTGTGAGTGCCACTGTTTCAATTATAAAAAGACATTTATCATCAACATTTTCCATCTGTGCAATCAGCTTTGCATAGCTGTGAACCTTGCAAAAATGTTGTATTCTCTTAGCGTCTCCTTTATATAATTCAATCATTGCCATATGAAGTCTGTTAATCATAGTGTCTCCTTTTAATAGCCAAGTGTGTCATTTACAAGTATTACATGTATTCTTCCGACATGGCGTGAATATCTTGTAATCAGGAACTGACAGCATAATGTGTCTGGTGATTTGCAATCAAAGCATTTTCCGGTTGTTTTACATGGTGTCTTGACATCAAAATTCTGCACATTGGTTGGTGCAGCTATATTTCTTGCACGCTTCATTGCCGAATCGAGGTCTGAACAGACTTTATTCATTCCAACTATGAAGATTACCTTCTTTGGTCCCTGTGCTATACATGAAACACGGTTAGAATTTCCATCTATATTGACAAGTATTCCATCGCTTGTCATAGCATTGACACTTGATAAGAACACATCCGCATCATATGAAGCCAGAAGCCCCTCTCTTGGAGTCATCTTGGAACGGTCTATATAATTGTAATTGCCCTCTTTCAAAGCCTTTACAAGTCCAATCTCCTGCACACTGTGGCAGCCGCCCATAGCAATCGTGCTTTCCTCGTCAATTAACTCTAAAGCCTGTTTTAAAGCAGATTCTTTATCCTCTGCATAATAACCTGACATATTTCGTGACTGTAAGCCTTTAATCACACTCTGTGCCAGTACTTCATTTCTTTTCTTTACATTTACATCCATGTTCGTATCCTCCAGTCTATGTAAATATTTAGTATGCTTATTATAGCACAATTACCTTTTTATCTGCCACTCCGTAATTCTTAATAAATGTATTCACTGGCGACGCTGGCATGCCTGCCCATACCGGCATACCTAATATAATTTCGTCATAATAATCTATGTTATCCGGAACACCTTTTATCTTAGGTCTTTTTTCAAATGTTGACTGCATCCCTCCAACAAGCATCTGTCTTACTGTATTCTTAGGCAATGGCTTAACTAAATCTATCTCAAAAATTTTTGCTCCAAGCTTTCTTGCAATAACCTTTGCAGCTTCCTTCGTATTTCCTAATAATGAATAATAAATAACAGCTCTGTTCATAGCTGACTCCTCCTGATTAGCGTGATTATGTTTATTTTACGCTATTGGGTATTGTGTGGCAAGTGTAGCTGGTGTTTTGGACTTCCTTGTGGATTACCTCTGCTTCTACGTCCAATCCGCCATGTTTCCTCGTTCCTATTCTCTGCTTTAACGTCCAATCAACGCCCAAAAGTTCTAACATTGACACTCCATAAAAAGGAGTCGAATTCTTCGCTCCGGTCGGCGCAAAGCCGAGGTCTACCAGACCTCGTGCACCTCTGTCCAAAAGCCCCGGCTTCGCCATGCTTTATCCATTAATAAGACTCCCCTCTGGTCCATAGCAAAAGGGAGCGAAGAAGCTCACGCTTCCTCACTCCCTTTTGCTATGGACCAGAGGGGAGTCGAACCCCTGTCCGAAAACCCATTCCCTGTTCTTCTACTATCATAGTTGATTGTTTAACATTCCCTCCGGTATACGGGAATCAACACCCTTATACCTTTAGTAGCTTCATGATACGACCAGCACCTCAAAGCTTTGATACTGTCGTTTCCTACATGTTCGAAGCCTGGGTCTTAAAGTGTAGGTGCTTTAAGTCAGACTGCTGCAATTAGGCAGCGTATGCTAAATTATCGTTAGCGTTTATATTTAGGTTTGGATTTTAACGCTTTCCTGCGGATAGCTTCACCAGCTTCAAGATCCCCGTCGAAACCTTTACTAGCCCGTGTAAGCAGTATTACCTGCTTAGATATATTAACATTGGCATAATGCCAAGTCAATGTACTTGCGATTCAAAACTGATAAAATATTTCTAAATATTTTTAAAATCTCAGATTCTTATTCTTGAATTCTTTCTGTGCATCTCTTATCTGGTCTTTCTTAGCGATAGAATCTCTCTTATCAAAGTTCTTCTTACCTTTTCCAAGTCCAATCTCCATCTTCACCTTACCCTCTTTCAGATATACCTGAAGTGGAACAAGTGTGTAACCTTTAATTGTAAGTTCACCTGTAAGCTTATTAATCTGGTTCTTGTGAAGAAGAAGCTTCTTAGGTCTTAAAGGATCCTTGTTGAATATATTTCCCTTCTCATATGGTGTAATATTCATACCCAAGACGTATACTTCACCATTCTCTATCTTGATGTAAGATTCCTTAATTGAGCATTTACCGGCTCTGATTGATTTAACCTCAGTACCGTGAAGCACCATACCAGCTTCGTACTTCTCTTCTATAAAATAATCAAAATACGCTTTCTTATTATTCGTTATAAGTCTGTTTCCTGATGCGCTTGTTTTTGATGCCATGTCAGTCTCCATTCTATTCTATGCAAATGCAAAATCTATTGTTCTTAGTATCTTATCTGTGCCTATAACCACTACCCTAACCTTCTGACCAAGCTTGTAGCTTCTGTTTCCAAGTTCTCCAACCATTTCATAGTGTTCCTCGTCAAATGTATAGAAGCCCTTCATATTATTGACAGAAACCATGCCCTCAATAGTATTAGGAAGCTCAACATATACGCCCCATGCAGTTACGCCTGAAACAACGCCGTCAAATGTTTCTCCAACAAACCGTTCCATATACTCAGCCATCTTAAGTTTGTCAGTATCTCTTTCTGCATCTGACGCACGTCTTTCCATCGCACTTGTCTGGACAGCAACATCCGGTAATATCGCATCATAATGGTCAGCTCTCTTAGGACTTAATCCTCCATGAAGATTCTCATTGATAATCCTGTGAATCTGCAGGTCAGGATATCTTCTGATAGGCGATGTAAAATGACAATAATACTTGGCTGCAAGTCCAAAATGCCCCACACATTCAGTAGTATACTTTGCCTTCTTCATAGAGTGCAGTGTCAATCTGCTTATAAGATTCTCAGCATCAGAACCTTCTATCTCAGAAAGAAGCTTCTGAATCTCCTTAGGTCTTAGATCATCAGTAAGTCTTAATGTATAACCGAAGTTATTAATAAATGTGGCTAATTTACGCATTTTCTCAGGGTCAGGATTCTCATGTGTCCTGTAAAGGAATGGCATATCCTGCCAGAAATAATCCTCAGCAACAGTCTCATTGGCAGCAAGCATAAAATCTTCAATAATCTTAGTTGCTACATTTCTGTCATAAGGCTTAATATCGGTTGGATGTCCGTTCTCATCAAGAATAATCTTGCTTTCAGAAAAATCAAAGTCTACCGAACCTCTTGCAAATCTCTTCTTTCTAAGAAGTGCCGCAGCTTCTTCCATCATATGAAACATAGGAACAAGTTCTTTATATTTCATAACCTCTTCTGTATCGTTATCAACAAGAATCTTCTTAACGCTTGTATAGCTCATTCTTCTGTCTACATTAATAACAGTTTCGCATATTCTGTGTCCTACAATATTGCCTTTCTCATCAATATCCATAAGACAGCTGAGTGCAAGCCTGTCCTCGCCCTGATTAAGTGAACATATTCCATTAGACAGCTTGTGCGGAATCATAGGAATAACACGGTCAACAAGGTATACACTAGTGCCTCGTTTAAGTGCTTCTTTATCAAGTACGCTTCCCTCTGTAACATAATGGCTGACGTCCGCAATATGGACTCCAAGATGATATACAGGACCTTCTTTTGAGATTGATACTGCGTCATCCAAATCCTTCGCATCCTCACCATCTATAGTAACCATCTGGACACTTCTTAAATCAATTCGTCCAGCCTTATCCTTTTCGCTGACAACATCAGGGATATCATTAAGTGCATTCTTAACCGATTCAGGAAACTCCGCTGGTAAATCATATGCCTTGATAATTGACATTATGTCCACACCAGGGTCATCTATATGTCCAAGTACTTCTATAATCTTTCCCTGTGGATTCTTGTTCTGACTGCCATAATCACTTATGGCAGCAACAACCTTAGAGCCCTCAACCGCCCCATTCATGAATTCCTGCGGTATAAATATATCACAGTTAATCTTGGCATTATCAGGAATAACAAATCCATAAGTCCTGTTCTTCTGGAATGTTCCGACAACTTCCTCAACTTCATGTTCAATAATGGCAACAATCTTGCCTTCCGCTCTCTTACCACCATTCTTTTCTGTAGTTATCACAACCTTGACTTTATCATGATAGAAAGCATTCATTGTGTCATTAACCTTGACAAATATATCATCTTCCCTGTCAGGTATCACAACAAATCCAAAGCCCCTGCTTGTACTTTCAAATGTTCCGACAAGTGCTACATTTTCAGGCTTCATATATTTGCCCTTCTTGGAAACACCTATTGTTCCATCTGCAACAAGACTGTCAAGCACTTCCATAAGCTCAGATCGCTTAGCTTTCGGAATATCGAGAAGCATAGCGATTTCTTTAGCTTTCATTGGAACATACAGTTCATTATTAAGAATCATATCAGCAAGCATCTGTCTTCGCTGCTTAAGTATATCCTTCTCCATATCCTTTATATCCCTTTCCAACCATTAAAATATCCGGATTCAACCAGATTCCATGTAAAGTAAAAAACACTCTTAAGAAATTATAGGTTTCTTAAGAGTGTCCGTAATTTAGAAATTAATATTAAGTATAACTGCTATAACAATAAAAAGAATCACAAGAATCTTGGTTATCTTAACAAGCTTGCCTCCCATTGAACGGCCCTTGTTCTTACCCCAGTATGAATCAGCAGCACCACTAATTGTTCCTGACAATCCGTTCTGCTTACTTTCCTGCATAAGAATTATTATTGCTAAAGCTATACAAATTACTACAAATACTCCCATTAAACCAATTCTTAATACATCTCCGACAGACATATGAAACAATGGAATTATCTTATTCATACTATCCTCATTCCTGCGCATCGTGCGCTTTTTATTACATAATTATGCCAATACGACAACATAATTCATTCTATCACAAATAAACATTTTGTGCAAGAAAAATCATTAAATTAATTCTTCTTTACAAGAAGTGACTCTCCTGTCATCTCAACTGGCTTCTCAAGTCCCATAATCTCAATGAGTGTAGGTGCAATATCACATAATCTTCCACCCTCACGAAGTGTATAATTCTCATCATAATTAACAAGAATAAATGGAACCGGATTAGTTGTATGTGCTGTATGTGGAGCACCTGTTTCGTAATCAATCATCTTCTCAGCATTACCGTGGTCTGCGCAGATGAAGAGAACTCCATCAACTTCCTTAACTGCATCTACAGCCTTGCCAACAAGCTCATCAACCTTCTCTACAGCCTTGATTGCTGCTGGAATAACACCTGTATGACCAACCATATCAGGGTTAGCAAAGTTGATAATTATAACATCATATTTGTCAGACTTAATAGCTTCTACTAGGTCCATACCTACCTCTGGTGCACTCATCTCTGGCTTTAAGTCATATGTTGCAACATCCTTAGGTGAGTTAACAAGTAATCTGAACTCATCAACATTAGGGTCTTCAACCCCACCATTGAAGAAGAATGTAACATGTGCATACTTCTCTGTCTCAGCAAGTCTTAACTGCTTCTTTCCGTGATTAGCAAGGAATTCACCAAGTGTATTCTTAATATGCTCTTTCTTGAATGCAACCTTCTTGTTAGGAATTGACTCATCATAATCCTTGAAGCATACAAATGTTAATGGGATAAATCCTGTCTTTCTCTCAAATCCCGTGAACTTATCATCGCAGAATGCTCTTGTCATCTCTCTTGCGCGGTCTGGACGGAAGTTAAAGAATATAACTGAATCATCAGCCTTAACTAATGAAAGTGGCTGTCCATCTTTGCAGATAACTGTTGGCTCAACGAACTCATCTGTCTTGCCATTGTCATATGATTCCTGAAGTGCCTGAGTAGCTGACTCAGCCTTGATTCCCTCACCTGTTACAAGTGAATCATAGGCCTTTTCTACTCTGTCCCAGTTATTATCTCTGTCCATTGCGTAGTAACGGCCTGATAAAGAAGCAACCTTACCAACTCCGATTTCTGCCATCTTGTTCTCAAGAGTCTCAACAAAGCCCTTAGCTGAGGCAGGAGGTGTATCTCTTCCATCAAGGAATGCATGAACATATACCTTAGATACGCCCTGCTGCTTTGCCATCTCTAAAAGTCCATATACATGGCTTAAATGACTGTGAACACCACCGTCTGATAAAAGTCCGAAAAGATGAAGATCTGAATCATTCTTCTTACAGTTCTCCATTGCCTCAAGCAATTCATCATTCTTAAAGAATGTACCGTCTTCAATTTCCTTAGTGATTCTTGTAAGATCCTGATAAATAATTCTACCAGCACCGATATTCATATGACCTACTTCTGAATTACCCATCTGTCCGTCTGGAAGACCAACAGCAAGTCCTGAAGCGTATCCCTTCTGGAATGGGCACTCCTTCATAAGCTTATCCATAACAGGAGTGTTAGCTAAAGCGATAGCATTACCTTCTGTTCTATCATTTAAACCATAACCATCAAGTACCATTAAAACTACTGGTTTTTTACTCATAATGTGATTCTCCTTTAAATGTATTCTAATTAATTGCCTATAGCATGATAGCACATTTGCAAAAAAAATCAAAGACCTTGTCCTGAATATTATCATCAAAACAAGGTCTTTTCATACTTATCTACTTATTATAATTAACTATATCTGCAAAATCAGGCTTAAGACTTGCTCCTCCAACCAATCCACCATCAATATCAGGCTGTGCAAAAAGCTCTGCTGCATTAGAAGCATTGACGCTTCCACCATAAAGAATTCTTATCTGGTCTGCTGTATCTTTATCATATAACTCTTCAAATACTGTTCTTATGAATCCGCATACTTCCTGTGCCTGTGCTGTAGTTGCAACTTTTCCTGTTCCAATTGCCCAGATTGGTTCATAAGCAACTATTGTATTAAGTACCTGTTCTTTGGTAACTCCAACGTATGCTTCAACTATCTGTTCTTTAATAAATTCAAGTGTAATTCCCTTCTCTCTCTGTTCAAGTGTCTCTCCACAACAAAGAATAGGAATAATATCATGCTCAAGAGCTTTATGAAGCTTAAGATTAAGCACTGTATTACTTTCATTAAAGTACATTCTTCTTTCAGAATGTCCTATGATAACATGTGTTACACCTGCATCAACAAGCATCTCTGGCGATAATTCTCCGGTAAACGCTCCCTTTTCCTGATAATATACATTCTCTGCTCCAATATGTATATTAGACCCTTTCACTGCCTCCACTACAGGTACTATGTCAATTGATGGCACACAGAATACAACATCAACATCCGGATTATTAACATTCGGTTTCAATTCAGTAACGAGCTTAACTGCTTGGCTTGGTGTCATATTCATCTTCCAATTACCTGCTATTACTTTTCTTCTCATTCTACGCCTCCTCGCAGGAAAATATCCATATAAAATATATATGGACAATCCTATTCAATTATTCCGATATAACTATCCTAGTAACAAAAATAATAGCATACTTTGGTATATATTTCAAGTGTAGATTGTGAAAAAAATAACAGCAAAACAACAAAAATCCAGACTTTATTTTATTAAGTAAAGTCTGAATTTTATACTCTTATATAAATATGTCAATAAAATTAATTACTTATCGTTAGCTGCTGCTACACCTGGAAGCTCCTTACCTTCAAGGAACTCAAGAGAAGCTCCACCACCTGTAGAGATGTGAGTCATTTTGTCACCAAATCCTAAGTTGTTAACAGCGGCTGCTGAATCGCCACCACCGATGATTGTTGTAGCACCTTCAAGCTGTGCAAGTTCTTCTGCAACAGCGATTGTTCCAGCTGCGAAGTTAGGGAATTCAAATACACCCATAGGTCCATTCCATACTACAGTCTTAGCATCCTTTAATGCATCTTTGTAAAGCTCGCATGTCTTAGGTCCTATATCCATACCCATATCATCATCTGCCTGATTTCCTGCTACTACTACATGTGAAGGAGAATCATTGCTGAATTCCTTAGCAACAACTGTATCGATAGGGATAAGCATCTTAACACCCTTCTCCTCAGCCTTCTTCATCATATTCTTAGCGTAATCAACATAATCATCCTCAACCAAAGACTTACCAACCTTACCACCATGTGCCTTCTGGAATGTATAAGACATACCACCACCGATAATAAGTGTATCAACCTTATCAAGAAGATTGTCAATAACTGAAATCTTAGAAGAAACCTTTGATCCACCGAGAATTGCAACGAATGGTCTTACAGGATTATTAACTGCATTGCCGAGGAAATCAATTTCCTTCTGCATAAGGTATCCAACAACAGCTGTATCAACATACTGTGTAACACCTACATTAGAGCAATGAGCTCTATGAGCTGTACCGAATGCATCATTAACGAATACATCTGTAATAGAAGCTAAGTCTTTAGAGAATGCCTCTCCATTCTTAGTCTCTTCTGGTCTGAATCTTGTATTTTCAAGAAGAATAACATCTCCATCATTCATAGCAACAACAGCAGCTCTTGCATTATCGCCTACAACAGTATCATCTGCTGCGAACTTAACCTCCTGTCCGAGAAGTTCTGAAAGTCTCTTTGCAACTGGTGCAAGAGAAAATGCAGCATCTGGTCCCTTTGGCTTTCCAAGATGTGAGCAAAGGATAACCTTTCCACCATCAGTAATAAGCTTCTTGATAGTTGGAAGTGCAGCTACAAGTCTTGTTTCATCAGTAATTCTGCTTCCATCCAATGGTACATTAAAATCACATCTGCATAATACTCTTTTGCCCTTTACATTGATATCATCAATAGACTTTTTATTAAGCATATTAGTTTCCTCCATATAATACATAAAATAGCTGTATACACAGTTTTTTAAAAAACCGGAGAATAGCTAAACCATTCTCCGGTAAAAAATAATCTAAATGATTAGTTTAACTCAGCGAAGTACTTAATTGTTCTAACCATCTGGCTTGTGTATGAGTTCTCGTTATCATACCAAGAAACAACCTGAACCTGGCATCCACCGTTAGGAAGCTCATTAACCATTGTCTGAGTAGCATCAAATAATGAACCAAATCTCATACCAACGATATCGCTAGAAACAATCTGCTCTGTGTTGTATCCGAATGACTCTGTAGCAGCAGCCTTCATAGCTTCGTTAACTTCATCAACTGTAACCTTCTTAGCAACTACTGCATTAAGGATTGTTGTAGAACCTGTAGGAGTAGGAACTCTCTGAGCAGCTCCGATAAGCTTTCCGTTAAGTTCTGGGATAACAAGACCGATAGCCTTAGCAGCACCTGTTGAGTTAGGAACGATGTTGCAAGCACCTGCTCTAGATCTTCTTAAGTCACCCTTTCTCTGTGGTCCATCAAGGATCATCTGGTCACCTGTGTAAGCGTGAATTGTACACATAATACCTGACTCGATTGTAGCACAGTCATTAAGAGCCTTAGCCATAGGAGCTAAGCAGTTAGTTGTACAAGAAGCAGCTGAAATAATCTGATCATCAGCTGTAAGTGTCTCATGGTTTACATTGTAAACGATAGTCTTAAGATCGTTACCAGCTGGAGCTGAGATAACAACCTTCTTAGCACCTGCATTGATATGAGCCTGTGCCTTAGCCTTAGATGTATAGAATCCTGAGCACTCAAGAACTACATCAACACCAATCTCTCCCCATGGGCAGTTATTAGCATCTGGCTCTTTATAAATCTTGATTGTCTGTCCTTTAACAGTGATTGTACCAGCCTCATCATCTGCTGTTACCTGATCTTCCTCACCGAAGTTAACATATCTTCCCTGTGATGAATCATACTTTAAAAGATGAGCAAGCATCTTAGGGCTTGTTAAGTCGTTAATAGCGACTACCTCATATCCTTCTGCACCAAACATCTGTCTGAATGCAAGTCTACCAATACGACCAAAACCATTGATTGCAACTTTTACTGACATAAAAACAATTCCTCCTAAAATGAATTTTTATAACATAGTTTGTTAAAATTTCAACTACCGTGTATTT
>CAVAPS010000009.1:65518-74984 GCA_963590775.1 Desulfovibrio piger
AAAATATCAAGGCTTTCTTCCCATTTTTTACATTTTGGCACATTTTTCATTGATTATTCATCATTAATTAGTCATTTTGACGAAACCCTAACAAATTCTGTATCCAATATTGTTTATTTAACACTAATTCATGCTTAATTCTGTCTTAAGGGGAACATTTCTTTATATTCTTCGAAATATTTATCAAAACTGGCACCCTTATCTTTCTTGAGATTAACAAGATATTCATGTGTATCAAACGCATTAAGCTCTAATTCAATAATTGCCACTGCTACATTAGAACAGTGATCTGCTATGCGCTCAAAGTCTGTAAGAAGATCATTGAATATGAATCCCTGATGAAGTGTACATTCACCCCTCTGGACACGCTTTACATGATTCATCTTCATCTCATCGCAATATATATCGACAAGTTCCTCAAGCGGCTCTGTCTTGTATGCATACTCAACCTTATTCTGTTCAAATGCATCTATTACATTGCCGACTATCTCTTTCATAATTGATGACATAAGTTCAATATCTTCAACAGCATAATCAGAGAATCTGAGCTTTTCATTAAATAATTCTGCTGCTGCCTGCGATATATTAACCGCATGGTCGCTCATTCTCTCAAAATCAGAGATTGTATGAAGAAGCTTTGATACTTCTTTATTCTGTCCAGGAGTAAGCTCCTGCTGTGTAATCTTAACGAGGTAAGAACCTAACTTATCTTCGTATCTGTCTACCTTATCTTCTCTTCGCTGTATCTTGTCGTATTTCTCCTGTGAAAATGTATCTAGCAGTTCCATTGAACGTACAAGATTCTTCTGTGCCATATGTGCCATTGAACAGAGTACTGTCTTAGCCTGCTCGATAGCTACTGTAGGATGAGTGATAAATCTGTCATCAAGCACACTGATTTCAACAATATCCTTATCCTCTTCATCAACAACCTCCTTGAAGATTGAACATACAGCCTTCTCTAGGAATCTGATAAACGGAAACAGAACAACAATAGTTGCAATTCTGAATAGTGAGTTCACAAATGCAATAGAAACTGTTGTCATCGTCCTGTTCATGAATGAAAAATGCACGAAATGATTAACGCTGTAGAAAACCACTGCCCATATGAAAGCTCCAAGTGCATCTACTAAAAGATATATAAATGCTGTTCTCTTACCGTCTGTAGTAGCACCAAATGACGAAATAATTACCGGCATGGCAGCTCCGACAGCAATACCCATGATAATCGGGAATGCCACCGAAAAATCAATAGCACCTGTTACAGACAAAGCCTGTAATATTCCGACTGTTGCAGAAGCACTCTGCAACACTGCTGTTACAAGAAGTCCTATCAATATACCAATGAGTGGATTAGAAAACTTAGTAAGCATATTAATAAATGCCGGCTCAGATTTCAAAGGTGCAACTGCTGCACTCATGTTCTGCATTCCTACCATCAGTATGCAGAAGCCTATCATAATATCACCAACATGCTTTTTTACCGGATTCTTACTTGCCATTCTGATTATTATACCAACTACGCCTATAATAGCCGCAAGTACATCAGTAGACAGTAAGTCAACCCAGCCTGCACCACCACTGATATCAGAAAGACATAATATCCATCCGGTAACAGATGTACCAATAATGGCACCCATTATAATACCAATAGCCTGCTGCATCTTAATCATGCCGGCATTGACGAAACCAACAACCATAACCGAGGTTGCTGAGGATGACTGTATAATCGCCGTAACTCCTGTTCCAAGCAGAACTCCCTTAAGAGGCGTATTACTTAATCTATATAGAACAACCTCTAGCTTTCCGCCTGCAACCTTCTTCAATCCATCTCCCATAAGCTGCATTCCAAAAAGGAATAGTGCTATTCCGCCGAGAAGAATCACCAAAATGTGTATCAATTCAAAGCTCACAAAAACTCCCATCTGCGCATAAAAGTCACGGTCGGACAGCATATTGGGTACTTCTACATCTATGCGCATTAACATAATCAGAATTAATACGCTGTCTTTTTAATAATATCAATGCTAACAATAATTTTCAAGAAAAAGTTACCTATATTTTACATTAGTTTACACATTCTACATAAACGTCAAAATTGTCAATTGCAGATTAATTATGTTTATGTATAATGTATATTGACACTTAAGAATATGACTAATACTTGATGGAGGACCTTATTATGCTGTTATCAGATTCACATATACATACTATGTTCTCTTCTGATTCAGAAGAGAATCCTGTAAATGTTGTAAACAAGGCTGTTTCTTTAGGATTTAAGCACATCTGTTTTACTGATCACAATGACTTTGATGCACCGTTAGAAGACGGAAAAGTCATGTTTGACCTTGATTTTCTGGAATACATTAAGTATTTCCAGAATCTAAGAGAATCATACAAAGATAAGATAAATATCCATATTGGAGTTGAACAGGGACTTATGAGAAGTGTTGCAGACAGAGTCAACGCTTATGATTCAGAAAGACAGCTTGATTTCATAATAGGCTCATCACATCTTGTCTATGGTGCAGATCCTTACTACCCTGAATTCTGGAAAAAGCGTTCTGCCAGAGATACGGTTTTGACTTATTATGAAAGCATTCTTGATAATCTTGACTGTTGTGACAACTTTGACGTGTATGGCCACCTTGATTATATTGCAAGATATATTCCTGCCAATTCTTATACATACAACTGGCATGATTTTGATGATTTAATCTACACAATACTCAAAACAATCATTGAAAAAGGTAAAGGTATCGAAATCAACTCTGCCGGCCTCAAATACGGAATGCCTGAGCCTAATCCATGCCTTGATATTGTAAAAATGTATCACGACCTCGGAGGTGAGATAGTCACTGTAGGTTCTGACGCCCATGAGGTTAAGTATTTTGCATACCGATTCGATGTTGTGACAGAAATGCTTAAGAATGCAGGATTAAATTACTACACAATATTCAACGAAAGAAAGCCGGAGTTCATCAGATTATGATGAACTCCGGCTTATTTTATATCTTATCTACACACTCTACATACATCTGTAAAATCTGAAACTGTACGGTGGAAGCACTATCTTTCCAGATAAATCTTCCTTCTCGCCTGTTATAAGATTAACCGCATCCGCACATTCCGTATCAAAATAAGCTGTATACCCGTTCTCATCCGCATTGATTGCAACAAGAACCTTCTCGCCGTCTGCCTCACGCTTGAATACATACTGCCTGTTAGTGAGCACCTTCTTAGTGTAGTCACCATAGCTCAATGCCCTGCTGTCATGATACATCTGTCCTAAGGCGCATATTGTGTCAGTCAGTTCATTGTGCTGTGGCTTGTCAAATGCAGGGCGGAGTATGTTGTCATTGCCACTGTCCTTAACTGCCTCGCAGCCCCATTCGCTTCCATAATATATACATGGGATTCCGGGCATACCGAACATAAGTGCATATATAAGTGGCCGATGTGCTTTATTGGTAAGTGTGCTGGCAATCCTTGAGACATCATGGTTATCAACGAATGTAAGAAGGTGCTTTCCTGTATACAGACACCATGGCTCTTTTCCAAACTGTCTTTCTATGCTGTGTGCAATCTCAAACATATTCATTGAATTAAAGCTTGAATACAAGCCCTTGTAGCACTCATAATTAGTTGCACTTTGAAGACATTCATCATTGACAATTGTGTTGTAGTCTCCATGAAGCATTTCTCCCACAAGGAAAAATTCCTGCTTCATCTGGTCTGTCTCATATCTTAAACGCTTCATGAAATCCCTGTTAAGACAGTACGCAACATCAAGTCTTATTCCATCAATATCAAATTCATCAACCCAGCCACGCACTGACTCAATTAGATAACTAACCACATCAGGATTATAAAGATTGAGCTTTACAAGGTTATAGTATCCTTCCCAGCCTTCATACAAGAAACCGTCATTATATGATGAATTGCCATCAAAGCTGATGTTAAACCAGTCCTTATAGGCTGAATCCCATTTTTTCTCACATACATCCCTAAATGCAAAGAAGCCTCTTCCGACATGGTTAAACACACCGTCAATAACTACCTTTATGCCCGCCTCATGCAGCTTTGCAACAAGCTCTGTAAAATCCTTATTAGTGCCTATTCTTCTATCTATCACACGGTAATCTCTTGTATCATAACCGTGATAATCACTCTCAAAAAGTGGAGAAAAATACACCGCATTAGTTCCTAACTTCTGCAAATGCGGTATCCAGTCCGCAAATTCTAATATACACCTGTGCATAACACCGTCATTGTCTCTTAAACCGTCACAAAATCCAAGCGGAAACACCTGATAAAACTCTGCTTCTTCGTACCACATATTACTTTAACCTCCGTAACTGTCTGATGTATTAATATTAAGCCAATTCCCGCAGTCTGGCAACATCTTTCTTAATGCATTCGACCACATAATCCGCCTCTCTGTGCGTGATTGTATGGTTAATTGTAAGTCTCAGCGAACCTTCCGCGATTCTTTCATCAAGTCCAAGTGCAATAAGTACATGTGAAGGCTTTCCTGAATTAGATGTACATGCCGAACCTGCAGACGCACATATCCCCTGTTTGTTAAGCATTACAACAAGCATTCCGCCATTAACATACTGAAAGCTGAAATTCATATTACCTGTAACACGGCATTCCCTGCTTCCATTAAGTCTTGAATATGGAATCTCTCTTAGTATTCTCTTAATCATGTAGTCTCTTATTCTCTTTTCCTGTCCTGCTCTGTCAGAAAGCGTTTCATAAGCAATTCTTGTTGCTGTCGCAAGACCTGCAATTCCGGCTACATTTTCAGTGCCTGCTCTAAATCCGTTCTCCTGTCCGCCTCCATGCATGAACCGCTCCAGCTTTCCACCTTTAACATACAAAAATCCTATGCCCTTCGGTCCGCATATTTTATGCCCGCTTACATTTAAGAAGTCCACACCCAGTTTTTTCACATCAACATCAATATGTCCAAATGCTGCCACCGCATCAGAATGAACCTTTGCACCATGACTATGAGCAATTTCACATACATTTTCTATTGGCTGGATTGTTCCGATTTCATTATTGGCAAGCATAATTGATATTAAAAATGTATCATTTCTAATTATTTTTTCTAACTGGTCAAGCTTAATTATTCCCTGCTCATCAACTGGTGCAAATGTGACATCTATACCGTAATTCTTAAGCCACAATGCCGATTCTGTCACCGCATGATGTTCTATTGAACTTACTATAATATGTCCCTGTTTTCTTTTAAGACTCTCCGCCTTGACCGCCCAATTATCCCCTTCAGTTCCACCGGACGTAAAAAATATCTCATTCCGGTCAGCATTTATTATATCCGCAATAATACTTCTTGATTCCTCGATAACATTTTTAACCTTCTCGGACAACCTGTACACACCTGACGGGTTTCCATAATCGCAGAAAAGGTATGGCAGCATTGCCTCCGCCACTTCTTTCCTTATGGCAGTTGTCGCCGCATTGTCCATATATATCATTACATTTCCACCCTGCAATTCCTTATAATATTGTATTCAAGCAAGGCATATATTGTTAATAAGTCAATCTGCGGTGTCTGCCATGAATAATAAATTTTCCTTAAAAGGCGGCATATTCAAATCCGCCATTATCCTCACAGTTGCCGGTGTCCTCACAAGGCTGCTCGGTTTTTATTACCGGATACTTCTCACTAATTACGCAGGTGCTACAGGCGTTGGCCTTTTCCAGATGTGCATGCCTCTGATTGCACTAGCATTTGCTGTGTGCTGCAGCGGATTTTCCGTATCTGTTTCAAAATATTCAGCTTCCTCGCCATCTCTAAAATGGCTTTTCTGTGCGTTAAAGATTTCCCTTTCTCTTTCCATCGCTGTTATGCTTTTATTTCTTATATTCAGTGATTTCATCGCAAATCACATATTTATGGAAAGCCGCTGTGAGGGAATTATCCGTATAGTTGCATTTTCACTGCCATTCATGTGCATACATAACTGCGTATCGAATTACTATTACAGCCAGAAGGAGTCATTTCTGCCTGCCTCTTCACAGCTTGTTGAACAGCTTGTGCGTATCGGTACTATCATACTATTTGTCCGCATTAAAAATGTGTCATCTATATCTATTGCCGACGCAGTTACCGGTAATATATTCGGCGAACTTGCAGCAGCCATGTATTGTGTTATTCCGCTGTTCTTCCGCTCTCTTCATAATAAAGGCATGACACAGAAGCTGTCCTGCTCTCTGCGTGAATACAAATATATTGTCAGATATGCATTTCCAATTAATACTAATCAGACTGTTATGCATCTGCTTGAAGGTTCAGAAGCAATTCTTATTCCCGCAATTCTGTGTATGCATGGACTGACCAAAGATGATGCGATAAGCCAGTTTGGTATACTTACGGGAATGGCTCTGCCGCTGGTGCTGTTTCCGTGTACGGCAGCCAATTCATTTGCACTTATGCTTCTTCCAAAAGTATCTGATGAAAGCTCGAATGTTCTGTCCGACCACCTTGCCATCACAGTAAAAAAGACAGTTTCCATGTGTTTAAGTCTCGGTATTATAAGCACATTTTTATTCATTAACTATGGTGCGCGCCTCGGTGCAATGATGTTCCACGAAGATTCTGTATACATATACACCTGTATTCTTTCATGGCTGTGTCCCTTCCTTTACTTAAAAATCAGCCTTACAAGCGTGACTAATGGCATGGGACATACCGCGCTTACATTTATAATTAATATAACCGGAATTATTATCCGACTTGCCGGTGTGTTCCTGCTTATTCCTAAACTTGGTATAACCGGCTATCTGTACTGTGTGCTTATCAGCAACATATGCATGAGCCTGCTTTACATTTTTAATATATACAGGAAGCTGGGTATTCAGCCCGACCCGTTTGGAAGCATAATCGTGCCATTATGCATTGCGGTTATATCTATATTTTCATCAAGAATTATATGCCGTATTGTATTCGGTCTGATAATAAAAGAAGCAGAAGAATACATTCTCCTGCTTACCGGTGCAGCCATATGCTGCATTGTATATATTATTCTTTTTATTCATGAACAATCGGAACAGCGTCCTTTATAGATGGTGCTGCTTCCCAATAATCAAGTCTGGATTCGTACTGCTGCCTTATCCATTCCACGGCAGCAAGACGGCCATCTTCTGTCAGTTCAAATATTTCTGTCGTCTTATCTTCTTCCTTAACAGCACATGAAGCATACGGTCCGCGCCACACGCACGCAAAAAGCTTCAAATCTGTTTTTTCTCCTGTCTGCTTAATCATATATCTCATTCCATTGTGCTGTCCTGTATACACACCTTTGTATTTGAAGAAATTAAGAGGCATTATTCCATTAGGATTAATCATTGCTGCCACCTTCCACATCACTATTCTTATCTGATGCATCACTTTTTCCCTTTATAAGCTTATCATTATAAAAAGCACCTGCAGTGTACATAATGCCTATTATAACAGGAAGACATATAAGAAGCAGTGTATTCCCAGTTATTGAATACTTAGATACTATGAAAACTATTATCAGATCAACTAATCCTGAAACCAACATAACAATACCATATGTCTTAATCTTCTTTACTGCATCCACTGCACCAATATTAGTCATTCCATAAAAGCCTGCCACTGTAAAATACACGCCTTCTACTATAACTGCCATGAATGCTATATTAAGGAATTTAATTACTGTATACAATTCTCTTCCTGCATCTGAAGTCGAAAAAGTATATAATTCCGACATAATATAAAATGCATAGAACGCCATTATAATCCCCATCACGATAGCAAGCATTGATGAAAACTTAAGAATTGTGCATTTTGATTTTTCTTTTACTATGCTCATGTGTTTATCTCCGTTTTCTGATGATTAATGATTATAACATGCGGCAGATGATTTTTAAAGGGTGGGATGTATAGCGCGAGTTCATTATGTATTAATTATTTTTTATTATTAACCTTATGTGTATTCTCATCTATATCTTTATAACCATACTTTTCATCCCGATATGAGGCTAATTCTGCATCGTAATCTGTAATATTTCCTTCTTTTATCATTTTTAATAATTCTTCTAGTGCTTGTTCTTTTGACATTATGCTCTCCTGTATAAAACTATTATAGCTATCTTATAAATAAAAAAGCATAATTATTATTGGATGGGCGGTGTATCCATCATCTCATGTACTCCGAAGAGTGTGTCGGGAACCATTTCCGACCTCAATAATAACTATGCTAATTAACAGTATATTCTTTTCAGCAAAATATACACATCATTTATTTCAACAATTCTACACCCCCTTAAATACAGTAATTATCATAACTCTCATTAAGGTCATAAGGAGTTATCTGGTATACATAATAATTCAACCAGTTAGTATAAAGATTGTTAGCGTGGCTTCTCCATGAAAGTAATGGCTTTCTGTTGCAGTCATCATCAGGATAATAATTAACTGGAAGGTCAGGCTCAATTCCTTTATCAATGTCACGCTTATATTCCTGGTCAAGAGTTAATCTGTCATATTCAGGGTGTCCCATAACAAATATTTCTTTTCCGCCATCGCCAAGAACAATATATATTCCTGCTTCATCTGAATCAGCAAGTACTTTAAGTCTTGGATTATCCAGAATCTGCTGTCTGCTTGCCTGTGTATATCTTGAATGTGGTGCCATGAACACATCATCAAAGCCTCTTACTAAAGGCTCTTTTCTATTCATAACTCTGTGCTTGTACACACCTGACAGTTTCTTAGGAAGTAATTCCTTCTTAATACCATAATGGTAATACAATCCTGCCTGCGCACCCCAGCATATATGAATTGTTGATGTAACATGCTTCTTAGACCACTCCATTACTGTTGTAAGCTCGTCCCAGTAATTAACCTCTTCAAAATCAAGCTTCTCAACAGGTGCTCCTGTAATAATCATTCCATCATAATTATTGCTCTTAATCTCTTCAAATGTCTGATAAAACTTCTTAATATGTGAAGCTGAGGTATTCTTTGAAACATGTGATGACATCTGTAAAAATGTAACATCTATCTGTAAAGGTGTATTAGACAAACCTCTTAAAAGCTGTAATTCTGTATCCTGCTTTATGGGCATAAGATTAAGAACTATTATCTCCAAAGGTCTTATATTCTGTGAAATAGCTCTGTTTTCGTCCATGACGAATATATTCTCTTCTTCCAATTCTGCTTTAGCTGGTAAATCACTCTGAATCTTAATTGGCATTATTGTTCCTTCTTTCTGTTATCGTTGTTGTCTGATTATATCATATCACCTTTAATAACTGTACCAAAGTATGTGAATTTTCTTTATATTTTTTTGTAACTTTGGTATCAAACCTTTTAAATCCATTCTGTTTTTCATAAAAATCTAATAATTTATCCTACTACAATATATTTATGGTTAATACACCTCACAGCCAGTGAGGCATTATC
>CAVAPS010000010.1:0-64905 GCA_963590775.1 Desulfovibrio piger
CCGGAAAAGCGGGGTAAATGCTATTTTTCAGACGGTAATGATTTCATCGTCGGGAATAAAAGCACATCCCTTATAGCCGGCGAATCCGTAAGCAGCATGACAAGCCTGTCGATGCCATATCCGATACCGCCAGTTGGTGGCATACCTACTGCAAGTGCGTTAAGGAAATCCTCATCAGTATGCTGGGCTTCCTCGTCACCATTTTCAGCATTCTTATCCTGCTGTACAAAACGCTCTCTCTGGTCGATAGGATCGTTAAGCTCTGAGTATGCATTACACATTTCCCATGTGTTGATGAAAAGCTCGAAACGTTCAACCTTCTCCGGATCAGATGGCTTCTTCTTGGTAAGTGGAGAGATTGCAAGTGGATGATCCATGATAAATGTTGGCTGAATTAAATTCTCCTCACAGTACTCCTCAAAGAAAAGATTGATGATGTCACCCTTAGTATGACGCTTCTCGAATTCAATTCCTCTCTCCTTAGCAAGAGCCTTAGCTTCTTCGTCAGTCTTAATTGTGTCAAAATCAACACCGGCATATTCCTTGATTGCATCATTCATAGTAAGCCTTCTGAATGGCTTTCCAAGGTCAATCTCAGTGCCGTTGTAAGTAATCTTAGTTGTGCCGCATACAGTCTGCGCAAGATGTCTGAACATACTCTCAGTAAGCTCCATCATGCCCTCATAATCTGTGTATGCCTGATAAAGCTCCATAAGTGTGAACTCAGGATTGTGTCTTGTATCAACACCCTCGTTACGATATACTCGTCCTATTTCATAAACTCTCTCAAGACCTCCAACGATAAGTCTCTTAAGATAAAGCTCTAATGAAATACGAAGCTTAACATCCTCGTCAAGTGCATTGTAATGAGTCTCAAATGGTCTTGCGGCAGCACCACCAGCATTAGATACAAGTGTTGGTGTCTCAACTTCCATGAAGTCTCTGCCATCAAGGAACTTTCTGATTTCCTTGATAATCTTAGATCTCTTTACAAATGTTTCCTTAACCTCAGGATTCATTATTAAATCAACATATCTCTGACGGTATCTCATATCAGTATCTGTGATTCCATGGAACTTCTCTGGAAGTACCTGTAAACTCTTAGAAAGAAGAGTAATCTCCTCAGCGTGAACTGATATCTCTCCTGTCTTAGTTCTGAAGATGAATCCCTTGATACCGAAGATATCACCGATATCAGACTTCTTGAAGTCTGCATATGCTTCTTCTCCAATTGCATCTCTTGAAATATATACCTGCATTCTGCCCTTAAGATCAGCAATGTTACAGAAAGATGCCTTTCCCATTACTCTCTTGAACATCATACGTCCGGCAAAGCTTACATTGATTGGAGAAGCGTCCATGATAGCTCTTCTCTCATTGTAATCAGCATTAACTGCTTCTCTTGCCTGCTGCTCATCTAAACCTTCAGTATTAACTGCTGACCTGTCACCGAGAAGCTCCTTCTCATGTGCTTCATAGATGGCTCTTATTTCATCTGTGTGATGTGTTACATCATACTTTGTTATCTGGAATGGATCCTTACCTGCGTCCTGAAGGTTCTTTAACTTTTCCATACGAACCTTAATCTGCTCGTTAACGTCAGGCTGCTGTGCAGATTTATTATCTCCCATGAATGAGTATCTCCTTTTCTATATGTTACTGAAATATATCTTTATTGGTCGTTCTTTTCAGAGATTAATTGCTTTTCTGAAATTAGTCATTCTTTACAGATACAACTGTATATTCAATCTCTCCGACAGGTGCTTCTACCTTAACAGTGTCACCCTTCTTCTTTCCAATAAGAGCTGCTCCAAGTGGTGACTCATTAGAAATCTTGTTATTAAGACTGTCTGCCTCTGATGAACCAACGATTGTGTACTCGATATCCTCATCGAATTCTACGTCGTGAAGTACAACAAGGCTCTCCATCTTAACTACATCTTTATTCTTATCGTTATCCTGAATAACCTCACAGTTAGCAAGAATTACTTCAAGTTCTGCGATTTCTGTCTCAATATCTCTCTGCTCGTCCTTAGCTGCATCGTACTCAGCGTTCTCTGATAAATCGCCCTGCTCTCTTGCTTCCTTTAACTTCTGGGCAACTTCCTTTCTTCTGACAATCTTAAGCTCCTCAAGTCTTGCTACTCTTTCGTCATACCCCTTTTTAGTAAGAAACTGTTTCTCTGCCATGTTCTTATCACCTTTCTATATATCTACTACACTAATATGCTTCTGCTCTACTAGAGAATAAAAACCCCACAAGCGTCACAATATTATAAACTATCAATCCACGTCTGTCAACGAGTGCTACATGTATTCCGTCAAGTCCATATGCGATTTACAGACTATGCCTGCAGTCCGTCCAGTATCCTGTCCACAAGCCCATTAAACTGTTCAAGATTAGTCACATGATTAGCTTCATTTCTTAATGCCGCCGCATACTTTATCCCTGCTGTATACCATGCAAAATGTTTTCTCATCTCGCGGATTCCTGTAAATTCGCCTTTAATCTCACACAGCCCTTTTGCATGTCTTTTAATCATCTGGCATACTTCTTCAACAGATGGAGGTGAAATTATTGTCCCATTATTCATATATTCAGAAACCTGTCTGAATATCCATGGATTTCCTCTGGCTGCCCTTCCAATCATTATTCCGTCACAGCCTGTCTGCTTAATCATATTGACAGCATCCTCGCCGCATTTAATATCGCCATTGCCGATAACAGGAATTGATACAGCTTCCTTTACCTGCCTTATTATATCCCAGTCTGCATGCCCTGAATAATACTGCTGCCTCGTTCTTGCATGTACTGCAACGGCAGCCCCGCCGGACTCCTCAATAACATGTGCTATCTGAGGTGCATTTATACTGTTCTCATCAAAGCCCGCCCTTATCTTGATTGTGAGCGGCTTATCAAGTGCATTAGCCATCTTCTCAACGATTCTTCCGACAAGCAAAGGGTCTTTCATAAGAGCCGAGCCTTCTCCGTTATTGACTACCTTTGGCACAGGACAACCCATATTGACATCAATTATATCGAACTCTCTCTCGGAAAGCCTCTTTGCAATATCTGCCATGATATCCGGATCAGAACCGAAAAGCTGCAATGCAAGCGGACGCTCCTCTGGCACTGTCTTCATTAAATCTTCTGTATTCTTATTGTTATACAGCACAGCTTTGGCGCTGACCATCTCTGTGCACATAAGTCCGCAGCCCTGCTCCTTGCATAAAAGTCGAAATGGCAGGTCTGTTACTCCTGCCATCGGTGCCAATGCAATATTGTTCTTTATCTCAACATTTCCAATTCTCATAATTACTCCATGCCTAAGAAGAATACCTTGAAGAACATCTCAAGTGATTCAAGAAGTTCTCTCTTCTCATACTGATACTTCTTGACTAGCATGCCGCATGCTATCTCGTCATACAGTAAATCACCCTCGTCTGCTGATGATTTGAACAAAAGATTGCCTTCCTCATCGAATTCCATATCAAGTATTCCGCCAACTTCCTCTGTGAAAAGAACGCACATAATTTTTAACTCGTTCTTTACCTCATCAGGAAGCTTATCGAAATCAGGGTTAAAATAGTATTTCTTCTCATAAGAATTAGATACACATAAAACTACATTTTCATCAAACATATCCATATAATCCTCTCACAGAAACCTCTCCGGTTCTGATAATCTTCTCGCCCTCGTCTGTCTTAATGATAAGCTCGCCCTCATCATTGATTCCATGTGCTGTGCCGACAATCTCCTTATCAGCGTATATTGCCTTAACTTCGCTGTCTTTATTGACAAGCATTGCATTATAATCGTCTTTAAGTCCTACCAGATTCTGCGTCTTTACAAATTCCTTGTAATACTTTGCAAAGCTCTTTGAAAATGCGGCTACTATCCGACTTCTTTTCAGATGGTCGCTAGTCTCAAGATACAGCGAAGAAGCTGTTGCCTTGATTGAGTCATCAAATTCTGTTGTATTAACATTTATTCCCATGCCGATAACCACATAATGTATGTAATCCATCTCTGCACTCATCTCTGTTAATATTCCGCTTATTTTCTTCTTATTAAGAACTATGTCGTTAGGCCACTTTATACGGCACTCTGCGTCATGTCCATCCTCTGTAAGAACGGTGTGGATTGCCTCCTGCTCTGCCATAGCTGCTACTATTGTAAGCATTGAGGCGTTGGCTGGTGCAATATCCGGTCTTAACAGAAGTGACATCCATATACCGCTTCCTGCAGGAGACGCCCAGTTTCGTCCGCGTCTGCCGCGTCCGCCCGTCTGGCTCTCTGTTATATAAAGTGTTCCATCAGCCGCATTGTCTTTCTCTGCTGCTCTCTTGGCTTCGTTGTTGGTAGAATCAGTCTCATCATAATATACTACGTCACGGATAATCCCGGTTGTATCACCTGTATCCACATCGGTAAGCTGGCTCATTATCTCACTTGCCGTAAGAATATCGGAATACTGTGTTATATGGTATCCCTTATTCTGAACCGCCTCTATAACATAGCCTTCTTCTTTTAACTGGTTGATAACCTTCCAGACAGCCGTTCTCGAAACACCAAGCATATTGCACAGTGCCTGTCCTGACACATATCCATCTGATTTTCTCAAAACATTTAAAATCTTAGTCTTCATACCATTACCCGCCATGCTATTACTGCCATAAGCAGAAGTCCCAATGTTACAACTGTAAGAATAACGCCCGACACTGTTCTGTCACTCATGAAATTCTTAGCTGCTGTAAGTCCGTTAACAAGCGCTCCAAGCAGGAATTCCACTGCGAATAATATTCCGCTTCCACTGCGAAGGAAAAGTATAATTATGAATACCACTCCTATTGCAAATGTAAGTGCTATATTGGCATAGTCTATGAGCATTTTGCTCTTTCTATACGCGCCACTCGTTGTATAATACATAACGCCTCCATACCTTACGAATTAACCATTGCGAATTACATTTTTACTTATAAGCTCCAAGTGTAGCTGCCATTACAGCCTTGATTGTATGCATTCTGTTCTCAGCCTCATCGAATACAACTGACTGCTCTGACTCAAATACTTCATCAGTAACTTCCATCTCATCAAGACCGAATTTGTCATGAATCTCTTTACCAATCTTAGTCTTAAGGTCATGGAATGCTGGAAGACAGTGCATAAAAATTGCGTCCTTGGAAGCATTTTCCATAACTTCCTTATTAACCTGATATGGAAGAAGTGCCTTGATTCTCTCAGTCCATACTTCATCAGGCTCGCCCATTGATACCCATACATCTGTGTATAATACGTCGGCATCCTTAGTTCCTGCCTTAACATCTTCTGTAAGTGTTACAGAACCACCGCTTTCCTTTGCCCATTCCTCGCACTGTGCAACAAGTTCCTTGTCAGGGAAATATTCCTTGGCTGTGCAGGCTGTGTAGTGAAGTCCTAACTTAGAGCAGACAATCATAAGCGAATTACCCATGTTGTATCTTGCATCGCCCATGTATACGAACTTAACGCCCTTTAATCTGCCAAGCTTCTCTTTGATTGTAAGCATATCTGCAAGCATCTGTGTTGGGTGGTACTCGTTGGTAAGTCCATTCCATACTGGCACGCTTGAATATTTTGCAAGGTCTTCAACTATCTCCTGACCGAATCCTCTGTATTCGATTCCTTCAAACATTGTGCAGAGAACTCTTGCTGTATCAGCAATGCTCTCCTTCTTGCCAATCTGTGAACCTGTAGGGTCAAGATATGTAACTCCCATACCAAGGTCATGTGCTGCCACCTCAAATGAGCAGCGTGTTCTTGTACTTGTCTTCTCAAATATAAGTGCAACATTCTTTCCGATAAGTGGCTGTTCTACAATGCCCTTTTTCTTCTTATCCTTAAGCTCTGCTGCTAAGTCTATTAAATATAAAATCTCCTCAGGTGTGTAATCCTTGAGTGTTAAAAAGTCGCGTCCTTTTAAATCCATGACATCCTCCTGTCTGTATGCTCTTAGTCCATACATTGAATAATAATAACTTTGTTCATTCTATCGCAATTATAGTTCTTCGTCAAATGTGACTTCTTTACTTACATATCTGCGTATACATTTGCACATAAAAAATGTGGTGCAGTCACCAGTTTCCTGATAACCACACCACACTGCACATCCATATTAATGGAATATATGATCTCCAATTATTACGAAATCTGAATAGTTGTTAACATCTACAGTATATAATGCTCTGAATGATGTATAACTACCGATATTATTAACACCTGATAATGCTTCAAGTGCTGCCTGCATACATTCTGTATTTCTAGGACCACTGGCAAGTCTTTCCGCGAATCTGTCTGATGGATTACCAGCTCCGTCAGATACGCCAGAGAACTGTGATCTCTGGTATATAACCCCTGTAACTGTATTAGGATAATGTCCGCTTCTTACTCTGTTAAGAATAACATTGGCAACTGCGAGCTTTCCTGCATATGGCTGGTATCCAGCCTCCCAGTCTATGATACATGCCATAAGCCATATATCATCATCTGATACGCTCATAGTTGGATTGTATGTTATATCTGTTCCAGATATTGTATTAGCGATTATCCTCTGTTTTCTGGCTTCCTCTGCTGCCGCAGCTGCTCTTGCTGCCTCTGCTTCCGCCTCAAGTCTTGCTTCCTCTGCAAGTCTTGCAGCTTCTGCCTCTGCCTCGATAGCCTGAATCTCTGCTATTGTATAACCTGTAAGAAGATTATCTGTTCCTACCTGCTGTTCTAATGCTTCTGCTTCTTCTCCGAAACATAAGCACTGTGTAAGTACATAGCCTTCGCAGTTTCCTGAACTTACTTTAGTCCATTCTTTACCAACTGAATCAACATCAACAAGTGTGTTAGTATATAATCTTCCAACAACCTCTGATGTATCTTCATCTGTCGTGTCATAAACATCAAGATAAGGATCAGTTATTGCTACTGCCTTGTTCTTGTATGTTCCTGTTTCTTCATACCCAGTCACAAGAACTTCTTCTGTATTAGCCGAATAAGATGCAACTTTAATTCCCGTGTCAGTATTCTGTGTTTTCTCATAGGTAGTTGCTACTGCTGGAAGAACCGGTGTCAAGAATAACACCATTACAGCTCCGATATAGCAAGCAGCTTTGCTACTTCTAAGTTTCATATTATACTTCCCTTTCCGGCGGCTTATTTAGCTTCGCCTTTAAATTGTTACAGAAATGTTACAATTTATTACAGAAGTATAATAACAAAGTTACAGTAATTTGTCAAATATATTAAAAACCCGCTCTATGAGCGGGTTTACACGACTTACTATTAAATTATCCTGTCAATTTGATTAGTGGCCATTCCAGTACTGTTTTGTGTATTTATCTTCATATATTGAATATTTTCCAACCCATGCTTCACCTTCTGCCGTATCAAAGCTCAACCATTCTCCGCTCTTTCCAGAATTTTTAATACTGCTTCCATAACATTTTTCTTCATCTCTATAATATACATATACCTTTCTGGTTTTCAGATCCTTATAAGTAATCTGTATAACCCTGTAGTCTTCAATTATAGCAATAGCCTCAAACCCTCTTCCGTTAGGATTGAATATATCATATATTGCATTAATCAACGGATGATATGTAGCATCAGCATCTGGTGGATCTGCAGTACTTGACAAATACTGTACACTGAATTCTGACGCATCTTTTAAAGCCTGATTACCAAGCTCACCACTTGCTGCTTCTGCCATAACAGTATTAACGGTTGTCTCAAAGCTCTGTGCATTATTAAGTGCAGTGCTTTCTCTTGCTTTCCTGATATATCTGATGAGGGTAGGTGCAAGAACACCTATAAGCACAGCCATTATTGCTATTACCACAATCAACTCTATCAGCGAAAATCCCTTATTATTTCTTTTTTTCATACATACTACCTCATATTCCTATTTGATAAAGCTTCTCTGTCTTACAGCCTCGTATGTCAGAATAGTACATGCTATCGCTGCATTGAGAGATTCAACTTCCCCTTTCATAGGAATTCTTATAAGTATATCTGCCTGTTTCGTAATATCTTCTGTAAGTCCATTGCCCTCATTACCTATAAGAAATGCTGTTCCCTTACTGTAATCTTCCCCAAGATATGTATTCTTACCTTCTAGATGTGCAGCATACACTTTAATCCCAGCCTTCCGGCACTCAATAACCGCATTTTCAAAATCCTCTGCATATACGAATGGGACTCTGAATATAGAACCCATTGTTGATCTTATAGTTTTAGGATTATATATATCCACGGTATTAGAGCTCATCACAACTCCGGTAACACCTGCACCTTCACCCATCCTCAGTATTGTTCCTAAATTCCCCGGGTCCTGAAGATTCTCAACAAGAATGAGCAGAGGGTTATCAGTAAACATATCCGACAGACTGTTGTCCTTCATCTTCACAACCGCCATAATCCCCTGTGGTGTCTGTGTCTGTGACATTCTGTCAAATACATTATCTGCCACAATCTCAATAATATCGGTAGTAATTCCCTGTTTTCTTACCAGTTCCGTGACATATTCAGGATTATTATTCTGGAATCTTTCTGACATATATATCTTTACGAGCGAATCTACCGGAACTTCAGACACCATTCGGATTCCCTCTACCACATATTCATTATTCTTCTTTCTTTCCTTAGACTTAGAAAGCAGTGACATCACATGCTTTACCTGCGAACTGCTGGTACTGGTTATCATTATCAGGTTACCTTTCTCTAAATGTATCACTCGTAGCACTCTATACAGTAAAAGCTTAATATAACATTTTGTTTTTGTCAACAAACTCGCCTTAATAATCATATTCATCATTCCTTGTTCATTGACTTAAATCCTTTCATCTTCTATAATAATGTTTAAATATACTTTTAATTCTGAAGTATGAAAAGTTACTGTTAAATACTCACAACTTCTCCTCCCGTGCTTTGTAGTGTAGCTTCTCGCAAACTATCTTACAGCACAGTGTAGAGTGTTGGAACACTTTCATTACTATTTGTGCCGCCGCTTGGCGGCGGAATGGAAATTAATATGATTATACATACTTGTCTGGAAATTAATCTTGCCCCATGTGCAGGAATTGTTTTTTTATATATTTTTCTCTGTTCAAATAAGCACATGGAGAAAAAATTATTGCATAATTTCTTCATGCTCCTTGGGCTGGAGGTAATTGAGTTACTGTCTTATAATCTGGAACTCGTTACTGCTTCCTTTAGTCATCCGACCATGTGGAGAGTCTTCTTCTCTGTGACTGGATATGTCTTGCGACCATTTCTGGTATATCTCTCTATTCTTACTAATACCAGAGAACAGTTGAGCCATAAGAGCAAGCTATTGCTATCATCACCGGCTCTATTGGCAGCCTGCGTACATTGTACTGCATTTTTCAGCAAAATTGCTTTTTATTACGATAGTGGCAACCACTTTCACCGGGGTCCTCTGGGATATATGTCTCAGCTTGTAATATTCCTATACCTTGCAATTATGCTTCTTTTTGCCCTGCATTCATTCAGTCAGGAAAAGAATCTGGAATCCAAGGTGAGTTTACTCATTACCATGTATCTTGCCGTTACCCTTATAGCAGAAACCTTTTTTGAAATACATAACATCGGTCGTACATCTATTATTTTCAGTACAATCTTTTATTATATGTTCTTTCAGACGGAGGACTTCTCTATTAGTCTTGCCAAAGAACACCACATACGTAAAGAAGCTGAATTTCAGGCGAAGACTGACAGCATGACTGAACTGATGTATAAAGATAGTTTTCTGCTGGAAGCGGAGAAACTTCTGGAATCTGGAACATCCGGTCCGATTGGATTTGTTTTTCTGGATTTAGACTATTTCAAGGATGTTAATGACCAGTTAGGACATATGGTGGGAGATCAGGTTCTCCGAGAAGTTGGTCAGAAAATAAAATTTTTTCTTACTTCGGAAGATCTGGCAGGAAGATTCGGAGGCGATGAATTTTGTCTTATGCTAATGAACCAGTCTTACTCCATGTTTGAATTGAAGCTTATGGAATTAAACCGTGTGTTGAAATCTGAATATTCTAATGATGGAAAGAAAGTACAAGTTACTGCCAGCATTGGTGCCGTATATCTGCCAGAGAATGAAAAAGCCTCACTTCACAAGCTACTGTTATGTGCGGATAATGCCACTTACGACGCAAAACATGCCGGACGTAACAGATATGTATTGCGTATATACCAGAATAGTTCCAGTAAATAAAACCCTGTCTCTCATTCTTGAGAGACAGGGTTTTATTATTACTTAGAAAGTAATGCACCTATGTTAAATTCATAATCGTTAATATCTTTAGTCATAGCAAGCGCTTCATCAATATCATAATCTACGAACTTGCCATCCTTGTAAGCTACAAGTCTGTTGCTCTTGCCGTCTGCAAGAAGGTCAACTGCATAAGCACCCATGATAGATGCATACATTCTGTCCTTACATGTTGGAGAACCGCCACGCTGCATATATCCTAATATTGTAGCTCTTGTCTCAACACCTGTTGCAGCCTCAATTCTTCTTGCCATTCCTGTAGAATGTCCGATACCTTCTGCATTGATAATAAGGTGATGCTTCTTACCCTTCTTTCTTCCCTCAATGATATGGTTGATAAGTGCCTGCTCATCATTATCATATCTTTCTGGAAGAAGGATATCCTCTGCACCATTGGCAATACCACACCATAATGCAATATATCCTGCATTGCGTCCCATAACTTCGATAATACTGCATCTTTCATGTGATGTAGATGTATCTCTAATCTTATCAATAGCTTCCATTGCTGTATTAACTGCTGTATCAAATCCGATTGTGTAATCTGTACATGCAATATCAAGGTCGATAGTTCCAGGAATTCCGATTGTGTTGATTCCCTGTGCAGCAAGCTTCTGTGCACCTCTGAATGAACCATCTCCACCGATTACAACAATTCCGTCAATTCCATGCTTTCTGCATACTTCAGCACCCTTCTTCTGACCTTCTTCAGTCATGAATTCCATACAACGTGCTGTATAAAGGACTGTTCCGCCTCGCTGGATTATATCAGCAACGCTTCGCTTGTCCATATCGATTATCTCATCATTAAGTAGTCCGTTATAGCCTTTCTGAATACCTTTGACCTTAAGACCTTTATTCAAAGCAGTTCTGACAACTGCACGGATAGCTGCGTTCATGCCTGGAGCATCTCCACCACTTGTTAATACGCCGATTGTTTTAATTTCCTTTGCCATAACTTCCCCTTTCTTATCTCTTCATAATATTTTCTGTTTTATGTTACCACATAATAGAAGAAAAATCTTCATTTTCTGACAAAATTTTACCAATCTTAATTAAATTTTATGTTGTAGCAACATTTTTTTCACCGTACTTAGCCTTAAGAATATAAAGCAGCTCTGACGACACCTTCACACACTGGCTTGGCGGAAGCGCAATTCTCTGCTTCTCTGCCTCACAGTATATTGTGACTGTATCTTTGCCATCTGATTCATTAAGTATATCAAATAAATCATCTCTGCATGCTTCATACTGTGCAAGACTTGGGAATCTTAACCACAGTCTTCTTGGTACACTATCAAAACTTACAAGGCTGTCTGCAATAAGCTTTGCCTCTGCACCTACATTAGCCTGCACACGGCCTGTAATGAACACTTTATTGGTCATGTCAAGAACTCTTCTGTTCTTCTCATACGCCTGAGGAAACAGTATAACCTCAACGCTTCCAACGAAATCCTCAATTGTAAGGTAAGCCATCTGCTGCCCTGTCTTAGTCTTATTAACCTTGATATTCCTTACAAGTCCGCCTATTGTCTGCTTAGTGCTGTCTGCTGCCTTAGTCTCTCCTGTCTCATCATCAATAAGGAAATCTGTGCTTCTCGCAGATATGCGCTTCTCCCACATACCAGTATATTCATCAAGAGGATGTCCTGTTACATATACACCAAGAACTTCTTTCTCTCTTTCAAGCAGATCCTCCTTTTCAAATTCAGAAATATCAGGAATCTTCATCTCAAGGCTCTGTTTATCCTCATCACTTACAAGGTCAAAGAGCGACATCTGCCCTGAAATAGCATCTTTATTCTGCTTAACAGCTGAATCTATCATTCCTTCATATACATTGAGCATACCTCTTCTTGTATGTCCAAATGTGTCAAATGCACCTGCAAATATCAGGTGTTCCACTGTTCTTTTATTAATTACACCAGCCATTCTTGTGATGAAATCCTGCATTGAATGGAACTCACCGTTATTGGTTCTCTCTTCAATAATTGTGCTGATTGTAGGTCTTCCCATGCTCTTTACCGCATTAAATCCGAATCTTATGTCCTTACCCTCAACGCTGAAATCAGCTACTGAATTGTTGACATCAACAGGAAGTATCTTAATTCCCATCTCCCTTGCCGCAAGAATATACTCTGCGACCTTGCTTGTCTTATCCGTTACACTCGATATAAGCCATGCCATATACTGTACAGGAAAATGTACTTTAAGATAAGCTGTCTGATATGCAACAACCGCATAACAGGCCGCATGTGACTTGTTAAACGCGTACTTGGCAAAGTCCATCATCTCATCATATATCTTATTGGCTGTCTGCTCGCTTATGCCGTTCTTAATACATCCCGGCACTCCGTTAGCTTCATTACCATATACGAAATTCTGTCGCTCCTGCTCCATCACATCAAGCTTCTTCTTAGCCATGGCTCTTCGCACATTATCACTTCCGCCCCATGAATATCCTGCAAGGTCACGCACAATCTGCATAACCTGCTCCTGATACACCATACAGCCATAAGTAGGCTCTAGGATTGGCTCTAACTGAGGGCACTCATATGTTATGTTACCAGCATTCTCTTTTCCCTTAATATACTGTGGAATGAAATCCATAGGTCCCGGTCTGTAAAGTGATATTCCAGCTATCAGATCTTCTAAGCAATCCGGCTTTAACTCCTTCATGAAGTTCTTCATTCCACCACTCTCTAACTGGAATATGCCGGCACATTTGCCCTGACTTATGCAGTCGAATACTGCCTTATCATTATATGGTATCTTATCCACTGAGAATGATGGGTCTATCTGCTGTTCGCACTTCTCTGTCTGCTGGATTACAGTTAAGTTTCTAAGACCTAAGAAGTCGAACTTTAACAGTCCGAGGTGCTCCAGTGTAGGACCTTCAAACTGTGTAACCTTGACATTATCAGCACCTACCGCAACAGGAACATACTCACCAACATCCTTTTGGCTGATAAGAACACCTGAAGCATGAACTGATGCATGTCTTGGAAGACCTTCGAGTCTCTTTGCTTTATCTATAAGGTCGTGCACTGTTGTATCCTGCTCGTACAGTGCCTTAAATTCTGCATTAGGCTTAATATCCCTGTCTGCATCACCATTCATAGCACTGTCAATTGTGACGCCGACTTTCTGCGGTATCATCTTGGCAATATTATCAACCATTGCATATGGAAGGTCCATAACACGACCTACATCCTTGATAACCGCCCTTGCTGCCATTGTTCCAAATGTAATTATCTGGCATACACATTCTTTGCCATATTTCTCTATAACATAATCTATGACCTTCTGTCTGCCCTCCGGTGCGAAGTCCACGTCAATATCGGGCATGGATACTCGCTCAGGGTTTAAGAATCGCTCAAAGACGAGATTGTACTTAATAGGGTCAAGTGTTGTTATTCCAAGACAGTATGCAACAAGACTTCCTGCTGCCGAGCCTCGTCCCGGTCCTACCGGAATGTCATGTGTCTTGGCATAATTAATGTAATCCCACACAATAAGGAAATAATCTACATATCCCATTGAGTAGATAACTGACAACTCATACGAAAGTCTCTGGAATATATCGTTAGTGTCTTTCGCACGTTTTATAATAACGTCCTTTCTGTCAGTCACTATTGATGCTTTTGCCTGTTCTATAACATCCTCAAGGCTTACATCTGCGGTCTTGTCAGGATAACGCTTCTTTAATCCTTCATAACATAATGCGTTAAGATATACCCATGAATTCTTTCCATATTCTTCCGGTACATCGAATGCTGGAAGCTTGGTAACCCCGAATTCTATCTCTACATTACATCTTTCTGCTATCTTATGTGTATTCTCAACAGCCTCAGGTGCATATTTGAACAGTTCCACCATCTCTTCCTCTGACTTTAGGTAGAACTGTCCGCCCTCATAACGCATTCTGTTCTCGTCTGAGAGCTTCTTACCGGTCTGGATACACAATAATATATCGTGTGCATCTACATCGTCTGCATATGTGTAATGTACATCATTGGTACATACAAGCTCAATTCCTGTCTCTTTATGCATACGCATAAGCTGTGGATTCACATAATGCTGTTCCGCAATTCCGTGATCCTGCAATTCAAGGAAGAAGTTGCCCTTACCGAATATATCCTGAAGCTCCAATGCAGCGTCTCTTGCTGTCTCATACATGCCTCTTGAAAGATATCTCTGCACTTCTCCTGCAAGACACGCACTTGTTGCAATTATTCCTTCATGATATTCCCTTAATACTTCCTTATCTACTCTTGGCTTATAATAAAATCCTTCTGTGAATCCTTTAGAAACAATCTTCATAAGGTTCTGATAACCTGTATTGTTCTCTGCAAGAAGTACAAGATGGTTGTATTTATCCTCACTCTGTCCTGCGCCCTTATCGAATCTTGAGCCGGGAGCAACATATACCTCACATCCAAGAATAGGCTTGATTCCAACCTTCTTAGCCGCCTCATAGAAATCTATAACACCATACATTACGCCATGGTCAGTTATTGCAAGGCTGTCCATTCCAAGCTCTTTCGCTCTCTTAGTTATCTCTTTAATCTTGCTGGAACCGTCCAGCAGTGAATATTCTGTATGCACATGCAAATGTGTAAAACTCATAGATTTTCCCCTTAATCTTAAACAATCAATTAACGATACATATTGAAATCAATAGAAAAAATATACCACATTTTCCGTCATATATCTATATGCAATAATATAATAATAAACAGGAGCCTGATTATCTCTGGCTCCTGTCTACATACTTAATTATTCTTATTATTCCTGTGTTCCATCATTCTTATCATCTGAATTATCATGATGTTCACTCTTATTATCGTCTGAATGGTTAGTTATATTCTTCCATATATCGCTCTCAGGCTCACCACTTACTGTTGATGAATAGCTACCATCTTCATTGAATGTTACACTCTCTGCAACCTTCTCTGATGTTGAGAATAATGAAGTATCAACCGGTTCAGGTATTCCCTCTGCTTCTCTGAATATCTTCATGAATTCCTTACCTGTAATAGTCTCATGGTCATACAGGTATCTAGCAAGCTGATCCATAACATCTCTGTTATCTCCGATAATCTGCTTAGCCTCTTCATAGCATGTGGCAATAAGCTTCTTAACTTCATCATCAACTTCAGCCTCTGTTGCCTGTGCACAGTTCATAGATGCTCTTCCGCTAAGATACTCATCTTCAACTGTTGATAATGCAACAAGTCCGAATCTGTCTGACATTCCGTATCTTGTAATCATTGTCTTGGCAAGGTTAGTTGCCTTCTTGATATCATCATAAGCACCGTTAGTAACTGAACCGAATACAACTTCTTCTGCTGCACGTCCACCAACAAGTGATATAAGGTCTGTCATAAGTTCATCCTTAGTCTCAAGATGCTTCTCTTCCTCAGGGAAGTTAAGCACATAACCAAGTGAACCGTTAGTATGAGGTATAATAGTAATCTTCTGGACCGGATCAGAATTGTTCTTGATAGCTCTTATAAGGGCATGACCAATCTCATGGTAGGCAACAACCTGCTTCTCCTTCTTACTAAGAACTCTCTCTTTCTTCTCCTTACCTGCTACAACTGTATCAAATGCTCCAAGAAGATCCTTCTGTGTTACAACATTACGTCCATCCTTAACTGCTGCAATAGCTGCTTCGTTAATGATATTGGCAAGGTCTGAACCTACAAGACCGCTTGTTGCCATAGCAATCTCTTCGAAATCAACTGTATCATCCATAAGTACATCCTTGGAATGTACCTTAAGAGTCTCGATTCTTCCCTTCTTATCAGGTCTGTCAACAGTAATTCTTCTGTCGAGTCGTCCAGGTCTGAGTAACGCCTTATCAAGTACTTCCGGTCTGTTAGTTGCAGCAAGAATGAATATTCCCTTAGATGAATCGAAGCCATCCATCTCTGCAAGTAACTGGTTCAATGTCTGTTCACGCTCGTCATTGCCACCGCCATACTTCGAATCTCTGCTCTTACCAATAGCATCAATCTCATCAATAAATATAATACAAGGAGCCTGTTTTGTTGCTTCCTTGAATAAGTCTCTTACTCGTGATGCACCGACACCAACGAACATCTCTACGAAATCAGAACCTGCAAGTGAGAAGAATGGTACATCTGCCTCACCGGCTACAGCCTTGGCAAGAAGTGTCTTACCAGTTCCCGGAGGTCCTACTAAGAGAGCACCCTTAGGAAGCTTGGCACCAATCTTGGCATACTTGTCCGGATAATGTAAGAAATCAACTATCTCTGTAAGTGATTCCTTAGCTTCATCCTGACCTGCCACATCCTTGAATGTAACGCCTGTCTTTTTCTGGACGTATACTTTGGCATTGCTCTTTCCAACGCCCATTCCGCCCATCATACCGCCATTCTTGGCAATTCTTCTATATACAAATGCGAAGATTACATATATAAATAAGAATGGAAGCACATATACTACGAGGAACTCTACTATAGAAGAACTTGAATCCGGAATGTATCCCTCGAATTCAATTCCTTTTCTCTTAAGAAGAGGTACAAGAGTATCATCATTAACGTATCCTGTATAATAAGTATATGAAACTCCTGCTATACCAGACTGCTTTTCCTCATCAACAGGTGTGATAAGGATTCTATCCTGCTCTAAAGCTACTTTCTGGACCTTGTCTTCATCAATCATCTGCATGAACTGGTCGTAGCTTATCTCCTTGTAAGTTGCATTCTTAAACATATTGCTAAGAAGCGTAAGTCCGATAAATGTTACAACTGCTGCTATAATAATAAATATTATCAGGTTAACATTCTTCGGCTTCTTATTATTATTGTTGTTATTACGGTTATTGTTGCGGTTATCATTATTATTATAACCATTGTTATAACCGTTGTTGTTATAATTATCCATACTCTTCTCCTGATATGATAATGTACTTATCTTAAGCATTTCCAAATAAGCCTGTTTTCATTATAAAGAAGTAAAAATTATAAATCAACCCAAATCTAAGGGTTTAATAAGATGTTTATATTTACTTTATATTCTTAGTTTTTTTCTTTAAACTATGGAAATTTATAATACAGGGCTGTATAATATTGCATATTTTTTTGAATACACATTCAGATTGGAGGAAAAGATGGCTGTTAAATACGTATTTGTAACAGGTGGTGTTGTATCCGGTTTAGGAAAAGGTATCACTGCCGCATCTTTAGGCAGACTGCTTAAAGCACGTGGTTTTTCTGTAACCATGCAGAAGTTCGATCCTTATATCAATATTGATCCAGGTACTATGAATCCTATCCAGCACGGAGAGGTTTTCGTAACTGATGATGGTGCTGAGACAGACCTTGATCTTGGACACTACGAAAGATTTATTGATGAGAGCCTTAATAAGAATTCTAATGTAACTACCGGTAAGGTATACTGGTCAGTATTACAGAAGGAGCGTCGAGGAGATTTTGGCGGAGGTACAGTTCAGGTAATCCCTCATATTACTAATGAAATAAAGAGCCGTTTTTTCAGAGATTATTCAACTGACGAAACTAAGATTGCAATTATAGAAGTCGGTGGTACTGTCGGAGATATCGAAAGCCAGCCTTTCCTTGAAGCAATCAGACAGTTCCAGCATGAAGTCGGACATGAGAATGCAATTCTCATCCATGTAACACTTATTCCTTATCTTAAGGCATCTGGTGAGATAAAGACCAAGCCAACTCAGGCAAGCGTTAAGGAACTTCAGGGAATGGGAATCCGTCCTGATATTCTTGTATGCCGTACAGAGCATCCACTTGAGGCAGGCATTAAAGATAAGATAGCACTTTTCTGTAATGTACCTAAGTCTCATGTACTTCAGAACTTAGATGTTGAGATTCTTTATGATGCTCCTCTTGCAATGGAAGAAGAACATCTTGCACAGGTAGCCTGTGAATGTCTGCACCTTGATTGTCCAGAACCAGACCTTGATGAATGGAGAGCAATGTGTACTGCATGGAAGAATCCTACTAAGAAGGTAACTGTTGCATTAGTTGGTAAATATATCCAGCTCCACGATGCTTACATCAGCGTTGTTGAAGCATTAAAGCATGGTGGTGTATATAATTCATGTGACGTAACTATCAAATGGATTGATTCCGAGACTGTAACTCCTGAAACTGCTGATGAGCTTCTCTCAGATGTATCTGGTATATTAGTTCCTGGCGGATTCGGTGACAGAGGAACAGAAGGAAAGATTGAAGCTATCCGTTATGCAAGAGAGCATAATATTCCATTCTTAGGATTATGCTTAGGCATGCAGCTTTCAATAGTTGAATTTGCAAGACATGTTATCGGATACGCGGATGCACACAGTGTTGAGCTTAATCCTAACACAACACATCCTGTTATCCATCTTATGCCGGATCAGGAAGGCATTGATGATATCGGTGGTACATTAAGACTTGGTTCTTATCCTTGTGTACTTGATAAGACAAGCAAAGCATATGAACTCTATGGTGAAGAGCTTATACATGAGCGTCACAGACACAGATATGAAGTTAATAACGATTACAGAAAGGTTCTTACTGAGAACGGCATGATGCTTTCAGGAATATCTCCTGATGGAAGAATCGTTGAGATGATAGAATTAAAGAATCATCCTTGGTTCGTTGCCACACAGGCTCATCCAGAATTAAAGTCAAGACCTAACCGTCCACATCCATTATTCAGAGGCTTCATAACGGCAGCACTTGAATATCAGGATAAGAACAATTAATATCCAACAAAGTAAATAAACATCACCTGACGGATTAATGTCAGGTGATGTTTTTTAATATAAATGTTAATTATTACCTATTACTTGTTAAGACCATTAAGAATCTTCTTAATTCTCTTAACTTCATCATCTTCTAACTTCTGTGATTCACAGATAGAAGCAACCATGTCAACAGCCTTTCCGTTGAACCAGAAATCAGCTTCTTCTTTTAAAAGCTGTCTTCTGTATTCCTCTTCTGAACGAAGCGGATGAATGAAAGCTGCCTTTCCTTTACGGTATGTATCGACAAATCTCTTGTCCTTTAACTTACCTACGAAAGTAACAACTGTTGTTCTTGCGTAATCCTTACCATAATCGTCTCTTAACTGATCAATAAGCTCCTGTACAGGAATATCCTGTGGTGACTCCCATATAAGCTTCATAATTAATGCTTCACATGGACTTAATTCATTAAAATGATTTCTGCTCATAAACCCTCCTTAGGCTTTTCCATAGATATACATATTCTATATTATACCGCCATAATTATTTTTTCAACCGTATAATGAATAGTTTGCTATAGATTTCACAATTGTATTGCTGCTAATCTGAACCCATCAACATCCTTTTCTACAATCGTGAAATTCTGGGGAATTCCATACACGTACGCTGACATTTTCCCTTTCTCTAATCTATAAACTATTTTACCCAAAATGTCAAGCACACCTTGGCCTTCCGCCTTGCCATAAGCCTCTTTTAAAGTCCATATTCTGAAGAATCTTTCATCACTATCGCACTCTTCTATCCATTCAGCTTCAGACACATCAAAAAAGCGTCTTGCCAGATTCTGTCTACCTTTTCGGTCTCCCTCAATGTCAATTCCTACCGGTCTGTCGCCTATTATGCATGTTACATAATTAGACGAATGGGAGATATTGAAAAAAATTTCACGATGTGACAAAAAATAAGGTTTTCCTTGCGTGTTATATGTTATTTCATAATCAAAGTACTGATTATTTGCCTCAATTACAGAAATAGTATCTACCCTCTCATATTGAATTTCTTCACATTTATAATCCTTTTCTCTCATTTTTATAGACCATTTTCCTACAGCATAGTTAAGAAGTAGTCCCGCAGCCACAGTTTGCAGTTTATTTTCACGCATTTTCATCTTATCTGCCTTAATTCTCCTGTATTCAGGCACAAGCAAATAAGCCTTTTCATATAACTTTTCGTCTGCTAATGCGTCTGTCGTCGTTACAAATATCATCATAATAAATCACCATTTACACGCTAATTGTCTGTGCATCCGCCATATAACGCTTCGAGAATACAAATACGATATCTCCTGACTTAATAAGTGTATCTCCATTAGGGACTATCGCATTATCTCCTCGTCTTATCATTACTATAAGCGTGTGCCTTAGTATATCAAGCTCTTTTATCTTGTGTCCAACCCATGGGTGATGCTCACGCAGTTCTACCTGCTTTAAGTTCACATCAACATTAACATCACAGTCTCTTGCGCCGATTACAACACAGTCTCCCTCAAAAAGCTTCATGTCGCCCTTAGGCATGAGAGTCTCCCCATTTCTTAATACCGCGGCAAGAATAAGTCCCTTTGGAAGATTAAGTTCGCATACTTTCTTTTCATTCCAGTTATGATCCTTAGTTATAATAAGCTTGATAAACTTAAGTTCCTTCTCCATAAGGTAATCTGTCGACTTCTTAATAAGGCTGTACTGCTCAACGAAACCGGCAGATAAAATACCTGTTGGAATAGCAACCATACCGACGCCAAGAAATGTAATAATAATACTGAACATTTTTCCAAGCACCGTGACAGGATAAATATCGCCGTAGCCTACCGTAAGAAGTGTCGATACAGACCACCATATTCCTGAAAATGCGTTCTTAAACACTTCAGGCTGTGCCTCATGCTCCAAGCTGTACATGCACAGCGATGATGCTATGATAAGCATCACAATGATGAATACAGAAGATAGTATCTGGTCTCTCTTTCGCTTGATTACCTCTGTTATAACATTTAACGCATCATAATATGAATTAACGCGGAATATCCTTAAGATTCTTATAACCCTGAACATACGGAATGCAACTGCTCCAGCCGGGAAGAACACCGGAAGGTAATTCGGAAGAAATGATAAAAGGTCAACAATACCACTTCCTGAGAATATATATTTTAACCGTGCAATACCTGTGCGTTTATTAGGATACAGATACTCTGCAGTCCACATACGCAGAATGTATTCAACTGTAAAGCCGATAACTGTAATCAACTCTATGACATCTAACACTGGCTGGTAGGGTATTGATTGTTCAAATGTATCGAATATTGCAATGAACAGGTTAATTATAATTGCAACAGTTATCGCAATATCAAATGTACGACTTGCAACGTCGCCCGCGTAGCCAATCTGGATAATGTCAAATATACGTTTTTTCTTATTATTCATCGTATCCCCTTCTCCTCCTATCCAAGCATATACCACGGAAGCAGCAATGCTCTTATATATTTTGTAAATGGCACATATGCCGTTATATTGACAAATACAGGGCATAATATAAGACATGCTATAAGAAGCACAGGTATTATTGAAATCATTGCACTGGCGCTTCTTACAGGGATAGCCACAAGCCATGCAAATAACGTAACAGCTATTACATATACAGCCATATGGAATATATCTGCTACACCATTAAGCTGTCCCGCCACTGCAAGTGTTATTATTGCCGATACTGCAAATAGTACACACGATATGAATGCATACACCGGTTTTCCTGCAATACGGTACATGCGTGGCAATGTTATGAATGTTCCTGAATTCTTATCAAAATAATATTCTACAATTCCAAAAAATCCGCTGATGTAGACAAGAATCATAAACAATGCCCTTAAAGGAAACTTCCCTGTCTTATCTTCAAGCTGTAACTCAGCTTCCTGTGTACCATCTATCACTTTAAAGTCAATTCTGAATGTATCATCACCGGATATATACTCCTCATACCCTTTTCTTATCTCTTCTTCTGCCTTTTCTGCATGCTTCTGGAATTTCTCTACAGAATTAACATAATTAACCGCAACCTCCGGTGAATATGCCTTAAACATTGCAGAAAAGAATATCTCGTCAGTCATTGAGCTCACAAAATCCGATTTGCATATAATAAGCTCTATAACATCGCTGTAGCTGCCTGAATCAAGCTTATCCTTAAGCCCTGCACCAACTATATAGCCACATTCTGCTCTTTTATTCATTATATCCTGTTCAAGCTTTTCCTGCGATTCTGCCTCATAAAATTCTACCGAATAATCACCATTAATAAGATAATCCCTTGTCAGCACGGCAATCATATCATCATCTTCAAGCACTATTCCAACCCTTACAGGCTCTGCCTCCTTAAGCGAAGCTGTGTGTGTGATTATAAATGCTGCTACAGGCATTGCAATAAGCACTGTGACAATCACAGGATTCTTTAACTGCCTTTTCACCAGCAGATACAGCCAGTATAACAATCTCTTCATTATCTGTCTCTCCTTATCTTAACCGCCAATGCCCCTGCTGCCTGAAATATAATTATCCACAAAACATTTATCATAATGGTACTGATATCCACAGTTCCCTTGATTACCTGACCTGCAAGTGTGAATAATCCGTTAGTCGGAAGATACATGCCAATAGTACGTATGCCCGGTGCAAGAAATGCTGATGAAACAATACAGCCAGATGCATACATGCACGCCATTCCAAGGATAAATACTGTAATTAGCGAATACATTGTGTCGTCAAAAACTGCGAATATGCAGTGTATAAATGAAACTGTCGCATATACAAGCACCACAATCCCCAGTAATGAAGCAATGAATTCTCCCACTGACGCAACTGCCAGAACTCCCGATATTGCCGGAATCCCAAGCCTCATTATATTAGTTATTATAAAAAGCACTGCAAATATCACTATATACATAATGCTGATTCCCGTAGTCCTTGCAAATCCTGTATCAAATGCTGATATTCCCGCACCTTTAAGGCTCTTAGCAAGCGCCCTGTTCTCACCTTTCATATTGCCCGCACAGGTTATCCCACTGAGCATAAGCAGCATGACAATTGCCGTACATACATAGAACTGCACTGTACTTAAGCCCTCTTTAACTGATATATCCCTTGTCTTAAAGTATATACTTCTGTTGAGCGCATACGAAAGATATATATCATTAAGCTTATCCTCATGAGTTCCTCGCAGTCCCCTGTAATTCTTAAGCACATTATTAAACAGGTCATCAAATGTATATATTCCCGCCTCTGCTGTCGCAAGGTCAGAGCCACCTGCCCTCACCATCTCACGGAATATCATTGAAGTATTATTAACACCCTCTGACGGGCACACAACCTCAATCGGCGTGTTCCCGCCAGACATAATATCACTTATAAGATTCTCAGGCACAATAATAGCCATCACATAATAATTGTTCCTTAAGCCATCTAGCGCCTGCTGTCTGTCTGTATATTCAAATGTACAGACATTCTTAATTGTGTCTATCTCACTGACATAATTAAATGCCATCTTAATATATCGAAACTCCTTATTATTATCTGCCGAATCAGATTTTTCTGTCTCATCATAATCAGGATACACAACAGCTACCTTCATTCTCGTATCACTGTCCTGTGATGTCACAATACCTACGCATGCACTTATTGCAATCACAAGCACTGCCGTCACTATCGTACCCAGAATTATCTTCGGTATAGATAAAAATGCGGTTTTAATCTGCAATTTTAATAATTCCAGCTTTTTTCTCATCTAATCCCCCAACAAAATTATCTGTGAATAAGCTCTAAAAGCTCATTACCAATAACCGGCTGGTCAAGTTCATTAAGACCGCCGTTCTTTAAAAGGTACATTCTGTCAGCCAGCTTAAGTTCCCCTTCCTCGTGGCTTGTTATAATAACTGTACCTCCGCTTTTCGTATAAGCAGACAGGTAATTCATAATATCCTGCTTACACACAATATCAAGTGATGCACCCGGCTCATCTAATATAAGCACAGGCGGGTTCTTCGCCAGCGCACAGCATATGCTTAAGCGCTTCTTCATTCCTCCTGACAGCTTATCAACACGTTTGTCAAGATAACCTGACACGCCTAATACTGCCGGAACACCGCTCTGTAAGTCTGTCTCCATATCTCTTCCGGTATCGCAGTACCAGAACTTAAGATTATCCCTTGCAGACAGCTTCTCCATAAGGGGATTCTCCTGTGGCACAAATCCAATATATTTCTGAAAAATCTTTGTATCTGCAAATGCATCCCCGCCGTCAATCTTAAGACTTCCTCCATCTGCCTTAAGACTTCCTGCCAATATCTCCAGAAGAGTAGATTTGCCACAGCCGTTGACACCGACTATGGCAATATACTCTCCGCTGGCAGCATGAAACGAAGCACCGTTAAGCACTTCATTTCTCCTGCCGTATGATTTTCTAATATTCTCCGCCTCTATAAACATACATATCTCTCCATATTAATTCTGGGCTGCTGTATCAAACTGGCTGTAATACAGCTTGTGATAGAATCCGTTCTTGGCAAGTAATTCTTCATGATTACCCTGCTCAATAATATGTCCGTCCTTCATAACAAGAATAACATCTGCTGACTGTATAGTTGAAAGTCTGTGGGCTACGATAAAGCTTGTTCTTCCCTCCATCAGCTTTGCAAATGCGTTCTGTATCTTTATCTCTGTTCGTGTATCAATAGAAGATGTAGCCTCATCAAGAATAAGCATAGGCGGCTTTGCAAGCATAATTCTTGTTATACATAAAAGCTGCTTCTGACCCTGTGAAAGATTACCTCCGTCTTCGCCAATAACTGTGTTGAATCCGTTAGACATTCTCTTGATGAATCCATATGAATGTGCTGCTTTGGCTGCTGCAATAATTTCTTCCTCTGTAGCATCTGGCTTGCCCATTACGATATTCTCTCTTATAGTTCCTGATTTAAGCCATGTTTCCTGAAGAACCATACCAAATCCCTGTCTTAATGACTTTCTTGTCATCTCCCTTATATCAATTCCTGATACATCAATACTTCCGCTGTTAACATCGTAGAATCTCATGAGAAGATTAATAACTGTTGTCTTACCACAGCCTGTTGGTCCGACAATCGCAATTCTCTGACCCTTCTTGACATGAAGATTGAAGTTCTCAATAAGCTTCTTATCTGGCACATAAGAAAAGCACACATCATTAAGATCAACTGTTCCGTCAACCTCTTCAACGACCTTAGCATCTGCAGCATCCGGAATCTCTGGTTCTTCTTCAATAAGTTCAAATATTCTTGCTGCACAGGCAAGGGCATTCTGAAGTTCAGTAACAACGCCTGATATCTCGTTAAATGGCTTAGTATACTGGTTGGCATAACTCAAGAAACTTGATAACTGACCAACTGTGATACCGCCATTTATAGCTGAAAATGCACCAACAATCGCAACACTCGCGTATACAAGACTGTTTACAAATCTTGTTGAAGGATTTGTTATAGATGAGAAGAAGATTGCCTTGAGGGAATACTTCTGAAGTCTGTCATTAATCTCATCAAACTTTCTTACTGCCTCATCCTCATAGCCATAAGCCTTAACTACCTTTTGTCCGCCAATCATTTCATCAATAAGTGCTGTCTGCTCACCTCTTGTCTCAGACTGGAGCTTGAACATTGTAAATGTCTTCTTGGCAATAAAGCTGGCAACAAAAAGTGAAAGTGGTGTAATAACAACAACTGCAAGTGTAATCTTTGCATTAATTGTAAGCATGAATATAAGTGTTCCTAGTATAGTCATGACACCTGTGAAGAACTGTGTAAATCCCATAAGCAGACCATCTGCAAACTGGTCAACATCGGCAATTACACGGCTCACAATCTCGCCATATGAATGTCCGTCAATATACTTTAGTGGAAGAACCTGAATCTTCTCTATTGCCTCATTTCTGATGTCCCTTGTTACTTCATATGTAATTCTGTTGTTACATATGTTCATAAGCCACTGTGAAAGTGCTGTAATTCCAACAAATATACCGATTCTTATAAGTATTTTCACAATCTTTGCAAAATCCACATTATCAACACCGATAATGCAGTCAATTCCACGACCTACAAGAATAGGCACATAAAGTGTAGTTGCAACAGTTACTGCTGCCATAATAAGCGATAATACTATAAAAAAGCTGTGCTTCTTAATTCTTTTAAGGAGCTTGACAAATGTTGATTTATTCTTCTTCATTATGCTACACCCCCTTCTGAATCAGCTTTCTTAAACTGTGATTCATATATTTCCTTATAAACCTCACAATTTGCAAGAAGTTCGTCATGTGTTCCCATTCCTGCAACCTGTCCGTCATCTAATACAATTATAAGGTCAGCATACATAAGTGATGCTGCTCTCTGCGAAACTATGAATACCGTAGGCGAATTCTTCATTCCCCTTATTGCTTTTCTAAGTGCTGCATCAGTTGCAAAGTCAAGGGCTGATGCACTGTCATCAAGAATAAGCACATCAGGCTTTCTTACGATTGCCCTTGCAATAGTAAGTCTCTGTCTCTGTCCACCTGAAAGGTTCTTACCGCCCTGCTCAACAGGATAGTCAAGACGACCTTCCTTAGAATCCACGAATTCCTTAGACTGGGAAATCTCAAGTGCTTCATCTATCTGTTCATCAGTAGCACCTTTCTTTCCCATCCACATATTCTCTCTTATAGTACCTTTGAAAAGTACCGCTTTCTGCATAACGATACCGACCTTATTTCTTAAAGTCTCAATATCGTAGTCTTTAACATTGACACCATCTACAAGTACTTCGCCCTGTGTAGCGTCGTACAGTCTTGGAATAAGATTAACAAGACTTGATTTCCCTGAACCGGTACCACCGATAACACCGATTGTCTGTCCCTTCATAGCCTTGAAATTAATTCCTTCAACTGAAGGTGCGCCTGAACCGCTGTAGGTAAGTGAAACATTTTTAAATTCAACGCTTGGCTGCTCTTCCTTAGCTGCAACCTCCTTGACGCTTCCATCTGCCATTCCAGATGTTACCTCGAATACAGACTCAATTCTTCCTGCACATGCAAGTGCCTTAGTTATTGTGATAATAAGGTTGGCAAGCTTGATAAGCTCAACTAATATCTGTGACATGTAGTTGTAAAGGGCAACAACCTGTCCCTGTGTAAGAGCACCGGCGTTAACTCTTATCGCACCAATCCAGATAAGTGCAATAATTGATACATTTACAACAACATAAGTAAGTGGATTCATAAGTCCTGATATCTTACCAACGAATTTCTGTAATCTGTTAAGGCTTTCGTTATCTTTCTTGAAACGCTTAACCTCGTCCTGTTCCTTATTGAAAGCTCTGATAACTCTTACACCTGTAAGGTTTTCTCTTGTTATTCCAAGAATCTTATCAAGACCTGCTTGTACATTCTTGTACATAGGTCTTGTTGTGAGCATGATACCGAATACGATAAGTGCCAGAACCGGGATTGCTGCAACGAATACAAGCACTGCCTTCACATCAATTGTGAATGCCATAACCATCGCACCAAATACGATAAATGGTGAACGAAGGAAAAGTCTTAAAACCAGATTGATACCGTTCTGTATCTGGTTGATATCACTTGTCATTCTTGTTACAAGTGTTGATGTACCAAGTGTATCCATCTCTGTGAATGAGAATGTCTGGATATGTGCAAATAAGCTGTGTCTTAATCCTGTTGCGGCTCCAACGGCAGCCTTGGCACTGAAATACTGTGCTGTGATGGCACATACAAGCCCGATAACCGCAAGAAGTATAAGCATAAGACACATCTGCATAATGTATCCTTTATCCCCATTGGCAATACCCTTATCGATAACCGATGATACTACCAGCGGCACAAACAGCTCGAATATTGCTTCGAGCATCTTAAAAAGTGGTGCGAAAAAACATTCCTTTTTGTAATCCTTAAGGAATCTCATAATCATTTTCATAAGAAAACTTCCTCCATTAATTCAGTAACACTAGAGCGTCCATAAGAAATTCATAAGAATAACATCTCTTCGTGCCAAAGTATTCTCTATAAGCCTCATAATTGTAATATGAATGTTCAAACTGTCTTGAATACAAATGTGCTATATCAACGCGCATTGTAAAAACAGGTGTGCAGCCGGACGCCCTGTTAGCTGCTGCCATTATATCCACGGCAAGTATGCCGATAACCGCATTCTTGGCTTTTAACAGGACATCATAATCATTAACTGCATCAAGCATATATCTATATACATAGTACATTGCAAGCTGCTCATATTCATGTGCAAATGCTTCACTTCCTGCATGGTAATCTTTCATTACCGCTGAAAGCTCGCCATCATCCTTCAGTCCGTCAAGGAACTGTCTTACCCTCGCAACATGAATATTCCAGTCTGGATTGATTACCTCCATTCCTTTGAAATCATCAAAGAAATGCTGCAGACCTTTTATCAACCTTGTGCCATGTGACGCTATTCCTCTGCTCTTTAGCTTAGCCAGAAGATTCTCTCTGTAATCCAGTCCACAGAACCGCTTTACAACACCAGCTATAAGCTCGTCCCTCTCAGCGTCAAGGTGTTTCTGGATACGCTTTGCATAATCAAGATACAATGCCAGTCTCTCAAATATATTTATATCCCTGTCTGATATTATACCGAAAGCCACTATTCTTGCCTGTCTAAGCTGCATATATGTATATGCAGCTATATCGTTAGGCTCTGGCATAATACTGCTGTCCTCCACCGTATCAAAAGTAAGTTCATCCTTATAAGAAAACATCAACTCACCAGCCGTCTTACACGATGGTGCTATACCAATCTCTCTTATATTACCGTAATCGTTAATAAATCTCGGGAACTCCGCACATGTCTCACACAGCTTGTCCTCACCAAGTTCTATATACAGATCACACAGGTTATCATCATTAAGGAAAGGACAACGTCCTCCTTCTTTCAGTGTAAATGTACATTCCCCATCCTGCGACGGCACCATCACACTTTTCAGGCGTTTTCCAAAAGCACCTTTGACTGTTTTATAATATTTATAAGAATCCTTATCGACATCAACGTCCCAGCCCGCACAGCATGTATCTGTACATGCTCCTGCAATGCACCGGAAATCCTTATAATAATGTGGTGTCATTACCTTCATTTTATTCTCTCCCACATGTAAACCAGTATATTTCGCACATTTTATTAACTGCGCAAAAATTGTCTGCCACACCAGACTTAGGTGCAGCAGACACATTTACATGTACATATTATTATAATTACTGTTCTTTTTCTTGTCTACAATATACTTGTATGTTGTTACACATGCAAGGACTATCATAAGCACCTCTGCCACCATATAAGCATAGAACAGATATGGCTGTCTTAATGCTGACACAAGAAGCGGCGAACTCATCGCAAAATCATACATTCCTGTATCACCGATATATTTAGACATAACAACTGTACCCATGATTGTTATATTAGGAAAAGACATATTGCCAAGCACAAGTGCCACAATCAGCACCGTGTTGCGTATCAGAAAAAATGTCCTGCTCACCTTAGGCTTACTGAGGCAGCTCATGACAATGCTTCCGATTATACATATAAGAAATATAAGAAACATCATATACATCTCTGAAGCTGCCAATGCAGATACTTCTATCGTCGCACTTGCATATCCTGTAAGCAGTGCAAAGAACCCAAATATAGAGCGGCCACCCACAACACATGCCGCCAGAACAAATAATAATTGTAATAAATTTCGTCTGTTTAGCTTCCTGTTATCCATAATTCCTCCATTTGTATTATTATCGCAATTATGGAGGGAGATTTCAAGTGATTTATATAAACTTACTCCGCCACTTTATTGCCTCATCACGGTATGCGATTGCAGTTTCCATAAGTTCGTTATACTGTGCCTTAACACTTTCTATTGTTGCCTCAAGCTGGCTTATTGTCTGCATTGCCTGTCTGTTTTCCTGCATATATGTATTAAGCTGGTTTTCGTACTCTGATATCTTCTGCTCATTCTGCATAAGTCTGCCTGAATCCTGACATTGTATGAACTGTCCTTCTGCTGTTATCTCATAGAAGCTGTCCACATATAAGAACACTTTCCCCTGAATTCCAAATACTTCATACATATCAACATTTTCACAATCTGCAGGAATATTAAGACTGGTGCCGTTTTCCAATGGGTAGACTGCGCGCAGTGACAGTCTGTCCGTGAGCGGGTTAGTCACCATGTAAAAAAGCATCAGCCTGTCGTTATTTACTACAAGCTGCGGACAGTGCATATCCGGATTCTCGCTGCTTTTTACATGGAAAAGTGCTTCGTTATTCATCACATTTTTAACAAGAATATCTCCGTTCTGGTTCTGATATGCATAATATATTGTGTCTCCAAGCACTATATCTGAAAGTCCGTCAAGGAAATCGGACGCGAGCATTATCGGGCGCTCTATCCCGTCTATGTACGCTGTTCTCAAAAATATATATCGTGATATGCTATAAATTATAAGCCGTCTGTCGTTGCCGGCTGTGTATACATTTGCCATAAAAGGACACTCCCGTTTTTATACTATTATATGGTCACGCGAATGTGGTTAGAACATATAATGTAGTAAAGAAACCAAGAAGGAAAAGATAATGGCTAAATGTAAATGCAGCAAATGTGGTTCTACCCGCATCGTAAGCAATATTGTGCAGAACATGCCTAATGGCTGCTTTGATGTGTGCACGAACCCGATATGCGGTTCACCCGATGAACTCAGTATTCTCGCCCCTCTTATCTATGATGAGATAGGTATCAATCTGTGTACCACATTCGCTGTCGGCACAGATATTTCAACGACTTATCCAACAGCTACCAACGCATCAGTCAGTGTTATAGATATAGCCTACACTTATGGTGATGGAAATGTTGTAATCACCCAGATAGCCGGAAGACCTAACTGCTACTCTGTGACGCTTACCAACCTTACTGTAACATTTGCAGTAACGCTTTATGATGAGTCATGCAGGGCATTGGCAACTCTCACGCCAACAGCAGTCTACCTTCCCAGCTCAACTACTGCTGCAACCTATGATGAAGACACCAACCCAGCCTCTGTCACACTTGAAATATTTGCTCCTTATGGAGTTTCATACAATTCAGACAACGCAACACCTCCTGTTTACACGCCTGCACTTAACAGCATAGGTTTCTTATCAACTGACAATGTTGTAACCCAGGGACTCAATCTTTATGCAATTCCTAAGCTTTTAGGTCTTGATACTACAGACGATGAAGTTACTGTAGGACTCACCCTCATCTTACAGAGCCTCTACTTCTGTGGCTACCGCGTAACAAGCGCCGGTAGAATCTCAACTCCTAAGGGCAGCATTGTTTCTGGTGAGGAATCTGACTGCATCAAGTTCGTATGCGGCAACCTCTTAGACAGAGCCATCAAACCTCTTGATTTAAGCCCTCCTTCATGCGAAGGCAACTTAAAGAAGGACTGCAAGATACCTTGCATGAATGACTGCACCGACACTCTTAACACTAACAGCACAGCCTGCCAGAATGCTGCTAACAACAGCAACGGCAGCCAGAATTCCTCTGGTGCATGCACCGGACCTTGCAATGGCTTATGCAGCAGCATTAACTGATAACCTCTATCCGTGGGAACAGACGCCTGCTTGGCGGCTGTTCCCATGTACATACTTATTTCTTTTGGACTTCCTCCGTAGCTTCCTCTGCTTCAACATCCAATCCCAATCTGCACGCTCCGCAATTTCTTTCATTACGAATATTTTAATTGCTAATCTCCCTACTATGCGTGTATAATTAATGAAATATATTATATTGAACTGTTGTATACACACCTCAGTTCGCATGGAAAGGAGCTACTAATGAATTTTAAAAAGAACAGGTCGAGATTCCTCCTGGTTTTTGCGACCCTTACTCTTTTATTCTCTTCTGTTCTTCTTACTTCATGTCAGGGCAAGAAGATTAAGAACACTGTTTTCTCTGTGGATGATCTTGCAGGCAAGACTATCGGTGTTCAGTTAGGAACAACTGGTGATACTCTCGTAAGTGATTACGAAGCTGACGGTTCTGGCACAACCGTATCAAGATATAATAAAGGTACTGACGCTATTCAGGCTTTAAAGCAGGGCAAAGCTGATGCGGTAGTTATTGATGAACAGCCTGCCTCAGCATTTGTTAAAGCCAATCCTGACCTAACAATTCTTGATGAAGAATTTGCTAATGAGGATTATGCCATCTGTGTTGCCAAGGGAAGCTCCCTTACTGCAAAGCTCAACGAGGCTATCGAAGTGCTTATGGCAAACGGAACTATCCAGACAATTCTTGATGATTATGTTGGTGATAATGCCACATTTTCAGGATATCAGTCACCCGACGGAGTAAGCCGTACCAACGGAACTCTTGTTATGGCTACAAATGCTTACTTTAAGCCATATGAATACTATGACGGTGGAAAAATTACCGGTATTGACGCTAATATCGCACAGGCAATTGCTGATTACCTCGGCATGAATTTAAAGATTGAAGATATGGAATTTGATTCAATTATCACTGCTGTATCTTCTGGCAAGGCTGATTTCGGTATGGCTGGCATGACTGTTACTGATGAACGTAAGAAAAATATCGATTTCACAACTACTTACACAACCTCTAAGCAGGTAATTGTTGTAAGGGATGATAATGCTTCTTCAACAAATGTTAATCTTGCTGAAAAATTTAAAACTGATTTCCTTACAGATTCAAGATACACATACATTTTTAAGGGATTGCTGAACACTATAATCATTGCATTTTTTGCAGCACTTATGGGTGTTATTATCGGCTTCCTTGTTGCAGTTATCCGCTCTACCTATGATAAAACCGGACATCTGTGGTTTCCTAACCTCATTTGCAACATTTATCTTACTGTAATCAGAGGAACGCCAACAATGGTGCAGTTGCTTATTATTTATTACATAATATTTGGCTCTGTACAGATAGATAAACTTTTTGTTGCCATACTGGCATTCGGATTTAATTCCGGTGCTTATGTTGCCGAGATTTTCCGTTCAGGTATCATGTCTATTGATAATGGACAGTTTGAAGCTGCAAGAAGTCTTGGACTTTCACACAGGACAACCATGATGTGTGTAATTCTTCCTCAGGCATTTAAAAATGTACTTCCTGCTCTTGCCAACGAGTACATTGTTCTGCTGAAGGAAACATCAATCAGTGGTTACATCGGTCTTACCGACCTTACAAGAGGCGGCGATATAATCCGAAGCATTACATATGATCCACTGCTTCCACTTATCGGTGTAGCACTTGTTTATCTTATTATGGTAAGAGGTCTGTCAAGACTTGTTAAGAAGCTTGAGAGGAGGTTAAGAAGCAATGAACGATAATGCTAACGAAATCATACTTGAAGTTAAAGATTTGAAGAAATCTTTTGGCGACCATGTTGTATTAGAATCAATCAACACAACAATCCGCAAAGGAGAGGTTATTGCAATTATCGGACCATCTGGCTGCGGTAAATCAACATTTTTACGTTCCCTTAACCTTCTTGAAACTCCAACAGAAGGTCATGTATTATTCCACAATCATGATCTTACTGATAAGAGTGTAAATGTGGATGAATTAAGAGAAAAGATTGGAATGGTATTCCAGCATTTTAACCTTTTCCCTAATATGACTATAAGAAAAAATATCACTCTTGCCCCTACTAAGTTAGGACTTATGAGCAAGGGAGAGGCTGACAAGAAGGCTGATGAACTTCTTGCAAGAGTAGGTCTTTCTGACAAAGCAGAGGCTTATCCTAACCAGTTAAGCGGTGGTCAGAAGCAGAGAGTTGCAATCGCAAGAGCGCTCGCAATGAATCCTGAGATAATGCTTTTCGACGAGCCAACATCAGCACTCGACCCTGAAATGGTTGGCGAAGTTCTCGCAATCATGAAAGAGCTTGTTGCATCAGGAATGACAATGATTGTCGTAACTCATGAAATGGGATTCGCAAAAGAAGTTGCCAACAGATGTATGTTCTTCTACGATGGCGTCATCAATGAAGAGGGTTCACCTGAGGAGTTCTTTGGAAATCCTAAGAGTGAGAGATTGAAGGATTTCTTGTCGAAGGTGCTTTAATTAATACGGGAGTAGGCATTGAGATAGGCAGATATTATACAAGCCCTCATGGATGCCTGCACCTAGTGTAAGTAAATGCCGCAATCTGCTAAAGGTTGTGGCATTTAGTTTCACTAGGCATAGGAATCCTGAGGGCAGATGCCTAAGGACGCTGCACGTCCTCCCACGGCGCACTGTACGGCGTCCGTACTACTAAGCCTCCTTCGAGTAGTCAACCTTCAAAAGACACAGTCCCTTCGCCGGCGCAGTTGCACCTGCAAGGCTTCTGTTGCGTGCCTCTAAAAGCTCATACATGCTCTCCGGTGTTCTCTTTCCCTGTCCTACTTCAAGAAGTGTACCACTTAATATTCTTACCATATACTGTAAGAATCCGCTTCCATGATAAGTCAGATTAAGAAATGACCCCTTTAAAGATACATCTATTGAATAAATCTCACGGACGGTAGATTTCTTCATCTTGGGATTACCACAAAATGATGCAAAATCATGTTCTCCAACAAGTATGTCTGCTGCCTTCTTAATGGCTTCAATATCTAACTTTCCATCAATTATATTGACATATTTTCTGTTAAATACAGGCTTCTTATCTCCAACATAACATGTATAACAGTATGTTTTTCCCTGTGCATTATAACGGCTGTGGAATCGGTCAGAAGCAACACGGACCGCCTGTACACAGATGTCCTCTGGAAGATATCTGTTCATGTAATCACATATCTCATCTTCCTTCATCTTAGTTTCCATATGTGCATTGGCAACCATTCCCTTTGCATGTACTCCGGCATCTGTCCTTCCTGCGCCTATAACCTCAACTTCCGTTCCTATCATGGCAGAAAGTACTGATTCCAACTTGCCCTGAATTGTCATATCTGTAGTAGGCTGATGTTCCCAGCCATAATATCTAGTTCCATCATAAGTTATTATCATCTTATAATTCTTCATGCATATCTCCATTTCTCATCTCGCCAGATTCTGCTTCATTCCATCAAGGAAATCATATATCTCATCCATAAATACCTTGCCGTAGTGCTCGTATTTGTTCTCGCCAACACCGCTTACTGACAACATTTCTTCTTCGCTAAATGGTACTTTAATACACATATCTATAAGCGTCCTGTCTGAGAATATTACATATGGTGGAACACCTACTGACACAGCTATCTGTTTTCTTAACTCACGAAGTCTGTTAAATAACATGACACCACGCTCATTAAGTGCATCCTCTGGTTTCTTGGATTTAGGCGTTGCATAAGCTGATTTTGCAGCAGCCGCAGAACGCTTCATTCTGTCTGCTACCATTGCTGCATTCCTTGATACAGGCACACTGAAACGGTTACCCGGATACATATAAGCCTCGTCTGCCTGCTCTTCTGCCTCATTAACAACACAGTTAGAGCAGTTATAACAGTTGTATCTTCCACCTTCATGATTATCCGGTCTCTCACCAAAATATTTAAGAATATACTCCCTTAAGCAGCTAGTTGTCTTGCAGTAATCAACCATTGCATTAAGTCTTCTTTTATCAAGCATCATCAGCCTTGCCTGTTCCTGCACATCAATCTCAGGATTAGGCTCTCTGTGTTCTATGAAGAACTTGTTAATCATAATATCCTGTGGAGAGTATAACAGTACACATTCCGAATCCTCGCCGTCTCTTCCGGCGCGTCCTGCCTCCTGATAATAATTCTCTATGCACTGCGGCATATTATAATGAATTACGAATCTTACATTGGACTTATCTATTCCCATTCCAAATGCATTGGTTGCCACAACAACCGGCTTGATATCATATATGAATGAATCCTGATTCTCTTTTCTCTCTTCCGCTGAAAGTCCTGCGTGATATTTAGTGACTGAAAGCCCATTTGCATTAAGCATGTCATAGACTTTCTCAACATTTTTTCTTGTAGCACAATATATAATTCCGCTGTCCTGCCTATGGCTCACAAGGTAATCAAGTACATAAGAATCCTTGTCTTTAATATGCTTAACCTTGAATGTAAGGTTGCTTCTGTCAAAACCTGTTGTAAGTATCACCGGTCTTTCAAGTGAAAGAATCTGCAGTATATCATCTCTTACCTTATTTGTTGCAGTAGCTGTAAATGCACTTATTATTGGACGTCTTGCCAGCTTCTTTACGAATGACAATATATTCAGGTAGCTTGGTCTGAAATCCTGTCCCCACTGCGATATACAGTGTGCCTCATCCACAGTAATCATAGATATCTCTACATGTGTTGCAAAATCAAGGAATCCCCATGTTTCCAGTCTTTCAGGCGCTACATATATAATCTTATAACGTCCCTGCTTTGCAAATGCGAGTGCCTTCGTAATCTGATTATCTGTCAGTGAACTGTTAATATAGGCAGCATGTACACCTGCCTGATTAAGTGCACCCACCTGATCTTTCATAAGTGATATAAGAGGTGACACAACAAGAGTAATGCCGGACATTAACAATGCCGGCACCTGATAACATAATGATTTTCCTGCTCCTGTTGGCATAATTCCCAATACATCCCTGCCTGCAAGAATAGCGTCAACCAGCTTTTCCTGACCCGGACGGAAAGAATCGTAACCAAAATAATGCTTTAAAACTCCGTATTTATCCATAACTTACTCGCTTTTCAGTTCTTTCTTGCTTTCATACATTCTCTTATCTGATCTGCTTCTTGTATCTTCAAAATCCTTATCAGTCTTAATATCATACTCAGCATATCCGCATGCTATCTGTACATTAAGTCCGGCAATCTCTAATTCTATCTCTGCATGCTCCTCAAGCTCTCTGAGCTGTCTGACATGCCTTCCAATATCAAAATGTCGTTCTTTCTGATTAATTACTGTACAGAATTCATCTCCGCCAATTCGGTAACATTTGCCATGTCGTCCGAATATATCCTTGATAATTCTCGCTGCTGCCTGTATATATGCATCCCCTGCCGCATGTCCAAGATTATCATTGCACCACTTAAGATTATTAAGATCAAATGTTGCTATAGCATATCCATCATAATCAGATGTATCATTCTCCCACTCATTAAATGCTGCTCTGTTATACAGACCGGTCATTGTATCAGTTATTGCCATCTCCTTATAGAAATCAGCCTTCTGACCTTCTTTAATCTTCTCAAATGCTTCCGAAATACTTTCATATCCAATTACAACTATGAATATAAGCATTCCAAGTTTGCCTATCACATCTGTCTGCTGCAATCCTTTATAGTATGCTACAAGGTCTACAACCATAGATACTCCAAGTGCAACAGCTCCAACAATATTGGTCTTAACTTTCCTGTCAAATCCTTTATCCTGAATTCGCTTGATAACAACCGCACAGAAATATATAAGAGACATCGCAAGCATAAGATGTATAACATATACACTGTTCACGAATTCCCATACTCCTGTCATATGACAGACAAAAAGCGCCACATCAATAAACATGAATGTAGCACAGAAAATGTTGCTTATATGAGACTTAACAATCTGGAAAAAATACTTCTCAGCCATTACAAATGGAATAGGCATAAGCATAAGAAGCATATACCCCATAAGTGAGCCAATCTTTCTGTCACTGATAAGTAGTGTCGAAAGATTAGTCTCATTAAGAGCCCATACACCTATTAACTGTGCAAATATTCCAAAGTAGAGCAATGCCTGAGTCTGTGCAATTCTCTTTCTGCATGCAATCCAGAGTATAACCATTGCCACTCCTGCCATTATAATAAATGAGCTTAATGCCGCTGGCATAAGTGACTCAGTTATAAGTTCCTTCACAATTCCTGTCTCATCGCCATATTCAAATGGTGTTCCACGCGTCTTAGAGCCTTTATAAACATTAGTCAGTCTTACTACTATGTCAGTTGTATATGGAGGAATGTTAACTATTATATAGTTAGTTCCTGTTGTTGTTCCATATATAGACTTATGTGCTTTTATGTAGTATATCAGACTTCCACCAGCATACACCTCTACTTCCTGATGCCTGCTGACAAATGCAAGTGCCATATTATCTCCTGCACTCGCATTAACCTTCAGATAATATTCCACCCTGCCATCACCCGAATATCTTGTATCTTCCGGCTGTACAGAAGTTCTGGTTCTATCCCGTGCAAGTGCTTTCTTATCTACACTGCTGAATATGAATCCCGATGCAATGAACAAAAGGAAGCAGATAAGAATAATATAATAAATAGTCCTGTTAATTAATTTAATTCTTTTCATAAAAAGCCAATCTACTGTATTTTGTACATTATTTGCAAAGTTCTGCAACTACCTGATTAATAACTTTACCATCGGCATTACACTTAAGCTCACCCATAACAGCAGTCTTGCCTTGTCTCTTGCCTTCATGGCTTTAATCATTTCACTCTGTAATGTACTTAACTGCATAATATAATTTCTTCTTTCTATTGCTTAAATTATATGCTCTTTGCAAGTTCCACAGGATTCTCTGAAAACTTGAGTGCTGTGTCCCTTGAAATAACCCTTGTCTTAACAAGATTAGCAAGCGAATAATTCATTGTATGCATACCTGTCTGCATATTAGACTGAAGAACGGTCTGTATCTGATTAGTCTTCTTCTCTTTAATAAGATTAGATACGGCTGTATTATTAAGCATAATCTCTGTTGCCGCAATTCGTCCCTCCTTCTCTGCACGAGGTACAAGAGTCTGTGTTACAACTCCGGCTAATACAGATGCAAGCTGTATTATAAGTGCTGACTGTGCTTCAATAGGGCATGCACTGATTATACGCTCAACTGTCTGTGTAGCACTTCTTGTATGAAGTGTTGATAATACAAGATGTCCTGTCTCAGCCGCTGTAATAGCAGCATTAATTGTTTCATAGTCTCGCATTTCTCCTACGAGAATAACATCAGGATCTTCTCGCAGTGCTGAACGAAGTGCTGTTGCAAAATCAGGAACATCTCTTCCAACCTGTCTCTGATGTATCATTGACTTCTCAAAGCCATATACATACTCGATAGGATCTTCTATTGTAATAATATGTCTTGACATATTATTGTTAATATAATCAATCATAGCTGCAAGTGTTGTAGACTTACCGCTTCCTGTAGGACCTGTTACAAGAATAAGACCAGATCTCTTCTCAACAAGTTTAGAAAAAAGCTTTGCTGAATGTCCCAATTCTTCAAATGATGGTATAACAGAATCCAGAAGACGGATACTTGCTGCAAGATTCCTTCTCTGGTGATATATATTAATTCTTAATCGCCCGCCTGATTCATCAGTTGATGCAACATCCATATCTTTTCCTGCCTGAACAGTCTGGATATCTTCATCACCAAGAATTGAAAATATCATCTCTTCTGTTTCTTCTATTGATGGCACAATATCAAGAAGCTGAAGCTCTCCATATTTTCTTACAGCTACTGCCTCACCTGCAGTAATATGCAAATCTGAACATTTGTTATCTCTTGCGTATTTAATTAATTCTTTTAATTCCATGTTCCCCTCCCATACAATCTGTTCATTAATATGAACAACAATTAGATACTACCACATCAAAAATGTATATTCAATCACACTTTTATCCCATTTTTCTTGCAGATATCATTAAGGCAGCATCTTTCACAATGCGGCGTGGTTCTTGCGGTACATACCTCTCTTCCGTGGTCTACGAACCTGTGGCACAATCCGCTTCCTTCTTCCAGCGGAACTATCTTCCACAAAGCCATCTCAACCTTCTTAGGTTCTTTCTCATCTTTTACAAGTCCGATTCTATTGCAAAGTCTTATGCAGTGTGTATCTGTAACAATTGCAGGCTTTCCGAACACGTCACCCATAATAAGGTTGGCACTCTTTCTTCCAACTCCCGGAAGCTTCAACAATTCTTCCATGCTGTCAGGCACTTTGTCGTTATACTGCTCATGAAGCATACGCATACATGCACATATATCCCTCGCCTTGCTTTTTCCAAGCCCGCATGGTCTTACAATCTCCTCAATCTCTTCTGGAGATGCTGCAGCAAGAGAGGCTATATCAGGATATTTCTCATACAGCCCCTTAACCACAACATTTACTCTTGCATCAGTGCATTGTGCTGCAAGTCTTACACTTACAAGCAGCTTCCATGCATCATCGTAATCAAGACTGCACTCCGAATCCGGATATTCTGCCTTTAATCTTCTGATAACCTCTAAAGCAAGTTCTTTCTTAGTCATAGCCTACGCATCTTTCTTCTTATAATTAGCAATTCCGAATATTGCAAGAAGCAATACACATGCAAATGTCATCCAGCCAACAAGATAGCCTGTTCCCATTGGTTTAAATGTATCATAATATCCCTTAAGATATACGACTACTATAATAGCCGGTAATATATAACTCATATAAAAGCCAAGCCAATCTGGAAGCTTTGGTCCTTTACCTTCATTAGCTTCTTTTCTGAAGCCTTCCCAGCCCCAGCCATTCTTTCTTGTACAGAATAATACGAATATCATGCTTCCAAGAGGAAGAAGATTATATGAGACAAGGAAATCCTCTAAATCCATAATTGAGCTTCCTGCACCTAAAGGCTGGAATCCGGCAAGCTTGTTAAAGCCGAATACAGCCGGAAGTGAAAGCAGAATCATGAATACAATATTACCTGCAACAACATTTTTTCTTGAATAAGCCTTAAGGTCAATATAGAAAGCAATAATATTTTCAAATACAGCAATTACAGTTGATAAAGCTGCAAATGACATGAATATAAAGAATGCCGTTCCCCATATTCTTCCACCAGCCATATTATTGAATATGTTAGGCAGAGTTATAAATAACAAGGATGGACCTGAACCCGGAGCAACACCATAGGCAAAGCATGCCGGAATAATGATAAAGCCTGCCATCAGTGCAACAAATGTATCAAGGATGATAATATTGACCGCCTCTCCACCGATTGTCCTTTCCTTCTTTAAGTAGCTTCCGAATATCTCCATCGCACCGATACCTACACTAAGCGTAAAGAATGCATGTGTCATGGCATCAAATATAACAGGTCCAAGACCCCTTGATTTAATTGAATCAAGGTTAGGCACCATATAGAACTTAACACCCTCTGATGCATTAGGAAGCACAAGTGAATGAACAGCAAGTACAATTATAAGTACCAGAAGAAGTACCATCATAATCTTAGTAATCTTCTCAACACCCTTCTGTAATCCAAGTGCACACACGCCAAACGAAAGCAATACTGCAACAATCATCCATATTGTCATTGTTCCCGGCTGTGACAGCATATCACTAAATGCACCTGAAACACCATCAGTGTCTAAACCAGACAATGCACCGCTTGCTTCACGCCATGCATAATAAAGCATCCAGCCGGCAACCATTGTGTAGAAAGCCATAAGAATATAACTTCCGACTACTGATACCCATTTGAAATAATGCCATTTGCTTCCCTTGGTCTCTAACTCTTCAAATGCTCTTGCAGCACCTTTACCGCTTCCTCGACCTATTGTGAACTCAACACACATAATAGGAAATCCGAGAATTGCAAGGAACACAAGATAGATAAGTACGAATGCCGCACCACCATTCTCCCCGCAGATGTATGGGAATTTCCATACATTACCAAGTCCTACCGCACATCCGGCCGACACTAATATAAAGCCGAGACGCGAACCGAATTTTTCTCTCTCTTTCAAAACTTAACCTCCGTCGTTAATATATTTACATTAATTAAAATTGTACCATATATTACGACATTTTGACAGTCAATTATAATTTCCATATATCCTTGCATTGTAATCACATTTTTCATAATGTGCTATAACCTCATCACTCGATGCACCAAATGTATAGATATTATCACTTCCTACAAACTCTGCAATCTCAACATTGGCACCGTCCATTGTTCCAAGTGTTACGGCACCGTTCAGCATGAATTTCATGTTACCTGTTCCTGACGCTTCCTTAGACGCAAGCGATATCTGCTCTGATATGTCACACGCCGGAATAAGCTTCTCAGCAAATGTTACATTATAATTTTCAACAAGCACCACCTTGAGGTATGGACTTACATCTTTGTCAGCCTCAATAACCTTACTCAGGGTGAGTATCAGATGAATTATATCCTTCGCGATTGTGTATGCCGGTGCTGCCTTTGCGCCAAATATTACTGTCATCGGAATCCCAGGAATATTGCCCGCCTTGATGTCAAAATATTTATATATTATATATAGGGCGTTCATCTGCTGTCTCTTATACTCATGCAGACGCTTTATCTGTATGTCGTATATTGACTTCGGATTAATCTCTATTCCTTGTGTACGCTTAAGGTATTCTGCCAGATTTTCCTTGTTGTCAGACTTAATCTTAAGAATGTTATCGTAAACATTTTTATTACCGATGAATTTTAGAAGGTCTTTTATCTTCTCTGCGTCATGTCTGTATTCACTTCCGATAAGTGTTTCAATATATTTTGCAAGCTTGTTATTGCAGTGGATAAGCCATCTTCTGAATGTTATTCCCCATGTGGACGAGATTCTTATCATCAATTATATACACTGATGGGTCTGTGTACTTTTCACGTGCTCTCCTGTCAAGCTCTCTTATAATTGGTATAAGTTGTGGAACAACTCTGTTAAAATAATCCACAGGCCATTTTTCAAGGGTTTCCGTCTATATCCCCATTCTCAGTAAGAAGTCTTATAAGCTCTGGTATTACCATTGTCGGGTGCGTATCGTTAATCTGGATTACCGCAAATTCTGGCAGATTCTTAAATGTTTTACCTGTGTTAATATATTTGTCCCCGCACTCATCTAATATAAGTCTTGCACCGTTGCTTACCATGAAATACTGCTGATAGATTCTAAGAAGCCTTCCCTGCTCGTCACTGTCATCAGGATAGAGGAACAGTGTAAGGTTCTTCGCAATATCTGACTTGTCAAAATCTATGCCGTCACCTTTTACGATACTCTCATCAACTGTCTCCACATCAAACACCTGCTTAAAAAGTCCAAGATGGTAGTTAAGTCCGATTCCATCACCGTTAATACCTAAGTTGGCAATCGAATCAAGGAAACATGCTGCAAGCCTTTCTGCCGTTGTCTTTCTCGATTCTGTCACGCCCCTTTTGTGTCACCAGCTTCATAAGTGCATGAAAGCACTCCTCATTGCTGCATGAGTGCAGGTCTTTTCCATAATCTTCCAAACATATAGTGTTAAGCATATCGTTGCCCTCCATTCTTGTATTTATATTTTATTATGGAAGAGACCAAAAAATTCTTTTGCATATTGATGGGATAAATTCCATAATGCTTCAAATATAAAAATCCTGCTTTCAGGCAGCCCATACCACCTGAAAGCAGGATTAACATTTTAATTATTAACACATTACATTAAACCATGTGCTCTGTTATAAGCATTACATATCTTATTAGAGCTCTTGATAAGAATATGCATTGCAATGAATGGTCCGATTCCACAGATAAATGAACCAAAGATTAACCATAAGAGAACTGTTGTACCATTCTCCTGAATTGTAAGACCATAACGAGGTCCGTTAGCTGCAAGTCTGTTTCCAAGATTGTAATACCAGAACCATGCGTAGATACCACATGTAATAAATGATAACAGGATAAATGCTACAAGTCCTGATGTACTCTGTCCATCTCCTTCACATGCAATATTAACATCATGTGCCATCTTGTAAATGAAATAATATCCATATATTCCACATGTAATAATTGAAAGAATTATGTAAGAAGCCAGTCCTCTGTCATCCTTTAATCTCTCACCTGAATATGGTGGAACTGTACCATTATTATAACCATTGCTATAATTCTGATTAGCATTGTAGCCCTGATTATTCTGGTTATTGCTGTTTCCAGTGAAGCTCTGCTTTACTTCATCAAAAGCACTTCCTAATTCCTGCTCAACCTTATTGAAAACCTGTCCAGCCTGACCTGCAATATCCTGCTCTGGTGAACAATTTGCACCACAATATGGGCAGAATTTAGTTGAATCCGAAATCTGTTTTCCACATTTTGTACAAAACATTTTGTTTCCTCTCCTTTATATGTTTAATTTGTGAATGATACGGAATATGATATTATTCTGAGGTTCAAAAACCACAATATCACCGGTTCCCATAAACATTCTATACAAATAAACTATAACAAATGCCCCTGCTATTGTAAATATAAAAATTTTATAAATTTTAATATTTATTTTAGATTTCATAAGCATAATAATTACAGCCACCGGCGGCAGAAAAAAAAGAGGATGATACATGAATGCATCATGTATATTAAAATGCAGTAAAGCAATCCATGCCCTTGACATCCCGCAGCCTGCACATGATATACCTGTTATGTATTTTATAGGGCAGGTAACCCCGAAACTTTCAATTATCACATATAGCACAACAACCGCTGTAATTGATGTTATTAATTCTTTTCTATGTGATCTTTCTTTATATGCATTAACTCTGCTCATTATCCCCCCTTAAGAATCCTTTTATTACATTATAATCTCTCCAGCAAGCAATGCAAGACAAGGAAGCGTAATTATGCTAATCAATGTAGATAAGGTAACTGCACCAACCGCCAGTTTCTGGTCATGACCGAACTTTATAGCAAAAAGTGTAGTAATAGCTGCACATGGGCATGCCTCAAGTATAATAGTAATGACAGCAACCATTCCACGGGCATGTATCAGATACATAACCAGAGTACAGATTACAGGTATAATAAACATCCTGAGAATCACTGTAAAATACACCCTTTTATCCTTCAAGATACTCAATAATGGGAACTGTGAAATCGTAATTCCAGTTATTATCATAGACAGCGGAGTATTCATGCCTCCGACAACATTAAATGTATCTTTAAGAACACCCGCAACCGGAATCCTTGCAAGAAATATGACAAGACCGACAGCAACCGATATAATTGGCGGACATGTAATAATCTTCTTTAACAACTCCTTAATGCTCATGCTCTCTGAAACATACACGATTCCAACAGTCCATAAAAGAATATTGAATACAGTAACATATACGCTCGCATACAATACACCTTCTGAACCATACATTGCCTGAATCAATGGGAATCCCATATATGCGGCATTAGAAAATGTAGTTGCAAATCTTATAATACCGCGGACTTCCTTTTTCATTAAAAATGTTATTCCAATCGATAAAGCCATTCCTATACATATGGTAAGTATGCTGTAAAAAAGCATTCTGCCCATATTCTTAAGAATCTCAGCATTGTATCCTGACATATAGGAATTAATAATCATAAATGGAACAACAAAATATATAAGAAGGTTGGAAAGCATTCCTTTGCCTTCTTCATTAACCATCTTAATCTTTCCAATAACAACTCCACACAATATAAGTATGAATAACTCAAATACCTGTTTTGCAGTAATAAGCGCTAAATCCATAGCCCCTCTTGCCCTCCTTTTAAGCACATAAAAAATATGTTATATATTTCATCTTCTGAAATATATAACATATCAATAACAAAGTCAAGCATTTAATTTAATACCTTATCTCTGGCATCAGCTCTGAGCTTATAACCTCAAGCATATGCTCCATCGTCTTTAACTCTTCCTCTGAGAACCTTTCTTCAATCCTGTCCATTACAGTTTTAAGGTATGTGTTACTGATGTTATAATAATCTATATACTTCTGCGTTACCTCAAGATGATACTCTCTCTTATCTTCATCTGACTGTACCTTCTTAAGGTATCCCTTCTTTACAAGATTGTTAATCTTATACGCAGCATTAGGTGATGATATGTTCGCCATCTGGGCAAACTGTGCTACAGTTGGTTTATCAAGTGCATATATAATTTCCATGCAGAAAGTCTCGACCGTAGTAAGAGAAGTCTCTCTCTCCTGTAACTTTTCAAACATTTTCTGATAAAAATGCATCTTGAACTTGGTGTATACCTTACTAAAAGAATCCTGCAGCACCTTACTTTACCTCCAAAGCTTTTTTAATTGTTTATTATTATAACAATTGCTCTATTCTATTGCAAATGTAAGTTCTGCTGATACTGCGAGTTTACCACCAACATAAGCCTCTGCTTTTCCTACTCCGACAGGCCCTTTTCGTGCTGTAATCTCACACGACATTTCAAGTACATCCCCCGGTGTAACCTGTGCCTTAAACCTGGCATTTTTAATACCTGCAAAAAGTGCTATATGTCCTTTATTCTTTTCTTCCGACAGCAGTGCAACCGCTCCTGTCTGTGCAAGTGCTTCAATAATAAGTACTCCTGGCATTACTTTTTTCTGCGGAAAATCTACCTTCAATCCATTTAAGCTGCATTCCTATCCACATACTCAACAATTGCTTTAACTGATGTAAGATTAGGAAGTTCCTCCTCTGGAACTGTAATTCCATAGGCATCCTCAACCGCCATCATAAGTTCCATTGAATCAAGCGAATCAATTCCAAGGTCATCCTTCAAATTGGCCTCTAATGTAATCTTATCCTCTGAACAGTTAATTGTTTCCATAATAATTTCTTTTACCTTTTCAAATGTCATTGTTTTGTTCTCCTTAAATAATTTTATTTAAATATATTTAACTAATATATTTGAGCTAATTATAGGAGTGTGCATCTGATTTGTCAATACTATTTTGACTTTCAAAGTATTTAAATAAATTAAAAGCCACTCCCGAAGAAGTGGCTAAAGCAAAACTGTCTTTAATTAAGAATTAACCTGTGCATGCACCTTACGGCGCACTACAAGGAAACATATAACCTGCATGATTATTGTCACCGTCCATGATGCCGGATAAGATATGAACAGGTCATAAAGTGCTCTGTGGCTTGGGAACACAACTAATACCCAGAATATTCTCATTCCTACTGTACCAATAACTGAAAGTATCATTGGTACAAGAGAGTATCCCATTCCGCGGAGCGCTCCTGGAAACAGATCCATTATTCCACATAAGAAATATGGCACTGTTGTAATTGACAATATCTCAACCCCACATTTGATAACATCTTCGCTGTTAGTGTATATCATAAGCACTTTATCACCGAAGATGTACGCACCACAGCCGAATACAAGTGATACACCAACCGAAAGTATTGCACAGTCTATAAGTACCTTGTCCATTCTTTTGAACTTTCTCACACCGTAATTCTGGCTTGTAAAACTCATACATGCCTGTGTTATTGAATTAATTGACGCATATAAGAAGCCAAGAATATTATTGGCTGCCGTATATCCTGCCATCGCTGTCGAACCGAATGAATTAACCGATGACTGCAACAATGCATTAGAGAAATTAATAACAGTACTCTGTATTCCAGCTGGAATACCTACCTGAAATATCTGCTTAAGATAACAGCCCTTTATCTTTAACTTTGAGAATCTTAACTGATAACTTGCATCTGTCTTATGCAGACATCTTAATACAAGCACACATGATATGAACTGTGAAAATATTGTTGCGATTGATACTCCTGCAACACCTAAGTTAAACACAATAACAAGTACCATATTAAGGCATGCATTAATAATTCCCGCTGCTATAAGAAACATCAATGGTCTCTTGGTATCACCAACTGCACGAAGCACAGCCGCACCATAGTTATAAAGCATGAAGAATGGCATGCCGAGAAAATATATTCTCATATATAGCGTTGAGAGATTAATTACGACATCCGGTGTTCCCATAAGCTCAAGTGCCGGCTTTGCCATCAGCACACCTATGAGTGCCATCACAACTCCGCTTATCGCTGCAAATGTTATCGCAGTATGCACTGTTTCTGACATCTCTTTATGCTTTCCTGACGCATAGAATCTGGCTGCCAGTACATTTGCACCTAATGAGACTCCTATGAAAAGATTAACAAACATATTGATAAGCGCTGTCGTCGAACCAACTGCTGCTAACGACTGGCTTCCCGCAAATCTTCCAACAACAATTATATCCACAGCATTAAACATTAACTGCAGTATTCCTGACAGCATAAGTGGCACAGCAAATGATATAAGCTTGTCCATAATCGTGCCATTGCACATATCGATTTCGTATTTATTCTTACTCATTGCAACTTTCCTTTATATAAAACATTTGAACATATTAATTCCAGTATCCAAGCTCTATGCCCTTCTTGTAAATACCAACTCCCTTGGAATAATAACCATATGCGTTAAAATGTGTCCAGTCCGAACGCAGCTTTACTGGGATATATCCAAATGCTTCATATAATTCATCTATCTTTCCCTTCTTCAAGCCACAATCATTCAGCCCATTCTGAATCATATAGACCCTTGTATTAAAGAAATGTTCTCCAAATGCTTCTCTTAACGCTGCCTCCCATGCAGTATCATCAGTTCCTACATAGTCGTCTTCATCCTCTAAATATGACTGACTGTTATCTGCAAGAGATGTACCCGGATCATCAGTATCTCCAACTATAATGTAATTCTCGCAACCTGTATAATCAATTACCGCCTGATACTGGGAAATAAGATCATCATAGTCATCCCATCCACCATTACTTCCCATCTCAAGCACAAGAATATCATCCTTATGATCCTGTGCTGCTTTAGTTGTCACAACTGTACCTTTGGGAATAAACATATAATCAGGCTGCTCAGTATCAATGTCATCACATATTCTGATGCTGACCGTATAATCCTCTATATTGTAATCATCATCCTCCATGTCTTCCCAGTAATCTTCAATATCACGTTTCTTATCAATCTGACATAATACACCATCTATATAGACTGTGTCCGGATAATCATTATATTCAATTCCGTATCCGCTGAAATCATACATATACACAGGATTTCCCTTATCATCCATAAGGCATACATCTGTATATGTATTCTTATTAATATTAAGATTACGGTCAGTATACATCTTAAGGCCACCAGCTCTTCTCGCTATCTCTTCTGATGTCTCACCTGATACGCCAAAATTAAATGTATTAAGACCAGTAAGCTTTCCCAAAGTATACGGTGCAGTATAATAACTTATGTCAACTCTTCCTGCTTTAGTAAGTATATAAGCCTCATCTGAGCCGAATCCTTCCATCATACTGTCTCCCCAGCATGCGATTGATGCAGTATCACTGGGATAATTTTTATCATCTTCATAAGGCTCTGTATAATCTTCAGTACCAATATTCTGTGAGACCCTCACAACTACATGCGTTTTATCACCCCGTGGTTTTATAAGCTTAGCCATATTAATAAGATTATCTTTAGTTTCTGGTCTGCTATTCAATACCACAGATCCTGCGGCAGTACCTCCTGCAAGCAAAACCACTGCAATCCCCCATATTGCTGCTTTTTTCAATTTCATAAACTCACCTTTTCTGCCTCTTATATATCTGGCACTTCTGTTATAGCACTAATTTACCCGACCTGCAAAATTTTTTGCATAAAAAAGCGGGTGATGGGGTACCATGTGCCTGTGGCACTTGCTTGGCACCGACCGGAGCGAAGCGGAGACCGGACCCGTGGGTTCGACTCACATCATCATGAAATATTCACTTACACAAAAAAATAGAGCGGGTGATGGGAATCGAACCCACGTATCTAGCTTGGAAGGCTAGTGTTCTACCATTGAACTACACCCGCATAAACACTGCTATTGCAGTGCTTAGTTAAGATATCATAATCATACTTTAAAGTCAAGTATTTTATCGTATTTTATATGCTTATGTATTTTATCGTATTTTATATGCTTATGAACTCTGCATATATTTCTTTCTTCGTGCTAATCCCACAATCACATATAAGCTGTAATACCGCAATAAATGCAACAGTTGCAGTTTTATGGATACTACCACACAGCAAACAACTACTCCGTATATTTTTGTTAATAATTCTACTTGACAGAATATATTCTTAGTAATAAATTATGTTAGTTGCCATTTTGTTTGTAAAATATTATGGAGTGATTTCAATGAATAACAATTCAGAACACATTTTTACTAATGCAGACATAAGAAAACTTCTTATTCCTATAATGCTGGAAAATCTCTTAGCATCATTTATGGGAACTGTTGATACTATGATGGTAAGTAATGTCGGTGCATCTGCTGTCTCAGCAGTATCACTTGTCGATTCCATCAATATTCTTGTAATACAGGCTTTATCAGCACTTGCTGCAGGAGGCGCAATTCTGTGTTCACAGTACATAGGAAGTAACAACCCTAAGGGTGCTAACAGGGCTGCAAGGCAGGTATTCCTTGTAATGACCGTGTTGTCAGTATTCGTATCTGCAGTATGCCTTATTCTTCGTGTACCAATGCTTAAATTCATCTTTGGTTCAGTTGAAGCTGAGGTTATGGTTGATTCACAGATGTACTTCCTGTTCACGCTGTTATCCTTCCCATTCATCGGACTGTATGATGCCGGTGCTTCCATTATGAGAGCACAGAAGGACAGCAAGAGCCCTATGACAATCTCGATTATATCCAACTTCCTTAATATAGGAGGCAATGCGATTCTTATATTCGGACTTGGAATGGGCGTTGCAGGTGCTGCAATATCAACTCTTGCTTCAAGAGTTTTCTGTGCAGTAGTTGTAATAATCAAGTTAAGAAACCCGTCACAGACTATATGCGTAAACAGATATTATACAATCCGTCCTGACTGGAATTTAATTAAGCGGGTTTTATATATCGGTATTCCATCCGGTATCGAAAACAGTATGTTCCAGTTCGGAAAGCTGGCAATCCAGTCAACAGTCTCAACTCTCGGAACTGCTGCTATTGCTGCAAATGCTGTAACTAATATACTGGAAAATCTTAATGGGGTTGCCGCACAGGGTGTAGGAATCGGACTTATGACTATTGTCGGACAGTGCATAGGTGCCGGAAGAAAGGATGAAGCTGTATATTATATAAAGAAGCTCAGTAAGATGGCTGAAGTTGCAATTATCACAAGCTGCCTCATTGTATTTGCATTGTGTAAACCAATTACCATACTTGGCGGAATGGAAGCCGATAGTGCAAGAATGTGCGTTGAGATGACGCTCTTCATAACAATAACCAAGCCTATATCATGGGTATTATCATTTATTCCGGCTTACGGTATGCGTGCCGCCGGAGATGTGAAGTTCTCAATGATAACATCATGTGCAAGCATGTGGTTATGCCGTGTAAGTTTTACTATATTCTTATGCCGTGTATGGGGCGTTGGTCCTATTGCTGTATGGATTGGAATGTTTGCCGACTGGACTGTACGAGGTATCGTGTTCACTATACGTTTCCACTCTCGCAGATGGCTTAATCATCATTTAATTGATTAAACTGTGATTGATTAAATACTTATTAGATTCAATTGTTATAATTCTTTCCTTTGTTAGAATCTGCTGTACAATTCTTCATTGTAACAACACCACTCTGGTTATTTCTGTCGAAACCATTAGCATAGTTACCTTTGGCTGTACAGCCTATAAGTTGATGATTAAGTGGATCAAGATGTGCCTTAACCTGATGAACTTCCTGAACTTGATGAGCTGCCTGAATACTGCAACAACAGCTGTAAAAAACCTTCTTGCTTTCTTAATCATGATTAATCTCCCATACATTATAGATTAAATAGCAAAAGAGGCGTTATTTTGCTGGCAGTGTCCGATATCATGCAAAATAAATCGCCTCTAGTGCTAAAAATACCATAATAAGGATAAAAATGAAATATCTTAAAATTACAAAGATTTACGCAAGTGTTTGTGCATTTTGTATAACACACCCTATGTTTTGCCGTTTTCTTGATACATTTTTACTTAAAAATAATTCATCATTATTAACAAATTACTCCCTGTTATCTTTCAGACTCTCAACCATGTCAACCCGGTCTGCCTTTCTTCTCACAGCGACTGCTGATGTAGTTTCTAACCTATGTTAGCATATGCTAACTGCATTGTGATAATAACACTTCGGGGATAGTTATATTATGAATACAGATATAAGCATTTATTAGTATGCAGCTTCATATATTTCAAGTATCTGCCCCTCGCTAAGCTGCACATAATTGTTCCTGAGTAGTCTCTGCTGAGTCTTTATTACATCACCTGCGAATACTGCAAGGTCTGATTTCTTCACACCGAATTCTGCTAATGGTGCACTCTTTAATACTTTATCCATAAGTGCATAAAGCTCTTCAAGCACATTTTCAGGTGCCACAGAAAGACTTTCTGCAATAACAGCCTCAAGGTCATTGATTCTGCCCTCTGGCTTAATCTTTTTGTACATCCTCATGACATCCTTGAACATAAGCTGGTTAGACTGTCCATGAGGTATATGATATACAGAGCCTAATGGATAAGCACACGCATGAACTGCTGCACAGCCTGCATAGCCGAATCCAAGTCCTGCCCAGTTAGAGGCCTTTAAAAAGTCTGCCGCATATGTCTTCCATGCGTCTTCACCCCCGGCTTCCACAGAAGCCTTCCAGCATGTAAGAATAGTCTTAAGTGCCTCTGTCGAAAAAATTCGTGAAATACTGCAGCCATTAGGGCTTAAAAAAGATTCAACGCTGTGAACCATTGCATCTATTGATGATGTAGCAAATATTTTATACGGAAGTGAGTCTAACATATTAGTTATCATCACTGCGCTGTCTGCAAGCATAGCCGGATCTGCAAGTCCCATTTTTACACCCTTGCTAACGCGGTTAATTACTGAAATATTAGTAACCTCGCTTCCAGTTCCACAGGTTGTAGGAACAATGATAAGTGGGTGAACCTTTGTAAGCTTTCCAACCCTGTCATAAAGGTCATCTACAGTATCTTCCTTTCCTGCAACAGCAACAACCTTTGCAATATCAATAACCGTACCGCCACCTACAGCAATTATACGGTCATATGTCTTATCGCGGAGCTCATTTAGAATAGCATCCACCATGCCATCTGTCGGCTCGCCCTTGCCGTACTTCTCTCTAAAAAGTGTCTGCACACCTGTATTAAGCGGTGCTATGTACTTGTCAAATGTATGTCCACCGCATAGTACAAGGTCTTTTTCACCGATTCCGGCTTCCTTAGCAAACTGTTCAAATGTATCAAATTCCTGTATTTCTGTCTTTATAGAAAAGCCTTTCATCTGCTTTAAGCCTCCTTCTTCAACTTCTTAGCATCTTCCTTTTCAAACTTTCGTTCAATCATTTCAATAATCATATCTGCTGTGTCTTCCCAGCCTAATATACTGCTGTTAATCATAATATCTCTTGTATGTCTGTCGCCACGCTTCTTTCCGGTAATATATTCATGTCTTGCATGCTGTGACTTATCTACAGACTCCCATTCTTCTTTAGCCTTATGTTCATTCTTTATGCCCTTCTTTCTGGCTACGCAGGCAATCTCATCTTCAACAGGTGCATATATAAATACATTTATAACATCATCCCTGTCGCGTAAGATATAATCGCTGCTTCGTCCGACAATAACACAGGAAGATTTCTCAGCGAAATTATTGATTGTTTCAAACTGCGCATCTATAACTCTGTTGGAAAGGTTGGCATAACGCACACCATATGATGTATCAAAACCATAGCGGACACCGATTTTACTATCAGCTTCCTCAACAAGCCCTTTATCAACACCTATCTGTGCTACGACCTTATCTACAAGATCTCTGTCATAATACTCTATTCCTAACTTCTGCGCTATCATCTTAGCGATTTCAGGACCACCACTTCCATACTCACAGCCTACTGTGATGATGAAATGTCTGTCTGGATACTTAGCATCTGGAAGTACAACTTCTTCCTGTTCCTCTGCCTTTTCATTATCCTCAACAATAAATATATCGCGTCCGAATTCTGCTCCATATTTATTCTTAGAATAGAAGTAGAAAAATACTCCGAGTGCAAGCCAGATACCAACTACAACCCATTCCTGCCATACAAGCGCTGCTGAAAATGATGCCGGAATAATGTACAGCAATGTCATGAAACCAGCCATAATTACAGCCATTGCTCCGACAAATCCACCAGCCTTAACCTTGTAAGGTCTTTCCATCTCAGGTCTTTTCTTTCTTAAGATACAGAATGAAATTGAAACAAACATGTATGCAATAACACATCCAAATGATGCTGCATCTACTAGCCATACAAGCACACCTCTTCCAAAAAATGGAGCTGCGACACATGCAATACCACAAAGGATGATTGCTGCTTCAGGAGTTTTATTCTTTCCAAGCTTCCCGAAAAACGCCGGAATCATGAGTGACTCACCCATTGAGTAAAGAGCGCGGCTTCCGCCCATAAGGAATGAATTCCATGATGTGATAATTCCGCATAAACCGCCAATGATAAGAACCTTTCCCATAAGTGGTGAGTTAAATGCTATCTCTATAGCCTTAGCTGAAACAAGTCCGTTCTGTGAATTCATTTCCTGCGCAATTGCACTCTGTGGCATTATATAACACACTGCAAATACTATAAGCAGGTACCATGCAACTGCTAAGAATATTGAAAGGAGCATAATCTTACCAATCTTCTTATAAGGTACATTAATTTCCTCTGCTGCCTGTGGAATTACATCAAAGCCTATGAAGAGGAATGGTGTCATGCAGGCTACCTTGAATACACTTCCGAGTGTTGAGCCTGTAGCTGATTCCCACATCTGTCCTGTAATGTTAGAGCCATCTCCGTTGACTGCTGAGCCTACTACAAGAAGAATTCCTGCAATAGCAATGATTGCTGTAAGAATTGTCTGCAGCATGGCAGCAGTCTTAGCACCCTTCATATTGATGTATGTGATTAATAATGCAAATCCGACACCTAATAGAATAGTTGTTAAGTAGATATCTTTTCCTGCTATTGTATACAGGTATACCTGATTAAACTTAGGAAAAAGATATGTAATAACTGTTGGAAGTGCGGTTGCCTCAAACGCTGAGGTAGCCACATATCCTAATATAATCATCCATGTACACACAAATGAACCTGTAGGTCCCATAGCCCTGTAACTGAATACATGCTCTCCGCCGCACTGAGGCATTGCTGATGTAAGTTCTGCGTAGGTAAGTCCTACGAAGAATACCATAACACCACCGATAAGCATTGCTATCATTGAGCCCATAAAGCCTGCTGTTGCAATCCAGTCACCCGAATTGATAACCCAGCCCCAGCCTATCATCGCACCAAATGCTATAACAAGTATGTCCCAGGCACCCATTACCTTATCAAATTTAGATTTCTGCTCCATAATATATCCTCCCACAATTAAGTTGTGGTTAAAACCACATTTGCACTACGCTTCTAACGCTTCCTTCAAAGCCTCCTCAAAGATTTCAAGACCCTTCTCCATCTGTTCATCTGTCATTGTAAGTGGAGCTAAGAATCTTACAGTGTTGCTTGCTGTTCCGCAGCTCTCAAGAAGAAGTCCCTTCTGCATAGCATTCTGGATAAGGTCTGCAACAAGCTTAGTAGCAGGCTCTTTAGTTTCTCTGTCTTTAACAAATTCAATACCAATCATTGCACCAAGACCTCTTACATCACCGATTACATCATATTTGTCCTGAAGTTCCTTGTAACGCTTTGTAATTGTTTCACCGATATGTCTTGCCTTAGCAGCATAATCATCACGCTTCATAACATCCATTACTGCAAGTGCTGATGCTGCTGCAACAGGATTACCACAGAATGTACCACCAATTGTTCCTGCAGGTGCTGCATCCATAACTTCTGCTCTTGCTGTAATTGCTGAGATTGGAAGACCAGCACCAAGTGACTTAGCTGTTGTGATAATATCAGGAGCTGCTCCTGCCTCTGCCCAGTATTCTGATGCATAGTACTTTCCTGTTCTGCAGTTACCGCACTGAACTTCATCAGCAATCATTAAGATTCCGTTGTCATCACAAATCTTTCTTACTGCCTTAACCCATTCGATTGGTGCTGGAATAAATCCGCCTTCGCCCTGGAATGGCTCAACAATCATGCAGGCAATTTCACTTGCAGGTGCGCCCTCGTCGAATATTCTGGTAAGCTCATTTACATAGTACTGGATTGCTTCTGCCTCTGTATAACCCTTAGGTGCTCTGTAAAGATATGGATAAGGTGCTCTGTAGATAGCTGATGGGAATGGTCCCATGCCTACTGCATATGCCTTCTTTGCTGTAAGTGCCATTGTAAGGTTAGTTCTTCCGTGGAAAGCACCTGTAAAGCAGATAACGCCTTCTCTCTTAGTAAATGCTTTTGCAATCTTAACTGCATTTTCATCACACTCAGCACCTGAGTTAGCAAAGTATGTTTTCTTGACATCACCTTTGCACGGCATAATCTCATTAAGTTTTTCTGCTAAAGTTACATATCCGTCATGAACATATACATTGAAGATTGTATGGAAATATTTCTCTGTCTGTGCCTTAACTGCCTCAATTACCTCTGGATGAGAATAACCGATATTAAGAACGCCTACGCCTCCAACCCAGTCAAGGAACTTATTGCCGTCAAGATCCTCAAACATTGCGCCGCCGCCCTGCTTGATACATATTGGATATGCCTTTCCGCAAAGTGCCTTTGGAATAGCTGCATTTCTTCTGTCAAGAAGCTCCTGTGACTTAGGTCCTGGAACCTGCTCTGTAATAATTTCTGGAAGTGCCTTTGATAATTCTGTAGTTGTCATAATAAAATCCTCCTTATTGATGAAGTTTTTGAATACCTGTTGGTATTCTCATCGCTACTCGCGCTCATAGCTCAGATGACAGAACTTCGTTCTGTCATTGTCGCGGTGCTACTCGCGCAAAAAAGGTGCCGAGAATTATCTATTCTCGACACCTTTGTCTTTCAAAAACTTTAAATTATTTTGTTTATGGTCTGAATTATACTATTTTTTCTTCGTTTATCAATGTCTCTGATTAACTATATTAATTGTGCACCGTGCACAAATAAATATTTTCACACTGAATCTGCATTTATTTTCTGCCGCGATAGCTTCTTATCATAAATGCAAGCTTTAACTCAAGGCATGTATCCAGATTCTCAAAATCAACTCCAAGCAGTTCTCTTATCTTGTTGAGCCTGTAATTGAGCGTGTTTCTGTGAATAATCAGGCTCTGCGCTGTCTCTTTTACATTGCAGTTGTGGTTAAGAAAGCTCTCCAGTGTCTCGCACAGACTGCCGTTATTAATCTCGTCAGCGTCTATGAGCTTGCCAATATTCTTCACAACATAATCGTCCAGAAACCTGCTGTCTGTAACCTTCGATATAAAGGTATATATTCCCTGCTCTTTATAAAAGAAGATTCTCTCCTCTGTATCAGAAACCGAAGCAACCTTAACTGCTTCCGCAGCTTCTCTTCGGCTGCTTTTCACATCTTCAAGATATTCAACGCTACTTCCAATTCCAGTCTTAATACAAATGTGGTATTTCCTGTCAGCATTTTCAATGATACGCTTTAACACTGCCTTCAAGTCCTCATCACTTATCCTGTCTGTTGAAACAAGTGCAAGGACGCTTCCAGTCTGCGGCATTACAAGCACGCTTCCTGAATAAAATGAGAACTCCATATTGATAATGCTTCTTATCTCCTGTCCAGTTGATAATAAATCTTTGCTGCCACGACAGTTCTTTCTAAATACGAATTCAACAACGCAGAAGCTTCCTGTCAGATCAATTCCAAGAAACTGTGCCTGCTCAAGCACGCTGTCACGGTTAAGATGCTCCGCATCAAGAATTGACGCAAATACCTGCTCCTCAAGGTTTCTGTTGTTCTCCTCAAGTACGAGCCTTTTACACAATATTTGCGACAAATCCACAAGCGGGAATTTCTCCGGAAGTTCAAAAAGCGGAAGTCCTTCTTTATTACAATACTCGATAAGCTCCGGCAGAATCTGTCCCTCATTGATTCCGAGCGCAGCAATCCCATAATCGACCATGCTTGTAATCAGCGCCATCAGCTTATTCTTATCCTCCGTCAAATCAGGATTCGTCAGCACCACGAACTCACCGCCATGAATATAATCTTCAACATGATACTCGTTCTTAACACACTGCAGGCAGTCCGCAAAATATATCCACCTTATCGTGTTCTTCATGCCTGCAGCTCCCGCCTTCATATTCAGCACATTATTTAATTGTGGGATTCTTGTCATATCTTCGCAATTCATGTTGTCACCTACCTTGATGTGAAATTGGTTATCCTATCGATATTATAAAGAGGTATGTTAGTCATCCAGTCCTGCTCCCGGTAATCTGACATAGATGTCCTCACTACATAATCAGGATTATATTTATCACAAAATGCTCTTAAACTCTTGGCTCTTAAATTTTCCTCTGCCTTTACTTCAATTGGAATAACAGATGTTTTACCCTGCACAAGAAAATCAATTTTTCCTCTGGAATTCTGTGCAGAATAGCAATAAGGTACAATCCCTGCTTCACTGATAAGCTGCTGCAATACATACTGCTCTGTCAATGCTCCCTTAAATTCCGTAAAAATTCTGTTGCCATCAATAATAACCTTCGCATCTAAATCTGTCATGGCAATAAGAAGCCCTATATCAAACAAAAACATTTTAAATGAGTCTAAATCCATATATGCTTTCAATGGAAGTACAGGCTTACTAACTCTTGCTACTTTATGAATAAGTCCGCAATCGAGCAGCCACTGTATTGCAAGTTCAAAATCTTTAGCTCTTGCACCCTCTCTTACCTGTCCATAAATATATTTCTTATTTTCCTTCGCAAGTTGCATAGGAATTGAATCCCACACAAGATTAAGTCGTGGAACAAGACTAATCTCTGCATGTTTGGAAAAATCCTGCCTGTAATAATTCAACAGATTCTTCTGTATCTCACGAACCCTGTTAAAGTCCGTATTCTCTACATATGATGCCACAACTTCTGGCATTCCGCCAACATAATAATACTCTCTAAGTCTGTCTATATATTTAGAGCTAAACGTACTTACCATCGATGTATCTTCACCCTTAAGTACATCTACATATCGTTCTTCCCCTAATGCACTTAAGAATTCCTGATAGCTTAAGGGATACAAGTTCATAAAGTCAACCTTGCCAACTGGAAATGAAGTACCTGTGTGAAGTGCAACACCCAACAGAGCACCTGCTGCAACAACCGCATACTCCGGTGCATTTTCACAGAAATATTTAAGTGACGAAAGTGCTTTAGGCACTTCCTGTATCTCGTCAAATATAATAAGTGTATTATGACTGTCAATTGTCATTCCTGTCTCTATACTTATTGCCATAATAATCCTGGGGATGTTAATTTCACCATCAAAAACATTCTTCATTCTTGCATTACTATCAAAGTTCACATATGCAACATTTTCAAAACATGTTCTTCCAAACTCCTTCATAAGCCATGTTTTTCCAACCTGTCTTGCCCCCGATTTTGTCAAGTAGGGACTAACATTTTTTATTATTTTTTCAAATATTGTTTTTCCTCCGGCAGCCATACAATCTTCTCCAGCATCTTTTCATAAGGCTCATCTTCGTATGGAAGGTTCATGAAATCTAATATTTTCATTCCCGGAAACCATTGCTCACAATATACCGGAATAACATGCTCTGGCACAATACCAATGATATCCTGACCGAGTAACCTGTCAGTAATGCCCTTTGCTTCATATAGATAAACAGCTGTTCCACTATCTCGCAGAACATTATAGAACTTAATTGCTTCAATAGATCTTGACCATGACTTTCCAGCAACTGCAAGATAGTATCCATTTTCATTATGATGTACATACAATCCAACATGTGTTGAATTACCACCTCTGCATACTTCCCATGGATGACCACCCTTGCGTTGTAAATCATTCAACCAGTCTGCAAATTCTGATGGTGATTCTCCATCTATTTCTGACAAACCATTATCCCTGCCATCAGCCATTTTGTAATACTGTTCCTTAGCGGTTAGTCCTTCCAGATGCTCATACTTATTTGCCTTGTATCCCATTGAGCAAAACTCATAAAATTTATCTGCTGTAATCTCATCAAGATAACTTCCCACAGGTTTGTTGTCATGCTGCTCTGATATATAAGATACAAATTTCTTAATCTCCGCATCTGTAATGTCTGACAGGTAAGAATCTTTTCGTTCAGGGAATATATCCCAGTAATCTTTTCTTGATATTGTGCCTGTTCTCTGTCTGGCATTTAGATTATCATTCACATCCTCATTATAGATTCCTTCCTGCATTTGAGCAATACATTTCTTAACTGCATCCTGCATCCATACAAATAGTTCTTCAACATTGTACTCATATGAAGAGTGAGCTTCCAGAATCCTGGACTGATAGATCAGCTCTCTTCCAAGAAACATTGCCCTGTAATCATCCCGTTCTATTGTCACAAGATGATACCAGCTTGTTTCGTCCGGATATTCATCATGCCACATTTTCTCAAACTCTTCATAATTCTCTACGACCTCTTCATCCTTTAGCCTTTCGTAGTCGTCATAATCATCTATTGTTCCACGTTCTGCTTTCAGCCACAATTCTCTTCTGTTATCCTCACCGCAAGGCTCAACAGCCTCTAATATTGCATATACCTTGTCAATAGCTTCTAATGTCTTTTTATCAAATACAAATTTTCCGTCTTTTAACACAAAAATCCAATGATTCACCTTTGGTGCCTTAATCGTTGTTTCACTCATTCTTTCCTGTCTCCTTTCCAATAATCCTGCTTGTATCAGAAAAATATTTTATAAAATCTGCTTTCCAGTATATTTCCAATACATTATCGCTATAAACCAATATCTTCTCTATCAATAACTCTTTCATTTCTTCAGTAAGCGTATCTGCATCACAAAATTTCTTTATAAGTAATTCTACCATATCTGCCTCTTTACTTTCTGAAACAGACTGCTCCTTTTTTGCCATAAGATGCGTAAGCTCTGCATCAAGTGACTGTTTTTTACCCTTATATTCCTTTGTCTTTTCAAGATATTCTTCCTTTGATATTTTACGATCAGCATACTCACTATAAATATTCTTCCATGCATTCTCAATATTCATCAGGGTACTCTCCGCACTTTGAATCTGTTCTTCAAGTGTCTTCTGCTGTGTTATATTCATACTTCTGGCGACTTCGCGCATATTAAGAAATACCATACACTTCATCTTAATGTCAGCTAATACTGCTTTTTCTGCCTGGGCAACGTTCATTGTTGTAGAAACACACTTTATATCATCAGATACTACAGAATTAATCCGGCATTTTAATAACGCACCTTTTGCCTTATACATCTTTCTTCCACAGATAGAACAATAGAATACATTAATTTTCGATTTTCTGGTTCGATTTATCCTGACGAATGTCTTTGCCACAGCGTTAAATTCTTCTCTGCTTACAATAGGCTCATGTGTATTCTCTACAGTAACCCATTCATCAGATACTCTTTTTCCTGCTTACCTGTAATTCTATTAGTAAACGTCTTAAGCAGCACCATATCACCTGTGTATTTCTCGTTTTTCAATATTGCTTCCACAACACCCGACTCCCAGTATGTCTTACGAATATTTTTATTGATTGCCCTTTTGTCGCCTGATTTATACTTATATTCCTTTGGTGGAAGAATATTTCTGTCATTAAGATTAGATGCTATTTCCGTCAATGTCATACCAGACAGCTTCATATCAAAAATTTCCTTTACCACTCTGGCAGCTTCTGGATCTATCTCCAGCTTCAAATGATTATTCTTCGACTTCTTATATCCATACAATGTAACACTAGCCCTGTATTCACCTCTCTCTGCTGATTTTTTCCATGAAAGTTTTTCTTTCTTTGATGTTTCTCTTGCATAATAATCATATATCAGATTCTTAAACGAAACATCTATACCACCTAATTCGCCATCAGATAAAAGATTACTGTCGTAATTGTCATTAACTGATATAAATCTGATTCCAAGCGTCGGGAAAACCTGTTCCATATAATCACCAAGTTCAATATAATCACGTCCGAACCTTGAAAAATCCTTCACAATTATACAGTTAATCTCCCCACGCTTCGCCATTTCAATCATATCAGTAAACTGAGGTCTGGTGTCAAAATGCGTACCTGAAAAGCCATCATCACACCGCTCTATAACCTTACAGTCACGGAACTCTATCCTTGAACTTATGTAGTCATAAAGCATTTTGCGCTGTGCAGTTATGCTGTTTGACTCATTTTTAGCATCATTATACTTTATATCATCGTCTTCAGAGGATAGCCTGATATACATACAGATAACATATTCTGGAACTACTGGTTCTGACATAACATCATCCTCTCCGCTATCATTTCATCCATTTTAAGCAACAGATTTTCAAATGTATATTTTACTTCAATTTTCTCTGGACTATAAATAGTAATCCTGTCAATAAAAGCAATCATAATCTCTCTCGTCAACACCTGAAATCCCTGCCATTTTTTCATATCGGCACTCACATCCCTGCTTATGCATACATTTTCTGAATATCCGGACAACTTGGCAGTAACATTTTTTTCTTCTTCTGAAAGCGAATCAATTTTATCTGCATACTCTTTTTTCAAGGATATATATTCTTCCTCAGATATAATATTCTCTTTCAGGTCCTCGTACAGGTTTTTCCCTCTGGCTTCTATCGCTGCACATTCCTCTTTGATTGTTTCAAGTTTCTGTGCCAACAGACTTTTCACATCTGACACAGCCTTTTTTTGATTGTAATTCTGCAGTAATGCTTCCTTATCCAGATATAGTCGTATATGTGTGTTAATCAGCTCAATAACTATCTGTTCAAGCTTTTCCATCTTAAAATTCTTTTTCACACACTCTTCACGATACGGTGTATTACGGCATAAATAGGTATAATAATGATGATATCCACTTGATAATTTAACTGTTCGCCTATAAAAAGATAACTTGCATCCACAATCTGCACAATAGAGAAGTCCTCTAAATATATCTTCTCTTCGCTCTATGTCCTTATACTTCTGCCTGACACTATTATGCCTTTTCCTTACCTGTTCAAGCAGTTCCTGCACTTCCCAGAAGATTTCTTTATCTACAATAGGCTCATGCGTATTCTCAACATATATTCTCTGTTCCTTCTTCTGTCGATGATCAGGCATTCCTTTATATAATGCACCTTTCTGATACGCCTGCTCCATATCTCCGATATAGACTGGGTTACGCAAAATACAAGTAACAACTTCTGCATCCCATTTTACATCTTTATACTTTGGATTTTTTTCCATTCCCTGCTGAATACGATAAGCAACCGGTGCCGGTAAATTCATATCATTCAGTTTCCTTGCTATTTCAGCTACAGATTTTCCAGATGCTCTCCAAGAAAACATATCTATAACTATTTGCTTCACATTCTCATCCGGAATAAGGTGATGGCAGTCTTTAGGATCTTTGATATATCCATAAGGAGGCTGCGTTCCGATAAACTCTCCTCTTCTCTGCTGGTTTTCCTTTGAAACAGCCACACGCTTTGATATGTCTTTCGCATACGCTTCATTAATAAGATTCTTTAAAGGGACAATCATGCCATCTTCCATTGGTTTTGAGTATAATGTATCAAATCCATCTGACACACTTACAAATCTTATCCCATACAATGGAAATATCTTTTCTAGATACTCTCCTGCCTCTAAATAATTTCTACCAAGCCTGGACAGATCTTTTACCACAATACAGTCAAATTTTCCCTGTTTCATATCTGAAATAAGTCTTTGAAAATCTGGTCTGTCAAATCTGGTTCCTGTAATCCCCCTGTCACAATAGCAACCAGCAGACATCATATCATCTGCCTTTTCCACATATTCTTTCAATAAGGCAATCTGGTTTTCAACTGTATTATTTGCAATTTTTCTTTCATCTTCAACAGAAAGGCGGACATATATGACTGTTCTATATATTTTCTTTCCATCAGTTGGTACTAATGTATCTGATTTCTGTTTTTTCTCTGCTCTCTGTTACTTGTTCTTGCCATCTTATATCGCCTCCATTTCCTGGAAAGTGGTTGGTGAATAAGCATCCACATACTTCTTCATTGTCTCAAACGAACTGTCAAATTTATAATCAATCTCTATCCGGTCAGAAGAATAAACAAATACTTTATACTCTCAATCATCTGTTTCATCTCCTCATCATCTGCCACCTTAAACGGATGATTTTCAAAAGGCTGTAAGTCCTCAAGGGGAATGTTCTGAACCTTTTCAAGCTTGGCTTCATCACGCATTTCCTGAGTGGTAAATAAATCTTCTAATGTTGTTAAAGTAAAATCTGATTTTCTTTTTGTCATCGTAAATATCCTCTCTTTCGATAATTTTCTTTCGGCTCTCGACCGTTTAATCTGTCCTGAGCCTGTCTTTCAATTTGTATTTTTTCTTTAATCCCAAAGTTGTCCTCTGTGATATGAACAGCTACTTTCTTTTGCTTTCTTAGCTGTTTTAACCTTTCGGTGCATAGATGTTGCTGCCTTTAATCCTTGCTCCCTTGGGTTCATGGGCATGAATCTTTGCTTTCTCCTTGGTGTGAATTACCATCGGCTTATCATCCACTTTCTTAATCTTCAATGTTCTCACCTTCTTCCTACATCCATCACCCAAAAATGGGTAAAAAAATAGCCATCTGGATTGTTAGTCCAAATGGCTTATGTAAATTTGCTTATTTATTATTGTAACGACTACATGCCTTCTCAAGTTTTTCAAAATCAAGACATCTGCTTCGTCCCTTATAATTA
>CAVAPS010000011.1:0-63207 GCA_963590775.1 Desulfovibrio piger
CATAATCTTTGATTTCCTGATAGGTTGCTTTCAACTCGGCACTGGTAGCATCCAGTTCATCCAGATCTAAGTCGATCTCTATCGTATCATCTGGTTTTTGTTGGGACAAAAGAACCACCGTCTCCACATGCACCGTATGCAAGAACTGATCCACAGGCTGCACCTTCACAGTTCTGTAGCCTTTAGCGGCAAGCAGACCCAAGTCACGGGCGAGTGTAGCCGAATCACAGCTTACATACACGATACGCTCAGGCGACATCTTGACAATAGTGTCAAGAAGCGACTCGTCGCACCCCTTTCTTGGCGGGTCAACGACTACGACATCAGGAGTAATGCTCTTTCTTGCTTCCTCTCGTTGTAATTCAGTTGCAGATGTGTCTGCTGCCAACAATGCCATTTCCTCATAAAAATGTGGTACAACCTCCTCAGCCTTTCCAACCAAGAACTCAGCATTATCAATGCCGTTAATTGCCGCATTATTCTTAGCATCTTCTATAGCCTGAGGAACAATTTCAACACCATATACCTTTCTTGCATTCTTCGCAAGGAATAAAGATATTGTTCCTATTCCGCAATATAAGTCCCATACAATCTCATTACCTGTAAGTCCTGCGTACTCAAGTGCCTTTCCATACAGTTTTTCAGTCTGTCTAGGATTAACCTGAAAGAACGAAAGCGGTGATATCTGATATTTAATATCACCAATATAATCTTCAATATAACTTTTTCCCCACAGAGTCTCGCACTGTCTGCCAAGAATAACATTAGTGTTCTCCGTGTTGTAATTAAGCATAATTGACTTGATGCATTTGTCAGTACTTATGTCTGAATCGAGCGACACTTCTGTAAGGCATTTTACAAGCGATTCCTTTAACTTGTCGGACAGCTTAGTGCTGTTAATAACAAGACAGACCATTATCTCGTCTGTGTGGAAGCCTGTTCTTATAAGGACATGGCGCACAAGACCTCTTCCGGTCTGCTCATCATATGGTGCAACCCCGTTAAGCTCCATCCAGCTCTTTATCACAGCAAGAATATACTGGTTCTCGACTGCACCAATCTTACAGTCCGTACATGAGATAATAGAGTGAGTTCTTCCTGCATAGAAGCCCATCACAATACTTCCGTCCTTAGCAGTTCCAACCGGATACTGTGCTTTATTTCTGTATCTGAAAGGCTCTTCCATTCCGATAGCTGGGAAAAATTCATAGCCTTCTATCTTGCCGATTCGTTTGAGATTGTCGTCAACCAGCTTTTCCTTGAATCTAAGCTGTGCCTCATAACTCATCTGCTGAATCTGGCAGCCACCGCACTGTCTTGCAACAGGACAGGCAGGAGTCACCCTGTCAGGTGAAGCCTCGATAATCTTTTCAAGCCTTGCATAGCCGTAATTCTTCTTGGCTTTAATAATCTTTGCCTCAATCATGTCGCCGATTATTGCATCCTTAACAAAGAGGGTATATCCGTCAACCTTGCCGATACCCTCTCCGCCAGTTCCTATATCTTCTATTACAAATGTTACTTTATCATCTTTCTTAAAACTCATTAGTTGTCCTTCTTATATTAGAATCAAGCCATCTGTTATAACCAAGCCAGTCGTTGGTATCCTTGGCTTCAAGCGCTTCCCTTAATGTCTCAAGCTTTGCATCCATATTATCAGCCATAGATAATGCGACAGCCTCTGCTATTGATGGCTTCTTAGGTGAGCCGTACTCAAGCTCTCCGTGATGTGAAAGTATGCAGTGTCCAATCTGCATTGCAAGCATATCAGGGAATCCGTCTATCTGCTTTACCTTCTCCATAACCATCTCGTATCCGATAACGATATGTCCTAAGAAATTACCCTCGTCAGTGTAATCATTCTTAGGGAATTCAGATAATTCCTTAACCTTGCCGACATCATGCAGCATCGCACATGTTATAAGCAAATCTCTGTTAAGGAAATCATAGTTGCTGCTCATCTTGTCACATAATCTTGTGACACTTAAGCTATGCTCTAACAATCCGCCTGCGAAGCCGTGATGTACTGTCTTGGCTGCTGATACACATTTGAACTTCTTTGCAAATGCTTCATCATTAAAGAAAGAATATAACAGCTGCTTCATATATGTGCTCTTAACACTGTCTACATACTCCATCAGTTCCGCAAACATATCATCAATATTATATCTTGATGATGGTACATAATCAGACTCAATATATTCATTCTCTGATGCAATTCTTGCTCTTTCTATCTTAAACTGCAATGCTCCGTTATAGCTTGTTACCTGACCTGTTAGTGCAACATAATCATTGACATCAAATTCAGCAATTCCTCCTGAATTAAGATCCCATATTTTAGAATCAATCTGTCCTGTCTTATCCGCAAGCATTACATTTGCATATTCCTTGCCTGTCTTAGTAAGTGCAATTGACTTTGATTTGCACAGATATACCTCTGAAATCCTCTCACCGTCTTTAAGAGTCTCTATATAACGCATAAATTTTCTGCCTCCGTTAATTAAGTTGTTTTAACTGCACGCTCACTGAAAATGAAACATCTGAATAACCATCTTTTCCCTGCCTCATGGCAGTTACATACAGTGCATCTCCATCAGCACACTGATATAGTTTCTCACTAAACTGCTGAATTGTCAAAATACTTTGTCCATTAATTGCACTAATTACATCTCCCGCCTGCAATCCAGCATAATAAGCCGGTGAATCAATATCAACATTAGATATGTATACACCATTTGGAAGCCCATATTTGGCTGCCAGTTCATCTGTTACATTCTGCCCTGTAATTCCGCAATACATAATTCCATGTTTATTAATCATAGTCTCAATCTGTGCCTTAAGGTCAGATATTCCAATAAAATTAGTAGTTGTATCAGTTGATGCCTTAGACACGCCTACTGCTTTTCCTTCTGAATTAAACAATATAGCAAAACCTCCTGCGGTAATGCTTATGCTTGTCTCAAATACCTCATATCCGCTGTCCTTGCTGTATTCAACCTTAGAACCTGCAATCGTACCATATGATACCCCCTTAGAAGTCTCATAAAGCTTTCCTGACGCAATTACAAGATCTCCCTGTTTAACCATATAAGAATTATCAAGCTCGGCAACCGTAATATTATTGCGCTGTTCAGCTGTAAGATTAGTCGCATTAATACTTACGATTCCAATACCGGAAGCTGTATTTCTGCATACAAATGAAGCTTCAATCTGAACCTCATCCGACAGCCTTACTGTATAATTTCTTCCTGGTTCTAAAAGACTTGAACTTGTAAGGACAAGATATGTTGAATTCATATTGGCAACAACAAGTCCTGCCACCTCTGTCTGGCTGTTTTCAATTGTCGGAACATCAGAAACAGGCTGCTCAAAATCAACAGCAACAACACATTTCTTAACATTTTCAACTCTTGCCCGCAGGGTTGCCATAGCGACCTCATAATTCTCTTTCAAATCCTTCTCTGTCAGTATATCTGAATATTCTGCTGTCTGATTATCTGCCAGTATGTAATTATCCTTTTGGATATATATTACATTCTTGTCTTTGTTATTTTCTTCAATCCTCTTCTGTAATGTCGGATATAAAAATACCATAAACAAAGTTGCCGCTATTACGACAGAAACAGCAGAGATCAGCAGCTTGCCAATTCTTATAAGCCACTTGTACTTCCTAGCCGGGTGAAGAACTACCTGTTCTGTATACAGGTCATACTTTTCCTTATCATCTTCATTAGTTCCCATTGTGGACTCCTCATATTTGTGAAATTTTCGTCTCTTATGAATACAATTATATCATAGTTTATATTACGATTATGAACAATTTATGTCTTACATGTAAATATTTATAAGCAAAATATAGTTTTTTTTCCTTAAATGCTGTAAACTTATAAGGTATGAAAAGATTGTTTTTATTTTTGGAGGTCTTTCGTGAATAAGAAATCTTTATCCACTTTGGAATTTTATAAAATAACCGACCAGCTTATTTCATATGCATGCTGTGACGGAGCTAAGAAAATACTTCGTAACTTAAAGCCTATGACTGATATCACAGACATCAACTTACGTCTTGATGAGACTAATGATGCACTTTCAAGAATTTTCCAGAAGGGGGCTGTTGATTTCAGCCAGACTAAGGATATACGTGCTTCAGTGGCAAGACTTAAGGTTGGAAGTTCTCTTAATATATCAGAACTTCTTAATATAAGTGCCATTCTTTCATGTTCCAAGCATGTTAAGGATTACTATGAGCATCGTGAGGATTCCATATCAGGCATGCTTGATAATCTTGCAACTGTTGACCCCCTTAATTTCCAGATTAAAAAATGTATTATCTCCGAAGATGAGATAAGTGATGATGCAAGTGCCAACTTAAGAAGCATCAGAAGAAGCAAGTCTATTGCTAATGACAGAATACATTCTGAACTTAACAAGCTTCTTAATTCGCCTACTTACAGAACTTATCTTCAGGACTATGTTATTACTACAAGACAGGGACGCTACTGTCTGCCTGTCAAAGCTGAATATAAGTCATCATTTCCGGGTATGATTCACGACCAGTCATCTACCGGTTCTACTCTCTTTATTGAGCCGGCAGCAGTTGTAAAGCTTAATAACGATATCCGTGAATTAGAGCTTAAGGAAGCAGCTGAGATTGAAGTTATTCTTGCCGACTTAAGTGCGAAAGCAGGGGAACATACAGAGGAGCTTCTGTGTGATTATGAAATACTTGTTGAACTCGACTGTATATTTGCAAAGGCACAGCTTGCAAGACATATGCACGCAAGCCGTCCTGTCATGAATACATCAGGAATTATCAATATCAAGAAGGGACGCCACCCTCTTATTGAACCTCATACTGTAGTTCCTATTGATATCTATCTTGGAACAGATTTTAAGCTTCTTATCATTACTGGTCCTAATACCGGTGGTAAGACTGTTTCTTTAAAGACTGTAGGACTTCTTACACTTATGGCTCAGTCTGGTTTATTTATTCCGGCTCTTGACCATTCAGACATTGCCGTATTTAAGAACATTTACGCTGATATCGGTGATGAGCAGAGTATTGAACAGAGTTTAAGTACATTTTCATCACACATGACTAACACTGTTAAGATTCTTAAAGAGGCTGATGAGAACTGTCTTGTACTTTTCGATGAGATTGGTGCGGGAACTGACCCTACAGAGGGTGCGGCCCTTGCTATCGCAATTCTTAACGACCTTAAGATGCGCGGTGTTACAACTATGGCAACAACACATTACAGTGAAATCAAGCTTTATGCACTTTCTACTAATGGTGTCGAGAATGCAAGCTGTGAGTTTGACGTTGAATCTCTCCGTCCAACTTACAGACTTCTTATAGGTATTCCCGGAAAGAGTAACGCATTTGCAATCTCTAAGAAGCTCGGGCTTCCTGATTATATTCTGTCTGACGCCTCAGAAAGACTTAATGCAGAAGATGTACATTTTGAAGATATCGTATCTGACCTTGAGCATGCGAGAATCTCTCTTGAGAAGGAACAGGCTGAGGTTGAAAGCTACAAAGCCGAGATTGCCTCTCTTAAGGAAAAACTTCAGGCTAAGAATGAGCGACTTGACGAGCGTACTGACAACATTATCCGCAAAGCCAATGAACAGGCTGCTGCCATCTTAAGAGATGCCAAGGATTTCGCAGACGAGACTATCAAAGCCATGAACAAGCACGGAATGACAGTTGCAGAACTTGAGAAGCACCGTACTGCTGTCCGTGAGAAGATGAACAAGAATCAGGCTAAGCTAAAGGTAGAGCCTGCTAAATTCAAAGCCCACAAAGCTCACGATATATCTGAATTCAAGACTGGCATGCATGTAAGAGTCCTTACTATGAATGTTATCGGTACTGTTTCTGCAATTCACCCTGCCAAGAAGCAGGTTACCGTTCAGGTAGGTGCATTAAGCACTAAGATTGATATCAAGAATCTTGAGATTCTTTCAGGATATAAAGAGCCTAAGGAAACGCCATCCAAGGCTGCAGGCGGTTCCGGTAAGATTAAGATGAGCAAATCAGCCGGAATATCAACTGAGATTAATCTTCTCGGCTGCACAGTGGACGAGGCTGTTGCCCGCCTTGACAAATATCTTGATGACGCTTACATTGCCAAGATTCCACAGGTGCGTATCGTTCACGGCAAAGGAACTGGTGCATTAAGAAACGGTGTAACCGCTTATCTTCGCGGTGTTCCATATATCAAGAGCTTCCGCCTCGGCGAAATCGGTGAGGGCGATGCAGGCGTAACTATTGTTGATTTTAAATAATTATTATTGGGGGATATTATTATGGCATCTAAACAGCGAATACTTATCGTAGATGATGATGAAAATATAGCAGAGCTTATATCTCTGTATCTTACTAAGGAATGTTACGAAACTAAGATTGTGTATGATGGAGAAAGTGCACTGTCTGAGCTTCCTGTATTTAAGCCTAATCTCGTCCTGCTAGACCTCATGCTTCCGGGCATTGACGGCTATCAGGTGTGCCGTGAGATAAGAAAGAACAACAACGTTCCTATTATTATGCTCTCCGCCAAGGGCGAAACATTTGACAAGGTATTAGGTCTTGAGCTTGGCGCAGATGACTATATTATCAAGCCTTTTGAGACGAAAGAGATGGTTGCCCGTGTAAAGGCTGTGCTTAGAAGATATCATATGCCTCAGAGCATCGGTGTTGATTCTTCCAATACCAAATGTGTCAACTACCCTGACCTCTCTATCAACCTTGATAATTATTCTGTCAATTATATGGGTAAGAATGTGGAGATGCCGCCTAAAGAACTTGAACTGTTGTATTTCCTGGCTTCTGCTCCTAATCAGGTGTTCACAAGAGAACAGCTTCTTGACAATATCTGGGGATATGAATACATCGGTGATACAAGAACCGTTGATGTACACATTAAGAGAATCCGTGAGAAAATCAAGGATCACGCCCACTGGAACATTGAGACAGTATGGGGAATCGGTTACAAGTTCGTAACTAAATAATGTGCTACAGCGGCACAAGTAGGAGGCTAGACAGTGAAAGGTTTCAGTACACTCAGCAAACACATTTTCATATATATAGCTATCTGTATAATCAGCTTTATTCTTGTATCGACTGTATGCTACAAGGTCGATTACAAGCGTGTATACAATTACTATTCTGACAGACTGTATCTGCAGGCTAATGAGATAGCTAATGAATATGCTCTTGAATATCTTGGAGAATCTAAGTTAAGACGAATAGAACTTGAGATGAAATCACTTTCAACATTCAATGACACAAGAATTCTGTTCATCACACCTTCCGGTGATGTTATTCTTGATACTGATGACAGTACCACTGATAAGAGTAATGACGACAGGGTTTTATTCACGGTCAATGATTTTGATTATGGGGATTTGAAAGGAAAGCATGATATTCTGTGGGATTTTTACGGATTGTTTTCCGAACCGACATTAAGCGTATTCTCGCCTATTTCCAATTCATTTGAAATCAAGGGCTACGTTGTAATTAATATACCGGAATCTGCCATTGTAGACCGTGTATATAACACATTTAACACGAATTATCTTACTCTTATTATTGTGCTTATTCTGTCGGCTGCGTTCCTTGCGCTGTATTTCTTTCAGGTTCACAGACCAATTAAAGAAATCACTAAAGCAACCAATGAATACAGTAAGGGTAACCTTTCCTACCGTGTCAAGCCTATGCTTAATGACGAAATTGGACGACTTGGAATGTCCCTTGATTACATGGCTTCACAGCTTAATGAATCAGACAAATTCCAGCAGAAGTTCCTGTCTAATATATCGCATGATTTCAGGTCACCGCTTACTTCTATCAAGGGTTATCTGGAAGCAATCCAGGATGGTACTATTCCACCAGAGATGCTTGACAAATATATCGGCATAATGCTTTTTGAGACAGAACGACTTACCAAGCTGACAAGTAATATTCTTACACTTAACGAACTTGACCCTAAGTCTGTAAGACTTGATATATCAACATTTGACCTTAACTCAATAATAAGACATACCGTTGAGACATTTGAAGGAACATGCAAGAAAAAGGGCATTAAGTTCAATATTACTTATGCTAACAGCGTACAGAATGTTAAGGCGGACAAAGGTAGAATCCAGCAGGTTATATACAACCTTATAGATAACGCAATTAAGTTCAGCAAAGAGAATTCTTACATATACATAACAGTCAAGGAAAAGGGTGAAAAGGCGCAGATATCCATTAAGGATACCGGCTGCGGAATTGCCAAAGAGGACATTGATAAAATCTGGGACAGATTCTACAAATCAGATTCTTCACGAGGCCGTGACAAGAAAGGCTCAGGTCTTGGTCTTTCAATAACCAAGGAAGTTATTCAGGCACATGGTGAAAATATTGATGTTGTAAGTACTGTCGGTGTCGGTACAGAATTCATATTCACACTTGAACTTGCAAAATAAAAACACACGGACATGCGTAATTGTATGTCCGTGTGTTTATTATACTTATAAATATTTACTCTTTCCAGTTAAGTCTGTGAAGATGTCCCTCGCAGTTCATATGCGAGAAATTATGCTGGCGGAGCACCTCATAAAGAACGATTGCCACTGAATTAGAAAGATTGAGTGACCTTATATCTCCTATCATGGGAATTCTGATACATGTATCTTCATTATCTACAAGTATCTCCTCTGGAATTCCAGCACTTTCCTTTCCGAACATTATATAACAGTCTTCCTCGTAATTAACCTCTGTATATGTCTTGTGTGCCTTGGTTGTAGCCATATATATCTTGGCACCCGGATTCTTTGCAAGGAAGTCATTATAATCATCATACTCAGTAACATCAAGCTTATCCCAGTAATCAAGACCGGCTCTCTTTAACATCTTATCATTAATTTGGAAACCTAATGGTCCTATAAGATGCAGTCTTACGCCTGTTGCCACACATGTTCTTCCTATATTACCTGTATTAGCCGGCATCTCCGGCTCATGTAAAACTATATTCAACATATCTGATTCCTATTTCAGTGTACTGATAAACCTTTCTATTCTTTCGAGTCCCTGCTTAAGATTATCTATAGAATATGCATAAGATATTCTTAAGAAGCCTTCGCCACAGTCACCGAATGCAGTTCCCGGAACTACAGCAAGCTTCTGCTCTCTTAACAGTCTGTTAGCAAATTCATCCGAAGATAATCCGAACTTCTTAATTGACGGGAATACATAGAATGCGCCAAATGGCTCAAAGCAGTCAAGTCCCATCTCTTTAAATGCATACATAAGATATCTTCTTCTCTGGTCATAAGCAGTAACCATCTTCTCAACTTCCATATCGCAATTCCTAAGTGCCTCTACAGCAGCAAACTGGCTGTTAGTAGGTGCACACATAATTGCAAACTGATGAAGCTTAGTCATCTGGCTGATAATCTCCTTAGGTCCGCATGCATATCCAAGTCTCCATCCTGTCATTGCAAATGCTTTGGAGAAACCATTAATAACAATTGTTCTCTCCTTCATTCCCGGAAGACTTCCTATTGAACAATGTTCACCCTTATATGTAAGAGCTGAATATATCTCATCTGATATAACAAATATATCCTTCTCAATTATAACAGGCACAAGCTCTTCAAGCTCTTCCTTAGTCATAATAGCTCCTGTAGGATTATTAGGGAATGGCATAACAAGAACCTTAGTCTTATCTGTTATACTTGCAAGAAGCTCTTCCTTAGTAAGCTTGAACTCATTCTCTTCCTTTAACTCAATAATTACAGGCTTCGCATCAGCCATAATTGCACAAGGAAGATATGATACATAACTTGGCTGTGGTATAAGAACCTCATCGCCAGGATCACACATGCATCTTAACGCAACGTCAATCGCTTCACTTCCACCTACTGTAACAAGTACTTCCTTCATAGGGTCATAATGAAGATCCATCTTTCTTGCAAGATAATTGCATATCTCTTCTCTTAATTCCTTAAGACCTGCATTAGATGTATAAAATGTTCTTCCTTTCTCAAGGGCATATATACCCTCTTCTCTTACATTCCACGGAGTATCAAAATCAGGTTCACCTACTCCTAACGAAATTGCATCAGGCATCTCGCTTACAATATCAAAGAACTTTCTTATTCCTGATGGCTCTATGCCTGTTATTTTCTGTGATAATGGGTTTCTCATGGTGTAATCAGCATCCTTTCGTCTTTAGCCTCGTCCTCTATTATTGTTCCGTAGTCCTTATACTTCTTAAGTACAAAATGTGTTGATGTACTAAGGACTGAATCTAATGGTGCGAGTTTCGCCGCGACGAACTGTGCCACTGACTTCATTGTCTTGCCTTCTATAATAACTGTAAAATCAAAACCACCTGACATAAGATAAACAGATGTTACCTCATCGTACTTATAGAGACGTTCTGCTATACTGTCAAAACCTAAACCTCTCTGAGGTGTAACCTTTACCTCAATAAGAGCTGTAACCTTCTCTTCACTTGTCTTATCCCAGTTAATGACCGCATTATATCCGCAGATAATGTGTTCTTTTTCCATATCCGCTATCTCATTGGCGACCTCTGCTTCAGAATATCCAAGCATAATAGCCATCTCCTTAAGGTCTATCCTTCCATTCTTTTCAAGAATATCAAGAATCTTCTCTCTCATAACGCAATCCTCCCATTAATTATATGAATCTGTATATCTCATCCTGTTCAGGAAGACCTAAGAATCTGTCTTCCTCAGTATTGTGAATAATTCTGTTATTGCCATCTGTAACTTTACCAATAACGGCAGCTTTGATTCCATTCTGCTGCATTGTATTAACTATATCACATCCATTTTCACATGTCATTAACAAACATCCCATAGAATCCAATATATATGGGTTGATATTGAATAATTCACATATTTCAATAATCTCCTGCTTTACAGGAATATTTCTTAAGTCAACTTCCAGTCCAATGCCTGAATACTCTGCCATATCCCATAACGTGGCAAATATACCGCCTTCCGAAACATCATGCATAGCACCCTCTGCACCTTCATTAACGAATACTGCAGCTTCTTTAGCTACAAGCAGTTCTTTATCTTCTGTAAGCGCCTTATCAATAATATCCTGTGTATACACCTTCAGAATATCTTCTTTTCTTGAAGATATAACATCTCTTATACCACTCATTCCTATATGCTTGGTAAGAACTATATCCTGACCTGCAACAGCCTTTCTCTGCTTACGCACTTCATGACCTATTGCAGTTACAGACACAACTGGATGATTAACATCCCTGCTTACTGTTGTATGGCCTCCGGCAATACCGACACCTACAACACCGCTTTGTCTGTCAATCTCTTTAATAATCTCTTTAAGGCGGATTTCTCTTGATTTCTCATCAAGAATAACAGTATTCATAATGCTGTCTGTAACGCCGCCAGCGGCACTGATATTGTTAGCTGCCCTGTACACTGCCCATTCTCCTGTCGCAGATGCTGCCAGTACATTGCCCCCGTTAATTATATGTGCGGCATCCTGTCCATATGCCGGCTTCACTGTATTTCCTCTCTTGCCAAGCAGCTTGAATACAGATCTTCCTAATATTGTATCAGATACTTTTCCTGTCTTCATAATATGTATAACCTCTTTATCATCTATATTAAGGTATAAGATAGACAATCATAGGAACAACCATTGCTGCTATAAGTATCAGAATTAATATTCCTGTGAACCATCTTTTAGTTTTCTTATTATTAAAATTAATCATAATTACCTCCAACAAAATATCAGATTTAATTAATTATAGCACAGTACGGATTATTTTCCATACTGTGCTATGATTGTATCTATCTGCCTTGACGCAATGCTTTTCGTCATTTCTTCAACTGGAATCTCAAGATTAATATTATGCTTCTGTACAAGTGCTGCAAGATATCTTCTCTGAGCGGGAGTTATCGGCGAATCTTTCTTGACCGTGTAGACAAGTTTCATTGTATGATTAAATCCATCATCATCCGGTTTTAACTTCTCCAGCTTACCATACAGCATACTTGCGCTTACCGCATCATCATAAGCTCTGTGTGACCTTCCCGGGTCTATATCAAAGTACTCGCATAAGAAAGACAGATTCTTATGCTCTGCCTCAGGAAGAAGCCTTCTTGATAGCTTTAATGTATCAATTCCATCATCATTGATAGTCAGCCCGTTATTAACAGCCGCCTTCTTAAGAAAACTGAAATCAAATATAACATTATGTCCAAGTATCGGCCAGTCACCTATAAATGCTGTTATATCCTCTATGATATCCTCTATGCGCGGCTTGCCGGTCAGATCCTCATTATGTATACCTGTGAGTCCGGTTATACGCTCGCTTATGCTTATTCCCGGATATACAAGTGTTGAGTACTTTTCTGTTATACATCCATCCTCAACCCTTGCCATTCCAACTTCTATAATTCTGTCTACAGCCGGATTAAGACCAGTAGTCTCAATATCCAGCGCAACATATCTGTTAATCATTACTTTCTCTCTTTCAGGAACACTTTTCCAATATAATCTCCTATTATGGCAAGGAAATTAGCATCGTTCTCTCCCTATTTTACCTTGACTCCTCAGGATGCTCCTTTATATAAGCTTCATACAGGTCAGGTCTGAATTTCTTGGTTCTTTCTAAAGACTTCTCATGTCTCCACTTCTCAATGTTGGCATGATGTCCTGATAAAAGTACTTCTGGAACAGCTTTTCCATTATAATCTGCCGGTCTTGTATATTGCGGATACTCTAACAGACCATCTGAAAAGCTCTCTGTTTCAGCAGATTCTTCATTATTAAGAACTCCTGGTACAAGTCTTGAAACTGTATCAATAACAACCATTGCCGGTAATTCTCCACCAGTAAGAACATAATCTCCTATAGACACATAATCTGTAACTATATTCTCCAACGCTCTCTCATCAATTCCTTCATAATGTCCGCACAGAATAACAAGATTGTCTTCCTTTGCGAATTCCTCTGCCATACTCTGGGTAAATGTATATCCCTGTGGGGTCATATATATAACCCTCGGTCTTTTCCCAATACTTCTGACAATATCCTCATAGCAGTCGCATACAGGAGCGGCTCCCATGACCATTCCTGCACCGCCGCCATAAGGATAATCATCTACTTTTAAATGCTTATCATTAGAATAATCCCTGATATCATGTGCAGTAACAGACATCACTCCGGCTTTAATAGCTCTTCCGGTTATACTTGTGTTAAGTCCGTCTGTTATCATATCAGGAAACAAAGTCATAACATGAAAATTCATTACTTCACTCCTGCAATTCCATTAAGCATAAATGCATAATAGCCACTCTTAAGATTATATCCACTGTCTGTATAAGAAGAGCCAAAATATCCTGAACCATCCTTAAATACAGTTGCCACATCGATATATGTTATACCAAGTGTTGATGCATTCTCTGAGAACATGCCGTTAAGTGAGTCAATGTTAGTCTGTTTAACCTTACTTGAAGATTCAAATCTCTGACTTATTGGAAGTACTGAAAGAACATATACATTAGCTGATGGAAGAGCACTCTTCACAGCTTCTATGAATTCTTTCTCATACTTATATATATCATCCACCGATCTGCTTCCATAATTAAGGTCGTTAATACCAACCATAATATACACAGAATCAGGGGACTGGGATACAATATTGTCAAGATATCCTGTAAGCTTATCACTAGTCATTGAATTAGATGATATAACCTGTGAATCTGCCACATATCCAAACTGTGAAATTCCGCTTACCACAAAATCTCCGATGAATACAGACTTGCTGTAAGCAGCTGAAGATGTGTAATCTTCACTCTGTGGTGTTCCAGAAACAGCCAGGCTTCTTCCTGAAGCGGCCTGTGTTGTCTGCTGTGAGGCATCCTGTGAAGAATTCTCAGAGCCCTGTGTCTCATCCTGTACACCCTGTGTGCTTTCCTGCTTTACAGGAGCTGTTGTTGATTTATTATCATCCTTGCCGCCATTCTTACCGCTGCAGCTCTTAAGCACAACTGCAAATATAACAACTGCGACTACCAATATTATTAATCCAATAACATAATTTCTGTATCTGTTCCACATTCTTTTCTTGCGGTTCAGACTTATCTTTGGTTTATCATTATTAGAATTATATGATTCCATTAAAATATTCCTTTCTGTTTCGACGCTGTCTGATTGCATTATAACATTAGTCACTCACATGTGCAAACACAACATAAACAACATCCTGTAACAACATTTTTACCATTGCATCTTATGAAGAACTACTGCTGAGGTCTTCCTTAAGCCTATGTCAAGCCATCCATTCTGAAGGTGATATCCCAGCCTGTCAGTACTGTATCCACCTTCAAATGTAACCATAAGCTGTTCTACATCATCATCAAATCCAAGTCCGACTTCCCATGCAGGAATCTTTGCTCTTACTTCATCCTCATTATTATTAATAATAATAATTGCTGCATCATCCTTCGTAAAACGTCCATATGCAATAACATTATAAGCTGAATACAATGATTTATACGAGCCCGTTCTTAAAACCTCGTTCTCTTTATGCATCCTTATTACAGCCTTATGGAAATCAATAAGTTCCTTATCCTCATGCCCCCATGGATAAGTTCTTCTGTTATCAGGATCTGTAAAACCACATACTCCTGCTTCATCTCCATAATACACTGTAGGTGCGCCAGGCCATGTCATCTGGATAACAACAGCCTCCTTGAATACTGACTTATTAATATTATTATTGGCAGCTTCTGGTCCAAGTGTATTAGTTCTTCCAACTGTCCTGTTAGTTCTTGTTAAGAATCTTGAATGATCATGGTTAGACAGCTCATTCATAGATATTGCTGTGCTCTGTCCTCCCATTCTTGCCATATTATGGTGCATCGCTCCAAAGAAATAATCAGGATTACCATATTTGTCTGGCCTTGCCTCGTCACTATGCTTCTCCATGCCTGTAAGAAACCATGTTATAGGTTCCATAAAAGCATCGTAATTCATTACAGTATCCCATTCATCGCCCTGTAACCAGCTATATGGGTCTCCATAATGTTCTGCAAGAATAACAGCCTCTGGGTTAGCCTTCTTTACTTCCTCACGGAATCTCTTCCAGAAATAATGATTATACTCCGGACTGTATCCAAGATCAGCTGCAACATCAAGCCTCCATCCATCTACATTATAAGGTGCTGAAACCCATTTTCTTCCGATAGAAAGAATATATTCCTCAAGTTCCTTAGAGCCTTCATAATTAAGCTTAGGAAGAGTATCATGTCCCCACCAGCCATCATATGAATTGTTATCCGGCCACTGGTTCGAGAAGAACTTGAAGAAGTTATGATAAGGACTCTCATACTTCTCGTATGCTCCCGGCTCATACTCATCAGCACTGTCTCTGTAAATGTGTTCTTTGTCCATCCATTTATTAAAGGAACCACAGTGATTAAATACACCATCTATGATAACCTTCATGCCTCTTGCATGGATTTCCTCTACTACTTTGGCAAAAAGCTCATTACTTGCCTCAAGATTAGTCTTCTTAGTGACTCTGTTAATATATCTTGTAGCATGTGTATTGTCATTGTCTCCAGGTCTTAAAAGCTCTCCCTCATCCTCGACAATCTTTCCAAAATGTGGATCAATATAATCATAATCCTGTATATCATACTTGTGATTAGATGGGGACACAAATAAAGGATTAAAATATATGACTTCAACGCCCAGATCCTGTAGATAATCAAGCTTATCAAGTACGCCCTGCAGGTCGCCTCCATAGAACTCTCTTATACCCATCTGTGCAGGATACTTATTCCAGTCCTTAACCTGACAGACATGCTCCCCTATATAGTTATATTCATCATCAAGCACATCATTACTCTTATCGCCATTATAGAATCTGTCAACAAATATCTGGTACATAACTGCACCCTTTGCCCACTCTGGTGTCTTGAATCCTGGTGTAATCTGGAAATTATAATATTCGTTAAGGTCCTTAATTGCTCCAATCTGGTTGTAAAAACACACTGTTCTGCCAAGTTCAACGCGGAAATAATAATACATTTTCTCTGTTCCAGCATTAATCTTAGCCTCATAGTAATCAAACATACTCTCGCTTCTGACTCTTGTCATAACATGTTCGACATTATCAACAACAAGATATGCTTTATCTACATTATATCTGCCAGTACGCAGTCGTATCGTTACTTCATCTCCAGGCATTGGCTCTGCCGGACTTCTGTAATCATTAGTAACATCCGAAAACAACGCTCTTGGATGTAGCGTCGGCCTTGCACTGCATGTATAAAAAATACGTTTTTCCCAGGCAGCTAAGTTTCCCATTTCCTCGGTTATTCTCATAGAGAAACCTCCTTAGCATATACTATTCTGATTTTATATCTAAAAGTACAATTTAGCAAGCAAAAAGGCTTTTATGGGTAGCAAAAAAGGCAGCCATGGGGTGACTGCCTTTTTCAGAGAAGGTATTTCTTTTCGATAAGCATTACTGCTTTATCTATAATGTATTGGGGGTTTTTACATTAATTATAATATCTTATTTCCCCCAATAAGTGTTCACAAACATCACTAAATTTATCCAAAAAAATTGTGCACATTTACTAGATGATTGTTGTTTCAATAATACTATCGCCATCTTTGCTGCTTCCATCATCAAAAAGTGCCTCAAATTCTTCTCTTGTTACTTTCTCTTTTTCAAGAAGAAGTTCTGAACTCTTCTCTAATACATCCATATGATCAGAGATTATCTTCTTAGCCTGTGCATAACAGTCATCAATAATCTTCTTAACCTCTTCATCTATGGCTGTAGCGATATCCTCGCCATATGGTCTTGTATGTGCAAGGTCTCTTCCAATAAATACCTCATCCTCATCACTGCTTGCATAGTTGATAAGACCAAGTCTGTCAGAGAATCCGTACTTGGTAACCATATCTCTTGCTGTCTGTGTTGCCTGCTTGATATCCTGTGATGCACCTGTTGTGATATCATCAAATATAAGCTCCTCTGCAACTCGTCCACCAAGGCTTACGATGATATTCTGTAACATCTTGCCCTTGGTATTGAACATCTCATCCTTTTCAGGAAGTGGCATTGTATAACCTGCTGCTCCCATTCCTGTCGGAATAATAGAGATAGTGTGTACCGGTCCTACATCAGGAAGTACATGGAAAAGAATTGCATGACCTGATTCGTGGTATGCTGTAATCTTCTTTTCCTTCTCTGATATAATCTTGCTTCTCTTCTCAACACCGATTCCAACCTTTACAAATGCGTAGTTGACATCAGCATTAGTGATAAACTTTCTCTTGCTCTTGGCTGCATTAATAGCTGCCTCATTAAGAATATTCTCAAGGTCTGCTCCTGTGAATCCTGCTGTAGTTCTTGCAAGGCTCTCAAGATCAACATCATCACCTAATGGCTTCTTGGCTGCATGGACATTAAGAATCTCAAGACGTCCTCTTACATCAGGTCTTCCTACTACTACCTTTCTGTCGAAACGGCCTGGTCTTAATATAGCAGGATCAAGAATATCTACTCTGTTAGTAGCTGCCATAACGATAATTCCTTCATTAACTCCGAAACCATCCATCTCTACGAGCATCTGGTTAAGAGTCTGCTCTCTTTCATCATGTCCGCCGCCCATACCAGTTCCTCTTCGTCTTGCAACAGCATCAATCTCATCAATGAATATGATACAAGGTGCATTCTTCTTGGCTTCCTCAAACATATCTCTTACTCTTGATGCACCGACACCAACGAACATCTCAACGAAATCAGAACCTGATATACTAAAGAAAGGCACTCCTGCCTCACCAGCAACAGCCTTGGCAAGTAAAGTCTTACCTGTTCCCGGAGGGCCTGTAAGAATAACACCCTTAGGAATTCTTGCTCCGAGGTTAGTGTATTTTACAGGGTCTTTAAGGAAATCAACGATTTCTTCAAGTTCCTCTTTCTCTTCATTAAGTCCAGCTACATCCTTGAATGTAACCTTATTGGCATCACCGCTTATCATTCTTGCACGGCTCTTGCCAAAATTCATCATCTTGGCGTTACCACCACCTCCAGCCTGTCTTGTCATCATCATCATAAGTGCAACAACAACGATAAGGCACAGACCAAATGGCAGAATAGTTGTCATCCAGATACTGTCTCTCTTAACATCCTTAAGAGTATACTCAACACCCTTATTGTCGAGCAGCTCCTGAACAGAAACAACATCAGACACATTAAGAGAATCCTTGCTTCCGTCTGTGAATGTAATTGTAAGTGTACCGGTTGGAACTTCTGCGTTCTGACTGATAGTAACACTTGTAATCTTATCCTCCTTCAAGTCAGAGACAAAATCTTTATACTTATAATTACTTGATCTCTGACTCATCTGGGCAATTACAGCCCATATAATACCAATTATAATAATCATGAAGAAAATGCTTCCAAATCCTCCAGATCTTCTTTTCTTAATATCCATCACTTCCTCCTTATTTAATTATGCCTCTCCATCAAGATGTAAAACTCCAACATATGGAAGATTTCTGTAGTTCTGGTCATAGTCAAGACCATATCCGACAACGAATTTGTCAGGAATATTAAAGCCGTTATACTTAACTTCAACCTCAACTTCTCTTCTCTCAGGCTTATCAAGCAGAGTGCATACACATATATCTGCCGGCTTTCTCTCCTTTAACATAGGCATAAGTCTTGCAAGAGTATTACCTGAATCGATAATATCTTCAATAACAATAACATGCTCTCCCTCAATACTCTCATCAAGGTCTTTCTTAATCATAACCTGACCGCTTGATGATGTTCCGCTTCCATAGCTTGATACTTGCATGAAATCAAACTTAACAGGTACAGTGATTCTCTTGGCAAGCTCACATGTAAATATAATACTTCCCTTAAGAATACAGATAAGCTTAACCTCTTTACCTGCATAATCTTTACTTATCTGCTCTCCAAGCTGTGCAATTCTTTCATTAAGTTTCTCCTCAGATATAAGGACACTGATAAATGGTTCTTTCATCGTTTCTCTCCTTTGTCAACCTTAACACACTCTCTACTGTATAGTTACTTCCAGCACACTCTGTGTATCATCATCAATCAGGGCGCGTTCACTTCGTCTTACACCGGCAGCCCATAAAACTCCGGCATCATCACATATAAGAAGTACATCGTCCCTCATATTCTCCGGCACCTTACGGTCAATAAATTCATTCTTCAGCTTGTGCTGATTACCTGCTCTGTTAATAACAATTCTGTCTCCAGACATACGTTTTCTAATGCATGGCTTTCCTAATATTTTATCATAATCGAAAGCTTTAGCATAGCGGCTATTAGCGTAATTTCGAATTTTTTCATAATTAGAATGAAGTGACAACACAATCTGCACATTCTTTATCTGCGGTGTTTCATTATTATAATAAATGTTTTCCTGAATTGTTACCTTTCGCCCTGCCTTAAGCTTTTCGATATCATCATCCGAAAGCTGATATATTTCCGGTGATTCATTCTTATCCTGTCTGGTGGCTCTTTCACTGCTAATCACAATATCATCGTATCCTCTTACAGCACATAAGCCATAACATATATCAACACTGCTGCCAACTGTCTTTGTAACAAGTGCATCAACAGCATTGACATGCATCTTATATATATCCTTGGCAGTTTCCGTAAGATAATACACCGCCCTGTAGATAACACGTCTTCTTATAACTTCGTGAAGCCCTGCAAATGTGCCTCCATCAAGCTTAATAACCACATTGTCGCCCTCAGTAACATACCGGTTATAAGCCTTATCTGCTTCCGACTCAATATAATCAAAATCCTGCTGCAGTTCACTTGCAGCACTGGCTATATTCTCGACAGTACGTGGATTAATATTGTCATTCATATACGGAATAACAACATTTCTTAATGAATTACGGGTATAATCATTGCACAGATTCGTTGCATCTGTAACATACGGCTGGTTAAAGCTTTCCAGCACACTTTCAACCTCTGCTCTTGTCACTGAAAGCAGCGGTCTTATAATGTTATCCCTCACTGGTCTTATTCCGCCAATTCCCTTAAGAGAAGTTCCCCTCGCAAGATTCATAAGAACCGTCTCAGCCTGGTCATTCATGTGGTGTGCAACCGCAATCCTTGCATTACAACCCTTACACGCCTCACCAAATATGCGGTAGCGCTCCCTTCTTCCGGCTTCCTCAACACTCATTCCAAGCTGCTTTGCAAACTCTATGGCATTAATATGATACGCCTGAAATCCAACTCCAATGCGTTCACACAAGGCTCTGGCAAACTCCTCATCATCTCCTGCCTCCTGCCTTATACCATGATTAACATGCACCGCATATAATTCCGTCTGCAGATGCTTCTTCTCAATATACCCCTTAAGAACCATAAGCAGACACACGGAATCAGCACCGCCCGAAAGTCCAACAACCACTCTTTCACAGTCTGTAAGCATATTATTCTGTTCAATATATCTGTAAATCTTATCTATAATTTCATTCATGCGAGAATTATATTATACGTTCACATATGTGTCAAACACTCCAAGCACCATAACTGTACAGTCATCAAATGCCTCCATATTATGATTCTTCAGCGACTCCTCAAGAATCTTCTTCGCAATGCTCGCCGGTTTCTTAACATTTATATTATTGATAATCTCCACCATCTGTTCCTCCTTGTTGACTCCGGACAGATTATCAAGCACACCGTCACTTATCATTATTATATAGTTCCCATCGTACAGCTTCTTAGTCGTACAGTCATAGTCAACCTGGTCAAGCACGCCCATCGGAAGCGTTGTCGACTTGATAATCTCAACCCAGTTGTCCCTCTTAATAAATGTAGACACAGCCCCAAGCTTAATGCAGTTCATAACTCCCGCCTGACAGTCAATAACGCTCATGTCCATAGTTACAGGATTGTTAAATGTTGTTCCTGCAATGTACGCTGAATTAATTAGGTCAATCGCCGTTTTTTCCTCAAATCCGGCTTCTATGCAGTTTTCCATAAGCTCAATCACCATCCGGCTCTCTGCAAATGCCCTTCTTCCACTTCCACAGCCGTCCGCAATTGCCGCAACCATTTTTCCACAGCTAAGCCTTTTTAATAAGAAATTATCCCCACTTGTATTCTCTGCTTCTTTACATTTTCTCGCCATACCTGAAAGAATTCTGAAACGATCCTCCTGATAGAACACGTACTGGTTAGGCTCTTCATTTATAATAACCCTGTTGTCCTGATTGGAAAAGAAACGCACCTTGAACACATCAGACACAATTCCACGCAGCACCCTCTCTGACACGCATCCTTTCATAAATGTTTTCGCAGTTACAAGTATCTCGCGCCTCTTTCCATCAACTACTTTTATATCCTTAACTGAAATCCCTATTGCCATACATTTGCGCTCAATCTGCCTGTATTCCTGCTTGTCAGGCAATTTTGCATTGAGATTCACTGCTACACATTCCTCTAATATGTCAGCAACGAGAATCAGCTGTCTCTTAAATCCGTTCTGCTTCTGGTTGGTCTCCCCGTATGCGTCGCCAAGATTTCTGAATGTTTTGGCTGTTTCCTGCAGACGGTTAATAGTATAAGTATATCCGGCATCTTTATATGTATTTTTCATTCATATCCACTTCCTTTCCGGCACTACACCAATGTGAAGTATATATGACTGCATATAAATAAAATGTCGAAGCGTGAAAGGCTTATAAAGTCTTCATGCTCCGACATAATGTTTACTTGTTATTAGGCTTGAATACCAGTTCATCAGGATATATTAGCCCGAACTTGTTCTTGGCAATCTCCTCTACGAACTTCTTCGTCTTGACATACTTCTCATATTCTGAGAGTTCGTCGCTTCTTTTATTCTCGTCATCTATCTGTGATTGTAATTCTGTTATCTGAGCCTCATAGTCAGCATTCTTTGCAACAAGTCCTGTTTTACCTTTCCACAAAACAATGCCAAGTGCAACAACTACAACAATAGCGACTGCCATTCCTGCAATTGCTGAACGTCTCTGTTTCTTAAGCCTTTCTGCACGCTCTCGTCTTGATTCTAATTTCATATATACTCACCCTTGTGAATCCTTCTTACGCATCTTCTGCCTGCATTCTATATATATCTTAAGGTTTCTAACTGGTATTGTAATAATACGAACTGCATTTTTCAATATAAAACATACCGGTTTTAGTAAAAATTTAATAATCTTCACAGACCATCGGATATACAACGCACTGATAAATCTAAAGTATAGGAACGCGCCAACCGCTATTCCCATAATTATAAATCCTCTTACAATTCCATCAGACACTTTAAAGCACATCAGAAAGATACTTATACCTGCATATATTCCATATGCCATGTCCTCAATGCTCATAAACACTATTGTTTTGTGTCTTATTATTCTTCTGTATACTCTTATATTATCATACACCCACGCAAGTAATACACCTCTAAAGAAGCTGACTGCCAGCGTATAAAGCTCCCATACAATAACCTGACTTATCATCTGAGCAGCCTGCTCATGAATGAATCCTGCTTTGTCTTCATTCTGGATTCAGAATAGCAGATGGAATCAACCCTTCCATCAAGATCTAACTCACCTTTTTCAACTGACAGACGGTTCACATGCAGACCATCACCCTTAATTGTAATATGACCGTAATCGGATTCCAGCACAACCTTTACCGGATCAAATGACACCACATCAGTTATTCCCGTGAAATCAATTCTTTTACGGTCCTCCATATTCAGTCTGTGTGGTCTTCTTACCCTGACCTTCTCCTCCATATACCCTCCTTATAGACATTCCATTATATGAGAATATATGCATGACCACAATATATGATTACAAGTACTTTGATTAAAGGTACTCAAACATTTCCTTGGCTTCTTCTTTCTTAACAGTATCCTTTACATCTGTAACCTTCGCTCTTACATTCTTGTTTCCAAACTGGATTTCAATAATATCTCCAACCTTAACATCATAAGATGCCTTCACAACCTTATCATTAACCATTACTCTTCCTGCGTCACACGCATCATTGGCAACTGTTCTTCTCTTTATAAGTCTTGATACTTTTAAATATTTATCTAATCTCATGTTCTTCTCCTTAATTCATGGTAAATCCAGTCTGTTACCTCTGCAATATAACAGTCCTCTTGAAACCATCTATGAATCTATCTACGATTCCATATGCTTTCCCAGAAAGTTAGCCGCTGTCTTTACCATTTTCTTCTCATTATCTGTAAACTTTGGCTTCATGTCAATAGACATCATAAGAACTGTTCCTAAAACATCCCCCTGACATATTATCGGATACATAACTTCCTGCTTAAACTGTGACTCGTCTGTAACTTTGACAAATGAATCCTCGCCTTCACCCGCAGCAACTGTGCATCTTCCCTCCATCGCCTGATTGAGTTCCTTCGTGACAGGCTTATTCATCAGGTTCTTCTTATCGTCCCCTGACGCAGCTATCACCTGCTCCCTGTCTGTGATACATACTGTCATCCCCGTTGCTTCTGACAATGATTCTGCATATTTGCCTGCAAATGTGCTTATATCCGCTATCGGCGAATATTTCTTCAATATAATCTGCCCCTCTGCGTCCGTAAAAATCTCCATGGCATCAGTTTCCCTTATATGAAGTGTTCTTCTTATCTCCTTAGGAATAACAATTCTTCCCAAATCATCTATCCTTCTTACAATTCCTGTGGCTTTCATGCTATATTTTCCCTCCAATAACTCATTCTGGTATTTTAGAGTTAGTATGTGGAAATGCGTAAAAATTATTCACCACTGTTTACTCACAGCCCAACAGCCGGTCTGCCGGTATACCGCTTTCAAAAGTATAAATTTTTGAAAGCGGTGCACTTTGTTGACTAACATAAAATATTATTGTATATCTATATACACAGACGAAGGAGGATAGTTTACATGAAATTTGATACAAGGGATAAGAAGCCCTACATATGGAACATTGTCATTCTGTCTATAGTGGCGGCGGCTTTAGTGGCAGTATTCATTATTCTTGGCGCTGAAAAGCATGCACTGCATATAGCTATAGTATTCGACATATTCTACATCGGAGTTATCATTCTGCTGGTTCGTGCAGTTCTGGAGCAATCCAAGTATAACCCATATTCCTACAATACCATTTATTATATGGGCTTTGCGTTATTCGTTATGTCTGTGTTAATAACCACTTTAATTCTGACATTCAGGTTAGCATCAGGAGCCTTCTACGCAGGACAGGATTTCAGACAGATTATAGCCAGTCTTGATAACTCAGCGGTAGTATATATGTATCTGTCATGCCCTATTATAGTTGTGATGTCTGTTGCACTGTGCATATCTAATCTGGCACTTATAAAGCATGAGGGCTTCGGCTTTGCAAATGTGCTGGGAATTATTCTGTCGCTTCTTTTAGTCGGAGGAGAAGTATTCATCATATTCGGAAATGGTAATATATCTGGAAGTGAACAGTATATAATGCGCCGGGATCTTTTTATTAATACATTTGCAGCCATATATCTGTACTTTGAATGCATGGTGCTCGGGGTAATGCTTACATCGCTGCTTATTGCAGCATATAAGCCAGCTGCGGATATAGATTATATTATTATTCTTGGCTGTGCCATTAGAAAGGACGGAACACCTACTCCACTGCTTAAGGGAAGAATCGACAGGGCAGTTGCTTTCAGGAATGAACAGGTTGAAAAGACTGGGAAGCAGCCGGTATTCATCACATCCGGCGGACAGGGCAGTGATGAGATTGTTTCAGAAAGTGAATGCATGAAGAGGTATCTTGTCGAGGCTGGCATACCGGAAAGCTATATTCTCGAGGAGAACAAGTCTACAAGCACATATGAAAACATGAAGTTCTCTAAGGCTAAGATTGACGAGCATAATCCTAATGCAAAGATTGTATTCTCCACAACTAATTACCATGTATTCAGAAGCGGTATGCTCGCACGACAGGTAAATATGAGAGCCGCTGGAATCGGTGCCAGAACGAAATGGTATTTCTGGCCTAATGCTCTCGTGCGTGAATTCGTCGGTCTGCTTACCGGATACAGGAAAAACCAGATAATTATGATCGTTGCATTGATTGTTGTATATGCATTTCTCGCGTATGTGGCAATCTAGTACATCGTTTCTTAAATAACTAGCCTAATCACGCAGTATGCAGATTCGAGTGTGCAGTTCAAAAAGCCACGGCGTAGCAGGCTATGCCGTGGCTTTTATATCCGTGCAACCGGATTTCATTCTTCTATTCTTCTATTCTTACCTTGCATTTAACTTAAAGCCGTGTTCTTTCTCTACATTCTTTTGGTTATTTTCACCACGTTCCACACGCTCGTTGCCTGCTTTCGGATTAACTATTGCATTTTCGGCAGTCTTATTTTTAATTGCTGTTTTATAGGCCTCTACAAATCCTCGATCCAGGAAGATATCTATTGATATTTTCTTAACAAGTTCTACATCCTTACTGTGATATATTATTTCATCATCGTTCTTAAGCTTTAAAATTTCTTTGACACACGCACTTTCTCTTATACAATCTTTAATCACTTCATCACCAAGCACTTTTTCAACCTTTTCACTTTTAAAATTAATAGGCTCTCCATATACTCTCTTATCAGTCTTAATCTGATTCCAGATAGCTGTAAGTAATTTATCTTCTGTTTCCTTTCTAAATTCTGCCACTGTTTTCCTTGCCTCTAATATAGTGGCAAGCTCGGCTCTTTTTTGCTCAGCAAAACTCACAACCTCAGTTACGAAATCCATTCGTTTCTGGCGTCTCTGGCTTGGATTTTCTACATGCTCTCTATTCTTACGTGTGATATATTTCGTACACGACTCACTCAGATTTTTAAGCGCATCTTCATATTCTGTAACATCCGCTCCTTGCTTTAACCATCCAAGCTTATATACTTTACCTAAATCTCTCTTGATTTCTTTAAATTCGTTCGTTCCTCTGAATGAATCGTTGATATCAGCCAGCACTGATTCTGCTTTATCTAATCTGGCGAGCAACTCCTTTCCCTTACTATATAATGTGTCATTATATAACATCTCTGGTACATTATTAGTGAACTTATTGTTTAATGCATAGCATACCATTATTTTTCCATTTTCTTTGTTTTTTAAAATCTGAGCCTCATTCCATTTAGTTTCATAAAGCACTTTGTCACGATCTGCTTCTGTCCCATCTAAAACTATACCTATCTTCCTGGCCTCAGCAATATACTTATAGGCACAATCAGTATTCTTATATGTGACCATAGCCGAAGCATCTGTATAAAAGTCATAATTAGCATCATAGCCACTTAATTCATTAGTTACTATATCTTGAGCATACTCTCTTACAAAATCTGTCATACTAACATCCGGTTCACCAGGTTTTACAGATTTTAACATTATATCCTCATTATTGACATTCTTAAGAAATGTACCATTTGGATTATCACATAACTCAGTAACCTCATCTGTCTGCTCACTCGTTATATGTTCTGTTTTTTCTTCATAAGTAGCATTGAAATCATCAATAAGTACACTTTTACAATGTCCGAGAATATCTAAATCAATATATTCATATGCTGATCCTGCAATAGACGCCATTGTTTTTATAGCCACTGCAAATACATTCGAATAACTATCATACTTTTCAAGCAGTTCCTTATCAGCTTCATCAGGGCTATATTCATTTTCGTTATTCAAAACATTCTTGGCTTCTGCTGCGAGAGTAGTAAGTAACCTTATAGTCTTAAAATTCTTCATAAGATAATCTGGTTTAGTTCGTATACTCAGCTTATTCCCCTGCTCAATTAATAATTTCTCATTTTCTCTTAAAAACTGCATCATGAAATCTGTACGCATTGCCTTTACATTATCATCTGATAATTTAGGATGATTTTTTTTGTATTCATCCAAAGCTTCCTGATCAAAACATATACATAAATCCTCATTGTATTTTTTTATTTCATCTTTTTCTTCCTGTGTGCAATTCTCATCAGGCGTTTTAAAAAGCATCAATGCCTTTCTTTCTACCGCTTTACCATTGTAATATTGTTCACTCGTCTTCTGATCATCCAATGCTTCTTTCAAAAAAAGCTCCCGCATATCATATGAAATCTGCCTACGCTTAGCCCTATCCGTTTTATCTTTAACATATAGTGAACCATATTTTTTTATTACTTCAGGATTATCTGCTTCAATCTGTCTTACAAGTTCCTTAGGATTGTCAAAAGGCTTATTTACCTTGTTGATAATAAAGTCTATAATAGTTCCTCTCTGCTCATCTGTAAGCCTGACGCCTTTCTGCGCCTCGGCTTTAGCCATTTTCATAATTATTTTCTTATATCTGTCTTCTACTCCTGGCATATTATTTACCTCTTTCTTTCATTTAATCAATTAACACATGTTTCCTTGCTATGTACACCATTATACAGCCCAGTTGTGACAAAAGTAAGACAAATAACCCATCTGCGTTATTTTCTTCCATGTATTTTAGTGACTTTTGCAGCATCTGGCTTTTTAGCCTCTCTGTTGCCCTGCGGCTTCTTTCCTGCTGCTGCATTATCAGCTGTGTAATCCATCTTTTCAAGGCTGGTGTTCAGTGCCTCATGAAATCCACTGCTTGTCGCAATCCTTACTGCAAGTGCTTTAATATCGAGCCTGCCAGCTGCTATTTCGATACTGCCGACACCTTTAGCCTCCATACATCTGCTGATATTTTCCTTAAACACACCATCTCCCAAAATCTCACGCATAGCAGCCATACCGCTTCCGGAATATTCCTTAGCCTCCTTATCGCATACAGCATCAGCAAGCTTAGCTATGAGTTCTTCTCTATACTTTGCATTCTTTGCATTCTTTGCATTCTTTGCGATCGTGGTGCGGGCACCCTCTACCATGCTAAGCTCATCAGCCTTGCGTTTTGCAAATTCCAGCATATCATCAGCGAACTGCTCACGCTTAGTCTGTGTACTGCTCAACTTTTTCCCCGGATGCTTTCTTTTAGTGCCTTCCTTGTAAGATTTATATTCTGCACAAGCATCCTGCAGTTTTTTCAATGCATCCTTGTATCGTGTACAGTCCGCTCCAGGCATAAGCCTTCCAAGCTCGTAAATCTCCTTTATCTGTGTTCTGATTTTATTAAAAGGTGACTTGCTAAATACTGTATCAAGCTTGGCATCTGCCCAGAAATCCTTTGCCTGCTTCATTGCTTCCATAATTTTACCGGCATCATCTCTTAAAGAAAAGTTGTACAATATCTCTGGTCTGTCAATGGTGAATTTATTATTATATATACTGAATATGTATGTATCTCCATCCTTATTCACTGCAGACGGAGCATTAACATCAGCAAGAGCAGCCTGATTGCCAATGCCTAATTCACTAGTTACTTCATTGTATTTTTCCTTAAAGTATGCTTCTCTGTTATTAATAACAAAGCTATAATCCATGTTGAATATTGCAAAATTATCATTAATGCCCATCTTCTCTTTATAATATTTTTCAAGGAAATCCTTCATTGTAACACTTTTCTGATTAATTCCTTTCACATTCTGCAGGACAACTTCTTTTTTTTCATCATTCATGACAAATGATGCTTTACCTTTAACATCAGGATCTGACATCAATCTGCTCTGTTTATCCATTGTTTTATTATTACTCTTAAGTGTGTCAGTATATTGAGTCTCACCGCTGCCATCAAGATCTGTAAAATCATAGTTAAAATGTTGAAGCCTGTCCATATTTATATATTCATATGAAGCATTTGACATAGCTGCAATTGTATTAGCTGCAAAGCTTGCCTTGTTAAGCTGTCTGGACATTTCATCAACAAGCTTCATGTCTTCATCTGTCATGTCAAATAGATTCTTATCTTTGATAGACTTCGACATATTGCTAAGCTCTGAAAGTATATCTAAGCCCCATACAAGCTTCCAGAAATTCTTATTCATAGTAACAAAGTCTGCCTGTGGAACCATCATTTCATCAAGATTATCCATCATCTCCTTAGTTTCCTTCATACGCTTCCTAAACATTTCTGTACGGCGTTTCTTAAGCTCATCCTTAGCTTCTTTTTCGCTAATTCTATTTTTCTGTGCTTCTTCTTTAACCACATCATCAAACTGATGACGTCCATCAGTATTGCCCAGGATAAATAATTTACCTATTTCATAGTTTTCATTTTCTATCTTCTGCTTTTCAGCCTGAGTCATTCCTAACTGAAGAGGTTTCATCAACATATAGAAGGCTCTGTCTACAGTGCTACCTCCATGCTTATATTTACTCCGTTCACACATGAATATGCTATATTCCATATACTGTTTTCTTAACTGCTCTGACTGGTTTCTCTGAAGCTTTCTTCTCTCCGGGTTCTTCACAAGCGGCGAACCGTATTTCCTCACATCCTCAGGTCTTGCTTTTTCTATTCTCTCTGCAATCTCCTCAGGTGTATATACCGGCTTAAATACCTCTTCAACAATATAGCTGAACACCTGCCGTCTCTGTTTATCTGTAAGAGTGACATTTAACTCTTTCTCCAGAATATTTATATCCTGATATATATTCATATACTCTTTGTTCAACATTGACATATTATCTGTTCCCTCCCTGCGTATCAGTTATTATAACCATTATTATACCCGTCATGTGCGACAAAAATAAGACAAATGTATAGATAACATTTACCCTGACAGTTTGTCTTACTTTTGTCGCACTTATCATGTATAATCAATAAAAAAAAGCAAAGGAGTAGAAATATATGAACGAATATCTTGATGAAAATGAATTAAATGATTCTGACATACATAACATGGGATTCTCTGTTGAAGGTCAATATAGATTCATTCTTGAAGAATATGGAATTGACATGGAAAATGATTCTGTAGTCGTTAATGGAGCTGAACAAAAAGGATATACTGCTATTGGCGAAACCATTGAGGCTTCTCTTGCAAAGGATGAACCTACAGTAGTCGACCTTAATGGCCGTGTTGTTATTATGAGCAGGAACGGAGACGGCAATATAACACAGAGACAGCCGGAGGAGCTGTTCAACCACTCACTGGAGGCTACGAATAATAAAATCAGCGCACTTCACAAGAAAGCTGATTCCAACTTGGCTTCCTTTGTCAATTTTTTCAGGAGTAAGGATAAGAAGTCACCATTTGACAGTATCTCTGAGAAATTCGAGAACTTAAAAAAACTTGGTCCACTCACACCTGATTCTGACTTCAATGAATACATGAGTGCACTTAGAGATTTAACGGTTACCTGTGGTTCTTATAAGAACTACAAGCTCCCCAATACCGGTATTAATAAGGAACCAAGCCAGCTTGAAAAAGACCGTATGACATACACTGATACCGTATTAAAATTTGCAAAAGACAAGCTTGAAGAGCTTGACATTATTGCCAAGGCACGCAATACCTTGTCTACCTATGATCAGATATCGAATGATTCTGTAAAGTTTCAAGCACAGGTTGATAAAGAGAAAGCTAACAAAAAGGGCTTAAATGGTGTCATTAACGATACTGTTGTAAGCAATAAGCAATTTAGCGATGCATTTTACGATAGGATAAAGGATACAAATAAAGATATTGATTATCTTAATTCACCTATACGCGAAAAGATATCCAATGAAACCTATGGTGTACACTTTCAATATATCAATAATAATAAGCCACTTTTTGATTTTGAAAAAATAAAGGCGGAAAATAAAATGAATCTTCCTTTAGGTGGAAATGATAAGAAAATTGCTACTGACATGATAATAAAATTAACTGCCAATGACATTCTCTTTAAAGAATACCAGTTGGAGAATACATATGACTATAAGAGCTATACTAATATGCTTCTTTCGCAAAAATCCGAAATAGCTCCAACGAAAGATGAATTCTATAACTGTATTAGTGAATGTAAGCCTATGAAGGATTTGCTTGACAACCTTACATATAATACATTGTATAATTTCGTAGCTGATAACAAGACCCACAAAAAGACTGCATTCTCAATCGCAAGAGAAGGTGAGCTTACTGAAAAGCTTGAAAACACTGTTATGAATAAGCTCGCTCCAGAAAAGCGTGAGGCTCTTAAGAATAATATGAATAAAAAGCTTAATACATCTAAAAAGCCTGTGCAAAAAGAAAATGAGTCAAAGGTTTTAACTAACAATAATAACAAAAAATCTATGGGCGGCATGGGCAAAGCATAATTTACATTTATACTAAGAACCCGGAGCATAATAACTGCTCCGGGTTTTTAGTATATCAATATGCTTTAAGCTGTTGTCTTTTCAGAGTTCTTCTCACTCTTAGCATAACTCTTTACCGAATTAACCACGATGATTACACCGAGTACAATCAGAAGAATTGCTATTATGAGCTGAAGTCCGTTAGCTATGAATACATTTCCCCAGCTTGTCTGACCTGCCGGGATTGTAACTGAAGCTGCTAATTTGATAGCATCTATCATTGCAATCAGTCTCTGTACAAGTGCTGTAAATGTTACACAGAGCATGATAATAAGAGGAGGGAAAAGCATTTTGTTGCTTCGTCCTGTTACCTTTAAGAATACGCAGAGTGCAAGGATTACAAGAGCACTTAATAACTGGTTGGCTGAACCAAATAATGGCCAGATGTTAGCATATCCAATCTTAGTAAGGATGAATCCGCATAATAATGTTACGATTGTTGAGAAGTATGTATTGCAGAATAACTTTCTCCACGCAGGTGCATGCTCCATATCATCCACACTAAAAAGTTCTGTAAAACACATACGACCAATTCGAGGAACTGCATCAAGTGTTGTAAGAGCAAGAGCAGATACACACATTGTCATGAATACTGTTGCCACATGTACAGGAACACCAAACATTTCAAAGAATCCTGCTACACCACGGCTGAATACCTGGAAAGGTGTTCCAACTGCTGCTGTTCCATCTGATGCAGCTGCTGCACCGGCAACACAAAGAGCAATTACTGCAAGTAAACTCTCAAGTACCATTGCACCGTAACCAACCTTAAGCATATCCTTCTCGTTCTCAACTGTCTTAGAAGATGTACCAGAAGATACAAGGCTGTGGAAACCAGAAACAGCACCACATGCAACAGTTACGAAAAGAATTGGGAACATTGTTCCAAGCTTTGCATTATTGAATCCTGTATATACAGGAAGATTCATTGAAGGATGTGCAACAATAATACCAAGTGCTGCTCCTATAATCATCCCTATAAACATGAAAGTTGTCATATAATCTCTTGGCTGTTTTATTAACCACATCGGCATAACTGAAGCAAAAAAGATATATATAAATGTTATATAGCTCCATGTATCCTTACCAAATTCAAGTGGAAATGCAATACCAACAGCAAATGCTGCGATAATAAATACAATACCAAGTACTGCTTCTTTCCATCCTGAAAGATTTAACTTCTTCTGGATAAGACCAAATACAACGGCAAATACCATAAACATGATAGATACCATACCAGCTGAACCATTTGTCTTAGCTGCCGCTGATAAAACAGTTGTGCCATCAGCATTTACTGAGTAAGCATTGAATGTACCTGCAACCATATCTGCAAACGCTGCGATAACAATAAGTGTGAATAACCAGCAGAAAATCAAAAAAATCTTACGACCAAACTTACCGATGTACTTCTCAATGATCATACCCATTGACTTACCTTCATTCTTAACTGAAGCATAAAGTGCACCGAAGTCTGTAACTGCTCCGAAGAATACACCACCGATGAGGATCCAGAGTAAAACTGGTAACCATCCAAATGCTGCTGCCTGAATAGCACCTGTTACAGGACCTGCACCTGCGATAGATGAGAACTGATGACTGAAAACTGTCCAGCCATTAGTTGGAACGAAATCCTTACCGTCATTATATTTAACGGCTGGTGTTTCTGCCTTAGGGTCGATACCCCATTTCTTTGCTAACCAACGGCCATAAACCATGTATGCACTAAAAAGTACAACTGCCGCGATAAGCACGATTACCAATGTGTTCATATGTCACTCTCCTATGAAAAATATATTTCACCAGTCAAACGCAGTGGAAGCGGTGCTATAATTCTCTTTCAAATTCTCATCGCTACTCGCACAAAAAAACCTTCGTCATTGCACCAACCCATTACTGGACTGCGTGCAAAGACGAAGGTATATTATTACTACTTCCGCGTTACCACTTTGCTTGCCGGATACTCCGACCACTCTACTGCCACTCGATATATTCATCTCTTATGGCATGCCCTTTTAACGATGGGTACCGGTTCCAACTACTAGACATCTGCCTGTCTTTCACTAGAACTGCTCGCAGGTGAGGGCTCAATCATTCCTTGCTACCGTCTCTCATCATCTGACGGCTTTCTGTGAGCGGTGATATGAAGAAGTCATTTCCTGTTCTTCGCATTTGACTGTTGATTCGTACATTAAAATATTCCTTTGTGAGTAATTTGTCAATAAGAAAATTAAAAATTTATTAATTTTTTTAAATAACCATCCAATCCTCGAACTTATTTGCATTCTCAACAATGTTGACAATTCCATCTGCGCCGTAAGTAAATGCCCTGTGAATAAATACATTTACTTCCTCCCCTTTCTTTATCGGAGCTTCCTCAACATTTCTTGTTCCGACAACCTCTATGCCGTTGACGTTTACAGTTATCTCAACTTCCTTGCCCATGAAAAGCTTGCCAACAACCACGCCCTTCTCAACAGAAGCGGCTGAATCAACCTTCTCATCAAGCCTTGTGATGTTCACATTTTCCGGTCTTAGCACCGCCTTAACAGAATCATCAAGCTGGTTAAAACCTTTAATCCTGTTAATCTGGTCAACATGTACCGGGTGACCCATGAATTCCGCCATAAATGCGGTCTCAGGCTCTCTGTATATCTGTCTTGGTGTGCCAATCTGCTCGATATGTCCCTTGTTAGTGACGATAATTTCATCGGCAACTTCGATTGCTTCGTCCTGATCGTGTGTAACGAATATACTTGTGATTCCGACCTTTGTAATCATATCACGAAGCCAGCTTCTTAATTCCTGTCTTACCTTCGCGTCAATGGCTGCAAATGGTTCATCAAGAAGCAGAAGCTCCGGATTCGGTGCTAATGCCCTTGCAAATGCTACTCTCTGTCTCTGTCCGCCTGATAACTGGCTTGGGTATCTCTTCGCCATGCCTGAAAGTCCGACAAGCTCAATAAGCTCGTCAACACGTTTTTTAATGTCCGATTTTTTCCATTTGTTGACCTTTAATCCGAATGCAATGTTATCATACACTGTCATATATCTGAAAAGTGCGTAATTCTGGAAAACAAAGCCAATTCCACGCTTACTTGCCGGCACATCATTAACAACCTTGCCGTCAATAATAATATCACCCGAATCTGCAGTCTCAAGACCTGCTATCATTCTTAGTATTGTTGTTTTACCGCTTCCGCTAGGTCCAAGCAGTGCAATAAGCTTGCCCTTCTCAATCCCGAGATTAATATTATTAGAGGCTTTAAATGTGCCATATGTCTTATTGATATTACGAAGCTCTACATATTTTTCTGTACCCTGCTGTAATTCTGCCATAATCTATTCCGCCTTTCTGTTATAGTGCGTTTCTATCCTTCCTGCTGCTCTTTCTCTGCCTTAGCTGCCTGCTGCCCCTTGTATTCAAGTACACTACGAAGCACCAGTATAATAACCGCCATCAGCACAAGAATTGCTGACACTGCAAATGCTCCCGTAAAATCATATCCCTGATACAAAAGTTCAATATACAGCGGCATTGTGTTAGTTCTTCCACGCAGATGTCCTGAAAGAACAGATACCGCGCCGAACTCGCCCATTGCTCTCGCTGTACACAGTACAATACCGTAGAGAAGCGGCCATTTGATATGCGGGAATGTAACCTTCCAGAATATAGTCCAGCCATTGGCACCCATAAGCGCTGCAGCCTCCTCCTCGTCAGTTCCCTGCGAGGTAAGAACCGGTATCAGCTCCCTTGATATGAATGGAAATGTTACAAATATTGTCGCAAGCGCGATTCCCGGAACTGCGAATATAATTCTTATTCCCATAGCCTTAAGATATGGATATATAAAACTCTGTCTACCGAATGTAAGCACATATATAAGACCTGCTATAATCGGCGAAACCGTGAGTGGTAAATCTATTAAAGTAGATATAATTTTCTTGCCCTTGAACTGGAATTTCGTAATAAGCCATGAAGCAAATATTCCGAAAAATGTGTTGCACACAACCGCGATAAGCGAAACCTCTATTGTCAGCTTAATTGAATGAAGTGCATATTTGTCAGTAACTGCTGCCAGAAATACCTTTATACCCTTGGAAAATGCTGTGTACATTACATAGCTGAGGGGCAGAATTAGCATCACAAATAAAAACAACACACTTATACCTATTAGAATCCATTTTAACGGACCTGAGTCTTTTCTGATGTTCATACACTAACCCCTTTCTATGAAATTCCACTTACAATCTTCGATGTTCTGCTCTGTAACACTGCATTTATAAAAAGAATAATAAATGCGATGAAAAGCATTACAAGTGCTATTGATGTTGCACTTGCGTAGTCATATTCCTGAAGCTTTGACATAATCATAAGCGGTGCTATCTCTGTCTCATATGGTGTATTTCCTGCTATGAATACGACACTTCCGTATTCACCGAGTCCTCTTGCGAATGACATTGTGAATCCGCCGATAAGTGCCGGAAGTATCTCTGGAAGTATTACCTTGAATACTGTCTGTCTGTGGGTTGCGCCAAGCATGTTGGCTGCCTCCTCGTACTGGATATCCACCTTTTCAAGTACCGGCTGGACAGCCCTCACAACGAATGGTATTCCAACGAATATGAGTGCAAATATAATTCCCAGCCTTGTATATGCAATCTTGATTCCGAATTTGCCGAAAAATGCTCCAAGCCAGCCGTTGGTTGTTGTCAGATGTGTAAGTGCTATACCTGCAACAGCTGTCGGCAGTGCAAATGGAAGTTCGATTATTCCATTCATTATCTGCTTGCCCGGAAAGTTGTATCTTACAAGAACCCACGCAAGAATTGTTCCCATGACCGCGTCAATCAACGCCGCAATCAGTGCTGTCTCCAGACTTACTCTGTAGCTTGAAAGCACCCTCGGCCTTGTAACTGTCGTTATGAATTCAGTAAACGACAGCTTTGCCGAGAATATTACAAGGGTACATAAAGGGATAACAACAATAATTCCTAGCATTGCAATTGTTATTCCAAATGAAAGACCAAAGCCCGGTATTACTCTTTTTTTCTTTCTTTTCTTCTCTTTCATTCTGTCGTTTCCCCTTCCCTTAATTACTTTTTTCATATATCTTACTTCTTAATTCCTACTAAGTTTATATGTTACTATGTTGCTGATTGTATACCTACTAGGTTTATATGTCAATAGTGTTTTTAGGGTTTCTGGAGTTTATAGGCTTTATAGTGTTTATAGGCTTTATATTACCAATTTGTTACTTCTGCTGTTTTGGCTTCATTTCCTAATGCCTGTTTTCTTCAGAAACCTACTAAGTAACTTGTTTCCTTACTTGTGTAGATTTTCTCCAGCCATACTCTCATGCCTGTAATTATCACCCCATCTTCTTGACTTTCTGTCTTATCCGTATTGCTATGTATAATACAAACAAAACAAAAAGCACTTCACTTAGCAGAAAGGAGCTTCATATGGTTATAGAACTTGATTTTGCGAGCGACACGCCCATATATGTACAGTTAAGAAATTAGATTGTTAAAGGAATTAGCAAGGGAGAACTTAAGGCTGGCGAGAAACTGCCGACTGTCAGACAGCTTGCTTCTGACGCAGGCGTCAATACAATGACAGTCAATAAAACCTACCAGATAGCCATATGCTTTCTTAATTTTGTGAACATAATCATTTTCGTTATTGTATATACCATCTGGATTTTCGTGTTCGTTTTCGGAATTATACACCTCCACCAGCAAAGAATACTCCGAAACTTGTTATCATTGGTAACAGTTTCGGATTGTTATCAGCAAAATCATACTCCTTCAGATAACAACCGATTTCATATTTTTCCGCTTCATAGTCAAGACCGTGAAGCCTGGTTGACGGAGTTTTCTTACTGTTTGCAACATAGATGATAAGGGTATCATTACCGTCATTGTCAAAATCTCCGGCTGTGATATTTATAAATCGGTTTGAATTATATCCGCTGATTGTTACATCTCCATCGCTGTCAAATGCCCAATTCATCTCGCCGACAACCTCAGAACTGCACAAATTTCCGCTTACCGCATTATACACAAAAACATACACATTTTTATCACTTCGGTTTAATCCGACATAGGCAACATGGTCGCGCCTGCCCGAACCTGTCGGGTCAAATGCCGTGGATTGTACCAACGCAAAATTGTTTAATGCACTGACATCCATAGAGGTTAAAGACCCGTTCGAAGCAGTATTGTTTTTGGATACAAAGCTTTTCAAGCTGTCCGCCGTACCGACATCCGCTATTTTACCTGCGGTATGACCGGTATATGTCTCAAAATACAGTAGTTCGCTTTGCTCCACCATGGCGAAAGGCTTGTCTACACCGTAGCCGTAAGGATTGGTTGTTTTGTCATACCCCGATGGCACAGTATTTTTCATCAGCGAATTGGCTGCGTCTGATGAAAATGTCGGACTGTCGTCTGAAGCAAAAGCCGAAAAAGGCATACAGACAACAACCATTACGATTGCAAGCACTGCACATATCGCCCGTCGAATAATGAATTTTTTGTTCATAAGTCATCTCTCCTTTTAATGATTCTGTTTAACTGTCCGTTGCGACAGCAGATAAACCAATTGTAGGTATAATACTTCACAATACTTATACTACTATTTATTTTATCATAGCGAACGCGATTTTGACTGTGTCGTTTACGCTGTATTTTTGTTGTTTACGCTGTAAACAATTGGTTGAGCATAATACCACTTGTAAAAAACGAATTTTCAGGTAAAATGAAATATATCAATTAGAAATTCGGAATGTTAAAAGAGGAGGCTTTTGTCAATATGAAAAAATATTCACGATGGATTTGTTTGGCACTTTTTCTTGCACTTTGCATTGGCACGGTTTGCTTTTTTCAAAATTTTACCAATCTCGATTCGTCCGTACAATACATAGATTGGCAAACAGCTTATAAAGTAGAAGCAGATGACTCAAAATCAGAACTGGATTATACAGTACCGCCTGAAGTCGGTGATCAATTCTATCTTGAAACCGTCATTCCGGCCAATAGCGAATACGGCAATTTGGTGTTTGAAACTGCGGGAATGAATATGACCGTCAGCATAAACTCAATAGAAGTGTGGAAATCTGAAACTTCGCAGTTGGAAAATGTGGCAGGACAGACGCAGGCAATTGTTCCTTTGCCTCAAGATACCGAATGTCAAATTACTGTTTCCGGCACAATTACTGATACAACAAATCTTATCTTTCCGCCGTTTCCACGCTTTATGCCTGTAAACGCTCAAGAAATTGAAAGCTATTCCTATGCAAACTATTACGGTATTCCGGCAGGTGCTACCGCTTTCATATCACTAATGATTGTGGGACTATTTCTTTTGGGTATAACACGCAAAAAGATTGATTGGAGCTTAATCCCGCTTTCGCTTGCTTCTGTGGGGCTTACAATGCAATGGATCACCAAAGGAATGGGAAATTATTTTTTAAATAACAGATTGGTTGAGTTTCTGAACCGTCAGGAGATAGGCATTGCTCTGCTTGTGCTTTTGGTTGTTTATCTTGTGATGAACCGACAGCGAAAATTCTGGAAATACTTCGGAATTTCCGCCGCCGCAAGTGCAATTGCGATGATTATCGCTTATACGGTATCGCATTTTGCAAACACCTATTTTTCAAAATATATCGGTCAACTCATTTCGGATGTTACGGAACTTGCGGATTATTCGGGACTTTTGTATTGGGTTACCGTTTGGATGGTTGCCGTATGTGCCGTCATATCCGCCTATGCCGTGCTCCGTTCGATTATTGCACAGCAAATGGAAACCAAAACGCTCCGTTTACGCAATGAATTGATTATGAATAGCTACCGTGCAATGGAAAGTAAAATGACCGACAGCGCCGCTATTCGCCATGAAACGAAACATAAAATAATCGCCCTTGACGCACTGTATCAAAAGGGCGATTATAAAGCGTTGGGAGAATTTATTGGAACAATAAAACAGCAAAACGAGCATCTGGCACAATCGCAGTTTACCGAAAATTTCACGGTCAATACAATTTTGCAGGATGCTGCTTACCGTGCTACACAAGCTGATATTTGTTTTGATGCACTCGTTTCTGTTCCATCAGAATTGACCGTTGCGGAAAACGATCTGTGTGAGTTGCTTATGAATATGCTTGACAATGCACTTGAGGCGGCTGCCGAGGCAGATGCCGGAAAACGGTTTGTCCGCTTTCAGATTGAAACAAAGAACGGCTTTCTTGCCGTCAAATGCGAAAATTCGTATATAGGCAAACGAAAGCAGGATGCAAAAGGCAACTATATCACAACCAAGAACGATGCCGATACTCATGGCTTTGGCTTAAAACTTATGAATGCTGTTGCTGTTCGTTACCACAGCATACTGGATATTTTCACTTCGGAAAATCAGGTCTTCACTGTCCAAACGGCACTTGAGTTGCCTAAAAAATAAACAACAGAAAAAATAAAGAGGTTGCCGTTAATAAAACGACAACCTCTTTTATTGGTTGATATATCGCACAAAAGCGTTTTGAAAAGTTTTATAATAGGCTCTTCCGATTGGAAGCGTTTCGCCGCTTTGCAAGGAAAGGATGGTTCGTCCAAGTTCCCGTACCTCATCCAAATTCACAAGATAACTGTTGTGACAGCGTGCAAATTGACCTGTCGGGAGTTGTTTTTCAAAATCAGAAAGTGAAAAATAATAGGTGCTGTTACCGGTGCCTTGATGAATTACAATGCTGTGGTTATAACTCTCAATATACTGAATATCCGAAAGCGATAAGTGCACCAGCTTATTTCCGATATGAACTACAATCGTCTTAGGTATGTAATTCAACTTAAGATCAGTGTAAATCGCACTTGCCAATGCTTCCCGCTTCACAGGCTTTAAGAGAAAATGAATAGGCTGAACACCGTACCCTTCGCCGAGGTAATCCTCATACGCTGTCACAAAAATAATGGACACCCGATTGCCTTTCTCTCTTAAAGACCGGGCAAGCTCCATACCCGTCATACCGTCCATCTGAATGTCAAGTATCAGCAGATCAAAAGGACAGCTTTCGCTGTTAAGTCGTTTTTCAAGTTCACAAGCTGAACGGAAAGGCTCAATCCTATATTCAATACTGACATCGGTTAAAATATCACTGCAAAGAGAACATAAATTTTCTCGCATTATATCGTCATCATCGCAAACCGCAATTCGGTACGCACTCATTTTCTCACCTGCAAATTCGTATCTATTATTTTTAATTATACCATGATTTCGGTCAATATGCAAACATTTCAGAGGTAGCGTAAATTTACCAAAATGAATTTACCTTTCAAAGCTGAAAAATATGCCTTTGCTTCTTGCTTTAGAAGGAGGATGTGCTATAATTATAATGTATGCTTTTAACATGCTTAACAAAAGGAGGGAAATATATTATGTATTTGAAAAAGTTTAGAATGGTTATCGTAGCTTCTCTAGTTGGAGCATGTGTTCTGGCAGGGTGCGGCAGTCAAACAGCAAGTAATACTAATACAGGAACAACAGCTGCCACAGAAAACACTACTAAGGCAGCCGAAGTAAGCTCTACAGCCGCTGCGAAGGATAATCAGACATCAGCAGCAGAGAGTAACAACAAGACAACCGCTAATACATCAGCTAATGCAGTTACAAGTACAATGATATCTTCTGATTCGCTTGTAACAGATGGTGGATTAAAATGCCCATACTGTGGTCTGGTATATGATGGATCAGTAGGTAATGATGGTTATTACACTCATTTCGCTGCATGTGCTAAAGCTAACGGAGATGGTGATACACTCTCAGAGTGTCCATCTTGTGGAGAATTATACTCTACGAAATATGAAGATCCTTCAGCCAAGGGAAAGACAATGTATGAGAGTCACATGGAATTCGAGGAATGGGCTAATAGAGATTATGTTATGTGCCAGAAATGTGGTGAATACTACAAGAACGGTACAGAACATGTATGCAGCAAATAATTAAATAGTTACAATTTTATAATAGTATGGTTATGTCCCGTCAGATGCACATGTATCTGGCGGGTTTTTACTGTATAATTAACACTATGGCGAATAGCCTGACAGCGAGGTGTCAGGCCTGCGTAAGAACAGTAGGAAATTGCTATGCAAGGCCAGGATTTAATACACATCTGCAGTGACAAAATGACTGTTAGTGTGTTAAAACCCATCTACTGCCGAAGTGCTATCCAACCAAATCAATTATTCCATTAAACTCTATCCAAATATACTCATCAGATTAGCCACAACCAGACCGCCACCGGTTCCGATGACATAGCCGAGCAGCGCCATCATGATACCAACCGGTACGAGGGCATTTGAGTATGCGCCGGCAAGGACCGGTGCTGTTGCTGTTCCGCCGATGTTAGCGAGGGAAGCAACGCAGCATGTGAAGATGTCGAGTTTCAATATCTTCGCAAGTGCAATCATGATTGCTACATGGATAAGGAGGATTACGAATCCTGCGAGAAGCCATATTGGGGCATTGCCGACTGCTCCGAGGTCTGCTCTTGAAGCGATTAAGGCAATGACTATATAAAGCATTACATTTGAAATCTCCTCAGTTCCCTTAATCTTGCCAAATGGTGTCAGTGCGAATAAGATTCCAAGCACCGATACGATAAGAACTGTCCATGTTGCACTGTCAAAGAATGATAAATGTGCATTAATCATGTTGCCAAGTTCCATAGAAACTGCTGACACTAAGAGTCCTGCGCCGAGCAAAATTATGATATTCTGCCATACAAGCGGCTTTGTATTAGCTTTTGCTTCCTCTTCGAGTGCTGCACCAACGCCGTCGATTACGCTTGTGTCTGCCTTTGTCCATTTGTTGAACTTCTCGTGATCTCCGATTGCCCACAGAAGGAACATTACATAAAGTGTCGCACAGATTGAGTCCATAACATCCGACATTGTGACTACTTTTCCTGACAAATGTTTTACAAATGTGGTGACTCTCTCAAGCAATAATTTCTTTCCAGCCGCTGTATTGCTTCTTATAAGATATTTGTACACACCATCAGGACTTAACTGGAGGGCATATATAACATTTGCAGTGCTTTTGGAATCAAGAACCTTATCTGCTGCAATGTGTGTCTTTTCAACCTCAATCTTAGTATGCGGCTCTGACGCGCTGATTTCCTGCATCCACACAGCTGCGCTGTCTTTGATGCTTTGTTCAAATGTAGTGGCATAGCAGCTTCTGACACTTACAACTGCCTTTGCTTCTTTGGGAATTGCATTTTCCTTGCCGCCACCTGAAAGCGACACAAGACGGAAATCTGCTGCATCGCTGGCATGCGAAAGAAGTGAAGCAAGTAATCTTATTGCGTTAGTGTGCTGTTTGTGAATCTCAACGCCTGAATGTCTACCGGCAAGCCCGCTTATCTTAACCTCGAAGCATGCTGAACCATTCTGCAGGCTGCCCGCATTATCTGACGCATCACCTGACATATCATTATCCTGCTCACCGTCTGCCACCCAGCCCGCGGCATCCTCATACGCAACCGGGATATCGCACTCAGCCCTCACACCGCCAGCACAGCTTACATACAATATTCCCTCAGTTTCAGAGTCAATATTGATAAGCCTCTTTGCTGTAAGGTCAGAAGTATCAAGGTCTCTTGCGCCAGGCATACCAATCTCTTCATCGCTTGTAAGCACCGCCTGTATAGGAGGGTGTGCAATCGTATCCGAAGCAAGCACTGCCAGTATAAATGCAACAGCAATCCCATCATCAGTGCCAAGCGTCGTGCCATCAGTCCACACCGTCTTACCATCAGTGCAGGCCTTAATGCTCTGCACACTCATGTCGATATCGCAGTCAGGCTCTTTCTCGCACACCATATCAAGATGTCCCTGCAAAATCACAGGCTCGCAGTCCTCATATCCAGAAGAACCAGCCTTAAATATAACAACATTGTCAGCCGCAGACCGGTCTCCACATACCGGCTACAAAAATGATTTTAATTTACATGCAATATCTCATGCGCACGATGTGACAACGGCTTCTCAAAATACTCATCATAGCACTGTTTAACCGAAGGATTCTCATGCGAGAATCGAAGATTATCGCACTTATCAAGTCCGTAAAGCACATGACGGCGTTCCTCAACCATCCCGGCATCTTCCTTGTAAGGCTGTCCGCCGCCGTTGATACACCCGCCTGGGCAGGACATGATTTCAACGAAATCATAGTGAACCTCGCCCTTCTTAATGGCGTTCATTAAATGTCTTGTGTTGCCAAGTCCGCTGGCAACAGCCACATTTACAGTTGTTCCATTAAGGTCAAATGAAGCTTCCTTCCAGCCCTCAAGACCTCTCACTGACTGGAACGCATCCGCGTCAGGGTTCTTTCCTGTCACGAGGTAGTAAGCACTTCTGAGTGCCGCCTCCATAACACCGCCTGTTGCGCCGAATATAACACCAGCTCCGGTTCCCTCTCCCAAAGGATTGTCGAACTCTTCCTCGCCGAGCTCCTCCGGTCTTATGAAAAATGACTTGAACATTCTCTCAACTTCTCTTGTTGTGAGAACTGCATCAACATCCTTGCCACCATCCCATGTACATTCATCCTTCTTGGCAATACATGGCATGATTGACACACAGAATATCTTCTCTGGAGAAACTCCCAGCTTTTTAGCATAATACGACTTTGTGACTGCACCAAACATCTGCTGTGGTGACTTTGCTGTCGAAAGTCTGTCTGCCAGCTCCGGATACTGGCTCTTCATGAATTTAACCCAGCCCGGACAGCACGATGTGAACATTGGAAGTCCTGACTCCTTGATTTCCGGTAATCTTTCAAGAAACTCGCTTCCTTCCTCCATAATCGTCATGTCTGCTGCAAATGTTGTGTCAAATATATAGTCAAATCCGATTCTTCTAAGTCCTGCAACCAGTCTCTGTGCAGTTGCGAATTCCTTAGATACACCAAAGCCTTCACCCCATGCAGTTCTTACCGCAGGCGCTACCTGTACTACTGTGATAATATCCTCATTTTCAACCGCATCAAGCACGATTCCGACATCATCCCTTTCCGTCAGCGCACCTACAGGACAGTTGCTTACGCACTGACCGCAGAGTGTACATGCTGTTTCAGCAATATTCTTGTTAGCGCGCACATTGACAGTTGTACGCGAACCTGTATTAACAACATCCCATATATGCATTTCCTGGATATGGTCGCACACCTGCACACAACGCATACATTTGATACATTTCTGGGCTTCTCTTATAAGTGGAAATGTCTTATCCCATTTATCCTTTTCCAGGATTGAATCATATGGCATCTCAGAAATATTAAGCTCGTTGGCGATAGACTGCAGTTCGCAGTTACCGCTTCTTATACAGGTACCACATTTGTAATCATGCTGTGAAAGAATAAGCTTGACATTCGTCTTCCTTGTTGTACGCACCTTTCTTGAATTCGTGTGGACAACCATCCCCTCTTCAACAAAATTATTACATGCTGTAACGCATCTGTCTGTACCCTCTACCTCAACTACGCACACACGGCATGCGCCGATTTCGTTGACTCCTTTAAGAAAACAGAGTGTAGGTATTGTCTCACCTATAGTTCTGGCAGCCTCAAGAATGGTGGTTCCCTCATTCACTGATACAGCCCTGCCGTTAATTGTTAAATTTACCATTGTTCTTCTCTGCCTCCTCTGAATGAACCGAATCCAAAATGATCACATCTTAAGCAGCGTCCAGATTCCTGACACGCTTCCTCGCATGAAAATCCATACTCGATAGGTTCAAAGTCTTTCTTTCTGTCAGCGGCATCGCGGAGTGCGACCTCAACTCGTCCGCATGGAATCTTATCCTCATATCCGGCATATGGTATCTCTACATCTGTAGTTATCTCGTGGTTAAATCCAAGATATTCATCTATATTGGCTGCTGCAACCTTTCCTGCTGCTATCGCCCTTATAACTGTCGCCGGACCTGTTACACAGTCTCCACCTGCAAATACTCCCTTATGCTCTTTAAGCTCACTTGTGGCAAGTGCCTCAATCGTTCCTCTCTTAACTGTAACACCATGCTCCTCGAAGTATCTTGTCTCAATACCCTGTCCGATAGCAACTACAATAAGGTCACAAGGAATAAGCACCTCATCCTTGGCTGCTGTCTTAGGTGATGGTCTGCCGCCCTTTATCCTGCTTATCATCTGTGGCTGAACCCACAAGCCGACTGCTGCGTCATTTTCATCCTTTTCAATTCTTACCGGTGACATAAGCTCAAGCACATCACAGCCCTCTGCCTCTGCGCCTTCAACCTCTTCCGGAAGTGCCGTCATATCAGCCTTTCTTCTTCTATATACAATGCTTACCTTTTCAGCACCTAATCTTACTGATGAACGGGCAACATCCATTGCTACATTTCCACCACCGATAACAACTACGCGCTTACCTGTATAGTCGGGCATCTCGTCATCACCGATTGCACGAAGCATTTCTACTGCTGATGTTACGCCAGTCTTAGCGTCCTCACCGTCAATTCCAATCTTCTTGTCTGCATGCGCACCAATTGTAATATAGGCAGCGTCGAATTCGTTGTGAATATCTTCAATCGTAATATCTGTTCCTACGCTTATATTCTTTCTTACTTCTATTCCTGTAGACAGAATTGAAGCAATCTCTGCGTCCAGCTTCTTTCTTGGAAGTCTGTAATTCGGAATACCATATCGTAACATTCCTCCAAGCTGTTTTCTCTGTTCAAATATAGTGACCTTATGTCCCATAAGTGCCAGATAATATGCGGCACTAAGTCCACCCGGACCACCACCGATAATTGCAACCTTCTTACCGGTTGCCTCGTTACACTCTGGAACAGGCACATCACCGGCATTATCAACCGCCATTTTCTTAAGTCCCCTGATGTTGACCGGTGCATCGATAAGTGTTCTCTTACATCTGTTTTCACACGGATGCTCACATATATATGCACATGTTGTAGGCATTGGATTATCTCTTCTGATAAGTCGAACCGCGTCTGCATATCTCTTTTCATGCACAAGTGCTATGTATCCCGGAATATCTACTCCTGCCGGACATGATTTCACACATGCAACTGGCTGGTTACTGTTACATGAACAGAAGCCTCTCTCGATATGTGACCTGAAATCATCCCCGCATCCGTCTATACATTTTAACACAAGCTTGGCTGCCTCATATCCGATTGCACAATCAGCGGAATAATAGATTCCCTCTGCTGTAAGCCTGATGACATCAAGAGTTTCCTCTGTCGCATTGCCATCAAGAACATCATCAAAAAGTCTCGCAAGCTGCCTGAGTCCTACCCTGCATGGTACACATTTGCCACATGACTGTGCAAGACACATTTTAATAAATGACCTCGTAAGGTCGATAGTACACAATCCCGGTGGACTTGCTACTATTCTTCTTTCCAAATCCTGATATAAAGACTCCATTGTAACCTGAGCCTTGTCCTTAGTTATAATCGTTAATCTGCTCAAATCCCTCTCCATTTCTGCATATCGCATATGTCGTATCGCTGCCTTCCGGTATACCGCCAGACAGTTCCATGTAACATTTTACACAATAAATGTCAATTTGAAAAGAAAGGTTATTTTTTTCACATAATAACCTTCCCTTCATCATCTCTTATCTGAATAATTAATGCGCGTCATCGCCACGCTATCCTCCATTATGCTAAACCCGTGTCTCTCATAGAATGGCACGTTGCTGCGCTCCTCCGGCATCACATCTATGTATAGATAGTTCTTATATTTTTCCTTAATCAGCTCTATCATCTTTCCCGCAATTCCCATTCCCCCGCGTGTATCATTCTTCCTGACTAAGCTTCCTGCCAGCTTCATTCCTTTTGCTTGCCAATTATTTATGGTCGCACTTCATGCACTGGCTCATTTCTTTTTCAGTTTCCTTCTTGTAAAATGCACCTGACCAGTCGCATATACTCTGCAATATCGGCATTACAGACCAACCTTTTTCCGTAAGTGAATATTCAACTCTTGGCGGGATTTCATCATATGATTTTCTTGAAACAATATCGTCCGCAATCAATGCCTTTAATGTTGTAGACAATACTGCATCTGTAATATTAACCATCTCTGTTCTTAACTCACTATATCTTAATGTCTTCTTCTCTGCAAGAACACATATAATTCTTGACTTCCACTTGCCTCCAAATACTTCAAGTCCATATTCCAATGGACATCTGATATCAGCTTCTAACTTCTTGTGATACATAAATTCTCCTTGTATTTCTAATAATATTACCAATCAGCGTATACCCAGTAAAACATCATATCATGTTTTTCACTTGGTCGTTTCATTATAATATCACGATATTGATATTTTTCAAAGCTGCTATTAATTTTGTTAGTGACTTATTAAGTTGAGATTGAGAATTCTTATGCTTGTAGGGTATCATCTTCTCTTTTTCTTCTCCATACCCCGCAGCTCATTTTTTATTATACACTCTCTCCCACATCACACCTTCATCAAATGCTGCCACCTCTCCACTCCCTCTTATAATCAACACATATCCTTCCCTCCTCACAAAACAAGGCGGATTGCCGGAGGCAATCCGCCAGTAACAATCCGCCCGTTCTTCAATTCATTTGTAATTAAACTGATAATTACAGCATTCCACCATATACTGGGAAGCCGCTGCTCTCACCATAACTTTCTATCTTCTTGAAGTTCTTAAGCACTTCCATATCCTCTGCACTGATTTCAAAATCAACCTGTGCATTAGACTTCATATGCTCTGCATTGCCAGTCTTTGGAAGTGAAACTGCACCAAGCTGGATTGTGTAACGGATACAAAGCTGAGGAACTGTTACGCCATATTTGTCAGCCATTGCCATAAGCCTGTGCTGTATCAATATGACGATATCCAGCTGCAACAGCCGCCTTAACTGCCTCTGCTGCATCCGCATCTTCAATAAACCATGTTCCAAGTCCAAGCTTTGGAATCCTTACGCCGTTACTTAATGTATAATTTTCGCTCAAAACACCCATCAGTTCTTACCTAACCTTTCAATTAATCCTCTTTCCATACTTCCTTAGCCATGTTGAATACAGCCCATGCCTTTGGCCAGCCTGCGTAAAATGCTACATGTGTAATAACTGCTGCGATTTCTTTTGCTGTTACTCCGTTCTTCTTAGCATTTTCAAGATGGAACTTAAGTGATGAATCAGTTACTCCTGACGACATAAGTGCAACTACTGTTATTATGCATCTTGTTTTTAAATCGATGTCCTCGTTGTTCCAGTTTTCTCCGAAAAGCACATCATCGTTAAAATGTGCGAACTCCGATGCGAATTCTCCCAACGCATTTCTTCCTGCTGTCTGTACAATCTTAGCCATTATTCATATCCTCCTAGCCTAATTTGTTATATTCTTCGTCAGTAACAGGCTCGCACCACTCATTGCTGCAATTCTCGCCCGGAATTTCTGCGGCAATATGTGAAAACCAGCTATCCTTCTTAGCTCCATGCCAGTGCTTAACTTCTGGTGGAATTGCGATTACAGTTCCCGGCACAAGACTTACAGGCTCCTTGCCCTCTTCCTGATACCAGCCTTCTCCGGCAGTACATATAAGCATCTGTCCGCCGCCCTTTGCAGCATGATGAATATGCCAGTTGTTACGACATCCCGGTTCAAAAGTCACATTTGCAAGAAAAAGTCCACACTTAGGATCTGTGAGCGGATTCAGGAAAGAATCACCAATAAAATACTGTGCATATGCAGTATTTGCCTGACCTGTTCCGAAAACATTCTGCTTCTCAAAATCGTCCTTATCCATAAATTTCATGATAATAACACCCCTTCTTTCATAAACTGTAAGTCATTTGATATTTGTATCATACAACTTGAAGTTAGCTTTAGGTCAAGGGATTTGTGGGATTTTTATATAAATTTTTTTGTAAAAATGTATTGATTGGTCTCTGCTCTGGCGCGCTGACTTGTCTTTTGGACTTCCTCATGCTTCCCCTTCGCTTCAAGGTCCAATCTAAACAACGAAAAAGAGCCAGAATCCCTAAAGATTTCCGGCTCCTTTGCCCTTGATAAATTATTCTTTTTCTTTTCAAATATTACAAAATTATCAGGCAACTTACCCATTTCCTTAAATTTCATAATCACTACAATCATCATACTATATACACATGTTATAAGCATTAACTTAAAATCTGACATTAATATTCATCATTACAAATATTAATAGGCCTTATTCTTCTTTTTTATAGTCAATGCTAATCCACCAATAGATAACATAATCAAAGTTATGTATATTATAAATTCATTATTATCTCCAGTTTTAGGTGATAGTACTTCACCTGCATTTGCATTATTGCTTTCTGATTCTGAATTGGCATTATCACTTTCTAATTTTGAACTTGTTATTATATATGTTGCATAATCTGAGTGTTTTACATTTATATATCCTTCATCATCCACTTCTGCTTCCAACATATCTGATGAAATTCCTTCATCACTTATACCTGAATAATAAACAGTTTTACCCACATATTCTGTTCCAATGAAAAAACAAACATCAGGTTTTACCGGCATAGTATTCAAATAATTAAATTTTATCTGCATTATAAAGTTATCTTTACTTACATCTGATGGCATATTGTCATTAAATTCATAATTAACCTGAGATGAAAAATCATAATTATCTTTTCCTTCTGCACCAGCCATTGAACCTTTTTCAAATGTAAAAGTAACATTATTATTTGATTTAATCACAATATCCTTTGTCTTATTCTGATTCAGTATAGTTTCAAATGCATCCTTATTAATAACCTGTGAATCAGATATATCAATTACATACTGATCTGATTCTAAATTATCATCAAAATTTAATACAGTTTTATTTTCCATATAATCTGGCATTATGAATAAGGCTTCATTTTTTTCTTTTCCATCAGAATCAACATATCTGATAAAAATAATAGATAGATCTATCGCGTCTGATTTATTATATAAAGTGTACATTCCGTCATTGTTTTTTGATTCATATGCTGTTTTGCAGCTTACAGGATTAAGTTTCATACTTCCACCTTCGGGCTGCATAAAATTTGGTTCAACATCAAATTTAAGATTAGGTCCGCCACTTGCTGTCTCCCTTTTCTTAGTACCATTTTCTGTTAAAACATAATACACTCTTTGAGCAAAGCCAAATCCTTTGTCATCTACTACAAGTTTTCCTGATTCATTCCTGCTCAAAGCACATTCCTGTACAGCCCAGCCAAGTATATTATCAGCACTATACAATGACTGTTCAAGATTAACACCTATATCTGAACTGTCTTTGAAAAATACAACTTTATCAGAACAATAATTGTAAGCACCATAATATGTATTAATCACATCATAATCTTCTTGAGCTATTGTTTTACTATAACTGTCACTAACCTCCCATTTAAATGCATTCTGTTCCTGAATTTGTTCTTCAGCCTTTACATTAATTTTACCACTACTAAAAATGCTTGTGACTGATAAAATCCATACCGCAGCTCCCATTATCAAGCTTTTCCTTTTCATAAAAAACCTCTCTTTCTTTATTCTATATAGTATGATTTCCAATTATAACTCAGTTGAGCTATAGTTTCAATATGTTGTCCTTTTTATCATCTGTATATTATTTCTCAAACTAAGTACAATTAAATAAAACAGACGAAAGTGAGTGATATTCTTGATTGAACATGCCGTTTTAGATCGCATACAACAGTTACTGGAGTTTAAACACTGGACTCTTTACAAACTTGCAAAAAACTCAGATATCGCATATTCAAGTTTAAATAACATTTTTAATCGTGAGACTTGTCCGACCGTCACAACACTCGAAAAAATATGTAAGGGATTTAATATGAGTCTTTCAGAATTTTTTGATTTTGAAACAAATCCTTTAAGAAACGAAAGTATTTCGCCAGAAGAACAGGATATTTTAAATCGTTATAATGAATTATCTTGTCAGGACAAAAAATTATTACAAGCATATTTAAATGGACTTTGCAAAAGATAATACAACTCATAATATTTTGCATTTCTATAGACAAAAAGAACGCAGACTGTAAAATTGCCTGTGCTCTTTTTATTAATCATTCTAATTCTATCCCAGCTTTCCTCTTCTCTTAAGATACACGAATGCCACAACGCATATCACAACTGATAACACCGAGCCTGCCGGTGCAGCAAGTCCCATCGGAAACAGTGTAGCTGAAAACAGCTTTGAAGCAAGGTAAGACCCCGGAACTCTCACAAATGTAATCGAAATTATATTATGCAGAAATCCAATATAAGACTTTCCATAAGCTGCAAAATATCCACTGAAGCAGAAATGCACACCTGCAAACATTGTATCAATTATGTAGCTTCTCATATACTGCGTTCCGAGTAAAACCACATTTGAATCAGATGTAAACAGACCAATAAGCCCGCTTGCGATAAACTGCATAACTATCGCCATCACAACACCATATGTGCATGTTATAAATGTTGCGTATTTCAGTGTCAGAGCTGCGCGGTCATGCTTGCCTGCACCAATATTCTGTGCTGAAAGCGCTGAAACTGTTGCAAGCATAGACGATGGAATTATGAATATTGCACTTATCATCTTCTCAACGATACCAACTGCTGCCGATGTATCAAGTCCCCTGTGGTTGGCAATCATCGTTATTATAATGAACGCAACCTGAATACAGCCGTCCTGTATTGCAACCGGAATTCCGACCTTTAATATCTCACCCATTACCTCTCGCTGAGGCTTTAAATCATTTGCAGACAAATGTATTCCTGTCTTTTTCACTTTGATGGCAATTAACGATACTATAACGCTTAGCGTCTGGGCAAGTGTTGTTCCAAGTGCCGCTCCTATAGGACCTAAACCGCATGCCCCAATAAACAGATAGTCAAGTGTAATATTGGCAGCACAGGCAACAGCAATAAAATACATCGGACTCTTAGAATCACCCATTCCCCTGAATATTGAACTTATTATATTATAAGCAGTTATAAATGGTATTCCGATAAAGCATATTATAAGGTAAGCAACTGTTCCGCTGACAGCCTCCTCCGGAATCGCAATAAGATTTACAATCGGCTTTACAAGTGCCATGAGGGCAACTGTAAGTACAACCGACAATCCCATAAAAAGAGTTATTGTATTACCGATTGCAGTGCCTGCATTTCTTGTATTATTAGCACCAATCGCACGACCGATAACCACCGTTGTTCCCATTGCAAGCCCGACAATAATTACTGTCAGCATATGCATTACCTGACTTCCGTTAGACACAGCCGTTATCGAATCAACGCCACAGAACTGACCTGTTATGAATAAATCGGCCATTCCGTACAAAGTCTGTAAGAAATACGACAGCAAATACGGCAAAGCAAAATATACAATTGTCTTAGATACGCTTCCTGTTGTAAGGTTCTTTTCCATATTCTCTTCTCCTGTTTAATGTAATTAAAATGTGTTTTTTATTTACTGTGTGTGAATTGGTGTCTGACTGTGTGTGCCTATGCAAACTCTCAGGTTTTCTTCGCCTAGCGGGAGTAAATGCCATCATCTGCAATGTCTATTACTGCGAGCGAAAGCAAACGTGCTTCGCTTGAACGAGCTTTCACTCACAGACTTTATGCATATAATGGCATTAACTCCCACACGGCTTAGAAAAATTCGAGTCCACATAGACACACACACAACCAGACATCATTACACATATGCTTAATTCAAAAAATAAATTAGCAGCCACCCCAAAGGTAACTGCCAATATATTAAACCTTACAACAATTGTAAGGTCAACCACAATTCTATTTTTTCTTTACCGGAATACTTATCTGCGTCACGAATTTGCTCTCATCATTCGTTATTCCATTATCTATGAGCGTGACTTCCCTTGAAAATCCTGCGATTTCCATTCCATTTTCTTTGATATATCTGGCAAGCTTCTTATAATATACTGAAGCTTCCTTGTGGCTTCCGTTAAAACGCACACTTACACATGGAAGCTCTTCTATGTACTCTGTTTCGCCCTCGTATTCATCTTCTTCATCAAGAATAATATACACAAGTTCGTAATTGCCATACTGCCCTGCAAGAAGTGTCTCCTGTGATATTCCAACTCCGACCTTTCCCATGAATACCAGAGGCTGCGACTGGTTCTTCTGCAGTATTCTTATCTGCTCTTCAAGATCAAGATATGTACTTAATTTCAGCGAATCACGCATCCACACAATACGGCTCGCCGGTATTGTACATTCCCTTATAACATCAAGCTCCGACTGAAACGCATCTCTTATCTGCTCTAGCCTATGGTCAATCTTTCTTGACACAAGCTCAAGCTCATACTGTTTCATTGCAATAAGTGCCTTCTGATTTTCCAGCTTCTCCTCTATAACATCAATATCTCTGTCCTTTAAGAAATCTGCAATCTCCTCAAGCGACATATCAAGCACCCTCAAATACCGTATCGTATTAAGCACCTCAAACTGCCTGTCGCTGTAATACCTGTAACCACTTTCCGCATCAACATATTCCGGCTTTAGAAGCCCTGCCTTCTCATAATGTCTGATTGTCCCCATACTGATATTGAAAATCCCTGCAACCTCACCTATTTTAAATAATTTCTTATCCTTATCGTAATCATTTCCCATACATTTCCTCTTATAACAAATGTGCTACATTAATTATAAGTAGAAAATGCTGTGCTATCAAGTAATTTATCCCCACACAGTCTCACCATTAATATAATCAGTCATAAAATATACAATCTTATTCCACAGCTCATACTCTACAATATGTCTTGTTTCTTTAATTATTTTAAGACATTTTTTTATTACATCAGATGAGTCCTCACCCGCAAGTTCTGACAGCTTCTTAAACTCCTTGTATGCCTCATTTTTTTCTTTCTCTGACCATATCACATCTTCGGTATCTTCTATTTTGTTAAGAAAAATATACATAAATACCGGCATGTCTTTTTCCTGTCTCCATTTCATACATTTATCCTCCATAAAATACCTGCCTTCTGTCCAATATCATTTCAGAATATTCCTATTTAAGCTGAATAATACCTGACTAACTTTAAATCAAGTTTAAATTGAATTAATACGTTTTCTGTGCTACTATTTAAGCATAAGAGTTAAACCTAACTTTATGTCAATACTCCAATAGTGAACATTTTGTGAATTTTATTATCACTTTGTAAAAAACTAATATCAGGTAAGCATGACTTACAGAAAGCAGGTGCGTTATGTACACAATAGGACAGGTTTCAGAAATGTTTAATCTTCCGGTTTCAACATTAAGATATTACGATAAAGAAGGATTATTCCCAGCAATTCAGCGTGCTTCGGGAATCCGTCAGTTTTCGGACAAAGAAATCGCATCACTCAAGCTTATTGAATGTCTTAAGAAATCAGGTCTTGAAATCCGCAACATCAAGCAGTTTATGGAATGGTGTCAGGAAGGCAGCAAGACTTACGAGCTCAGAAAACAGCTTTTTGAGAGACAGAAGACTGCTGTTGAGAAAGAGATGGAAAAAATGCAAGAAACGCTTGATATGCTTACTTTCAAATGTTTCTACTACGAGCAGGCAATCAAAGACGGCAACGAGGACGGAATACATGCAATGCTTCCAGATAAGCTCCCTGCTGACATTCAGGCGGCCTACAACAACTCGCACAAATAATAATTAATTGCTTATTATATTTAACATGATATTCAACACATAATATGGAGGCTTGTATATGTTTAAATCTTTAGAGGTTAAATATCCTAAGTTTTACCAGATTTTCAGATTCATCATAGTTATAATCGCTTCTGTGCTGTACGCATGGAACTTAAGATGCTTTGCCAAGGTCGCAGACCTGCTGCCAGGCGGATTTTCAGGAGTTTCACTGTTATTTCAGGCAATCGGACTGCGCTTCTTCGGAATCAGCATCCCATTTACAATATTCAATGTGGCACTGAACATATTTCCTGCCTACATTGCCTACCGCTACATCGGCAAGAAATTTACCATCTACTCAATTGTGGTGATTATACTTTCCAGTGTGCTTGTTGATATTCTTCCACCGTACATTTTTACAGAAGATATCCTGCTTATAAGCGTGTTCGGCGGAATTATCAATGGATTTGCAATCAGCCTGTGCCTCAATGTCGGCACAACCACTGGCGGCACTGACTTTATAAGTATCTATTTCTCTCATGTTAAAGGAATAGACGCATGGAACTATATTCTTCTTGGAAATGTTGTGATTCTGCTTATCGCAGGCGGACTTTTCGGCTGGTCAATCGCGCTCTACTCGATAATATACCAGTTCTGCAGCACTCAGGTAATCCAGTTCATGTACAAACGCTACCAGAAGATGACGCTTTTCATCATCTCCGACAAATCCGAAGAAATCTATCACGCCATCAAGAACACAACCAACCACGACGCCACACTTTTCAAGGGAATCGGCTGCTACGAGGAAAAGGAGCGCACGCTCATATATTCAGTCATCAACTCCGAAGCGAAGCACGAACTTATCACATTGATACGCTCAATTGACAATCACGCATTTATAAATGTGGTAAAGACGGAAGAGCTTGACGGACGTTTTAATGATATTCCACATGACTAAGCAGGACACAAAATGTTCGCATTCATACCATATTTTAGTCAAATTTCTCCCATAAACTATAGACAATCAAATAACAACTAACACTAAAGAAATGGAGAGATGACTATGATTAAATTAAATAAAATCAAAAAAAATTGCGTAGCCGCAGTTATTCTTACAATGTGTCTTATGACTGCAGGCTGTGCCAAGAATTCAACTACAACAGCTACTACTGCATCAGGCAGCCAGACTACCATCACTTCAAGCATTACTAAAGATGACACAGATGTAACACACGCAGATGATGCTGAGAATTACAGAGTTGCCATTACCGATGATTTCACTGTGACATCTGATACATCAGACGGAATTACACAGTCAGATTCTGTATACACAATCACTAAGGCTGGTGAATATACAGTATCAGGACTTTTATCTGAAGGACAGCTTATCGTTGACGCAGGTGATGAGGACGAAGTTACCATCGTATTAAACGGAACATCTATCACCTGCTCAAGCGGTTCACCTATATATGTTAAAAATGCTTCCGAAGTCAAGATTAAATCAGAAGAGAACACATTTAACGAAGTAATTGACAATCGTGCTGAAGCAACTGACGATTCTTCTGATGACGCCGGCAACGCAGCAATCTACGCAACATGCGATATAAAGCTTGTCGGAAAAGGAGCTTTAGTTGTAACTGGCAATTACAATAATGGTATCCAGAGCAAGGACGACCTTTCTATTAAAAATGTGATTGTTAAAGTTACTGCTGTGAACAATGCCATCAAAGGCAACGACGCCGTTGATATTGAGTCAGGCAACATAATTGCAATCTCTACTAAGGGCGATGGCATTAAGACTTCTAACAGCAGCCTTTCTAACAAAGGCAACCAGAAAGGAATCGTTACAATCACTGGTGGAAACATTGATGTGTATGCAGCATGTGACGGTATAGACGCAGCTTACGGAGTGGATATATCAGGTGACGGTAACTTAAACATTTATACTGACACTTATTCTGAATACAGTGAAGAAGTTACAACATCTGGCAGTTCTTCCGGTACATCTTCCGGTTCAAACAGCTCTACTAATAAAACTGCTTCTGCCAACACTGTTTCTTATGTGACAGCTTCTGATACTATCAGCAACGCACCGGGCGGCTTCGGCGACGGTAATGCTCCTGATATGAACAATGGTAACGCCCCTGACATGAGTAATGGTAACACCCCTGACATGAACGGCAGCACCGGTGGCGGCTTTGGCGGCAATGACCGTTCAGGAATGCCTGGCGGCAATAACCAGTCCGGCAATTCTTCTAAAAAATCTTACTCAACTAAGGGTATTAAAGCTGACAGCGAAATAAATATTTCTGGCTTTACAATTAACATAAGTTCAACAGATGACGGCATCCACGCCAACTCTGATTCAGGCGTGCTTGAAACCGGCGAGGACGGCAAAGGAACTATTGTCATCAACGGTGGTACAATTACAATTTCTTCAGGTGATGACGGCATGCATGCTGACAAACAGCTTGATGTCAATGACGGTTACATTAATGTAGTAACTTCATATGAAGGACTTGAGGCTATGACTATCAACTTAAATGGCGGCAAGATATATGTATACGCTACTGATGATGGTATCAATGCCTGCACAGGTGATGGAAAGACAACTCCAATCATTAATGTAAATGGCGGATATATAGATGTAACAACAGCATCCGGCGATACTGATGGTATTGACTCTAACGGAAACTACGTACAGACTGGTGGATTTGTATTAGTCAAGGGTGGCAGTTCTTCAGGAAATGTATCAGGATCAATTGATGTGGATGGTACTGTCACAATAACTGGTGGAACATGCGTTGCACTCGGCGGTGTATGCGAAACACCTGTAAACTCTGTTAATGCTTATGTATTAAGTTCAGTATCCTTCAGCTCTGGAAGCTACTCTCTTAAAGATTCTTCTGGCAACGAGGTAATAAGCTTCACTGTTGATGGATCATTCAGCAACGGCTGGATATGCTCTGACACACTTACAACCGGCACAAGCTACACACTCTACAGAGGTTCTGAATCTATCGCAGACTGGACTCAGGAATCAGGAACAATGGGAGCTTCAAGCACCGGCGGTTTCGGCGGCGGCAGCATGAGCGGTCAGAACGGCGGTAACGCTCCTGACATGAATAATCAGAACAGCGGCAACGCTCCTGACATGAATGGTCAGAATGGTGGCTTTGGCGGCGGCAAACGCTAATAAGATAATTACCCATATAAATTATTAAAGGAGGTTTCTTACATGAGTACTGAACATAATAATACATCTGGCTGGACGCTTGAGGACTGCCAGTCCTATATAAACATATTGTATGCCAACCGTACCAGCAGTTTCAAAGATAGAAAAGTCAAAGCTTTCTTTAATTCACAGACAAAGAAGAATAGAAAAACCACAATTACCAATGATGGAATATATGTAGATGGCAGGCTTTTTCTGTCGCCCGCCAATATTAAAAAATGTATTTCTGCCGGAAGCCTCTATTTCTTCGAAAGAAAAGACAGTTTGTTAATAAGATGTGTAAAGGCTGATGGGGAAAAATTACAGAACATGAAAGATTTCCTGTCTGTAAATAATATAGATTTCACCAGTGATTCACTTGATGAAGCTTATAGACTACGCTATGACGCAAAGCTTTATAAGAAGAGCAACAAGCCTCTTTTAATTGTTTCAACCATACTATTCTTAATATCAATGTTTGGTTTAAATATTAATAAAAATGTACCTTTTTATGCAGCAGACATAATAAAAGATGCCGGACTTTCTTCTGCAATCTCTGGCAGATACATGGATACAGTTATTGATAGCCTCCCATCAAGCGATCAGGCTGGCATGGATGTATCTCAATATAACAGGCTGCTTTCCGATATCCAGACTACTATTCAGAATTCATCTGCCATAGACAGTATTGCCAGAAAATATACAGATGCGCTGACAAAAGGTCTGCGTGACGGCAAATCATTTGACGAGATTGACATTAATATAGATGATGAGCTTACAGCTTTATCATCTGTCACATATAACAGTATTAAAGATTACACAGATAATACGGACAACAACATTACATTATCACTTTTTGCAGACACTGAATCCGCTAAGAAAGCTATTAATAATTATGCTTCAGGAATATACGCAGATGCACAGTATCGTGCTGCCGGTCTTGCCGGAATATACCAGACAATTTCATCAGGCTCATTTTATGTAACAATGATCATATTACTTGCCTTGTCACTTATATCATTAATAATATTCTCTTTACCATTGTCGGTAAGCAGAATTTACCTGCCTGTATTATTTGTCATATATGCCGGACTTGAATATGTGGCATTTAATGTAATTCTGAGCAAAGCTGCTATGTTACTCAGCAACAGACTCCTCGGAAGAACAGCCATCCTTAACCTGACATATGCTAATACAGATTTGATAACTTATGTGTCACTTGGCGTTGTGCTTGCAATAATAATGAATATCGCATACAGAAAGATGAAGAGAAGAGCGTAAATACCTCTGTTTCACTCACTTTCTCCTTGCCAATCCATCTCCCATATGTTACAATTCATTTATGCTTACTTTATCAATTTAAAGCGTTACACTTTAAATTCATGAAGCATAGCATAATACAATTAATATGGGGTTTTTATGTTAAAACTAGTTATTCTTATTATCTACTTTGCGGTGCTGATAGGCATTGGTCTGTACTGCCGCAAGCATGCAACTGATGTTAATGGTTTCGTTCTCGGTGGAAGAAGCGTCGGTCCGTGGCTCACCGCATTTGCATACGGAACATCTTATTTCTCAGCTGTTGTATTCGTTGGATACGCAGGCCAGTTCGGCTGGAAATACGGAATTGCCGCAACATGGGCTGGTATCGGCAACGCAATCATAGGTTCACTTCTTGCATGGGTCGTACTCGGCAGAAGAACAAGAATTATGAGCCAGCACCTTGACTCAGCAACCATGCCGCAGTTTTTCGGAAAGAGATTCGGCAGCAATCCATTAAAAATCGGTACTTCCGTTATCATATTCATTTTCCTGATTCCATACACAGCTTCGCTCTACAACGGACTTTCAAGACTTTTCGGTATGGCTTTCAACATTGATTACAGCGTCTGTATCATAATCATGGCAACACTTACCGCAATCTATGTAATTGCCGGTGGTTACATGGCTACAGCAATCAATGATTTCATTCAGGGAATTATCATGTTGTTCGGTATCGTTGCAGTTATCGCTGCCGTAATCCACTCTAAAGGCGGTTTCATGTCAGCACTGCAGGGACTTGCAAATGTGTCCGACCCGTCAGTAACCGATACTCCCGGTGTATTTGCTTCATTTTTCGGACCTGACCCTTTCAACCTGTTATGTGTTGTAATCCTTACATCACTCGGAACATGGGGACTTCCACAGATGGTTCAGAAATTCTATGCCATTGATAATGAAGCCTCTATCCAGAAGGGTACTGTAATATCAACAATATTTGCACTTGTAGTTTCAGGCGGATGTTATTTTCTTGGAGGCTTCGGAAGATTATTCTCTGACCAGATATATGTCAAGGCTAACGGCTTCGACTCAATAATTCCAACAATGCTTTCTAATTTAAGCCCTGCACTTATTGCATTGGTTGTAATTCTTGTGCTGTCAGCTTCAATGTCTACACTTTCATCACTTGTAATAGCTTCAAGCTCAACACTTACTATTGACTTCTTAAATGACAACTTTATTAAGAACATGAGCGAGAAGAAACAGGTATTATACATAAGAATTCTTGTCGTTGTATTTATTGCAATATCTGCGATACTTGCACTTATCCAGTACAAGAGTTCAGTAACATTTATTGCACAGCTTATGGGAATATCATGGGGCGCGCTTGCAGGTTCATTCCTTGCACCATTCATGTTCTCACTTTACTCTAAGAAGGTTTCCAAAGCTTCATGCTGGGCCTGCTTTTTATTCAGTTCAGTACTCATGATTGCCAACATCTTCTTCAAAGCAAGCTTCCCGACATGGCTCCAGTCACCTATCAACTGCGGTGCATTTGCAATGTTTGCCGGAATGATTATCGTCCCTGTAGTCAGCCTATTCACACCTAAGCCGGATAAAGAGCTTGTTGACAGTGCATTTGCATGCTACGAAAAAGAAACAGAAGTGCCACAGAAGACAGCACTGGGAAAGTAACAACATATCTAATATTTATATACCCTTTACAACAAATCCTCCTTGTGCTATAACAACCAAAGTTATAAAACACAAGGAGGTATTTATGGCATCAAAGCTTCACAACGCCCTCGCTAAGAAGCTGCCGGATATACAGATGTCCGAGGCCTTCATAAACAGCGTATTCCTTGCCATGTCCGGTGGACTTCAGGACGCATATACATATTTTACTAGAAATGAAGTATTCTCCAATGCACAGACTGGTAATGTGGTTCTTATGAGTACACATTTTATGATGGGCGAATGGTATCAGGGAGTTAAATATCTCCTGCCATTCTTAGCATTTGGTCTTGGCGTATTCGTGACAGAGCGAATTCAGGGCAAATACAAAAATGCCACCAGACTTCACTGGCGGCAGGCAATATTACTTATTGAGATTGTAATCTTAATTGCAGTCGGCTTCATGCCCCATTCAATGGACATGTTTGCAACAATAATCGTATCGTTCTCATGTGCGATGCAGGTACAGGCATTCAGAAAAGTCAATGGATATTCTTATGCGAGCACCATGTGCATCGGTAACTTAAGAAGCGGTACAGACGCACTTTCAGTATTTGTACGTACCGGCAATAAGGCATCTCTTAAGAAAGCCGGATATTACTTCGGCATAATATTATTCTTTGCAATCGGCGCAGGTATCGGTGGAAACCTTTCAATGATGTTCGGAATCCACACAATCTGGATTTCAAGCGCACTGCTTTCAATCAGCGTGCTTCTTATGTTTGCAAAGAAATCAAAAATGTAATGTCCGATTTATTCAATCGTAACTTTATTCCATTTCTTTAAGAAGCCGGTTTCTTCTGCCGCCCTTTAAGTACATGGCACTATAAGACTTGTATCTGTCACACGGATTTACAAGCAGGAATGATGATGATTCTTTTCCCGTTGTAAGACCTGTGACAAATATAAGCATTTCATTGTCGAGCTTTCCGATATCTTCCCTTGAAATCTCCTGTTTAGAACCTTCCAGAAAGTCAAATGCATTCTCTAACTTTGCAAGAGTCTGTTCCTCAACACCTTCCAGCTTTTCAGCCTGTGCAGCAAATTCTGCTTTCTCTTTATCAATAACGGCTGCATCCTCTCCCGCCTTAATCTTATCTTTAATAGACTTATACCAGTTGTCAGTATCAGCCTTTAAAGAAGCTGCATATTTAAAATGCTTATTCAGAGTGTCAAGCAGAAGATTTACCACAGTAAGTCTCTCCTCATAATCAGCTTCTACCATTCGTCTGTATATATCCGGTGTAGCATTACCCTCAAGAATATTGTTTATTCCATAATCATCCCTGTACTTATTATACAGGTCATAATATGCTCCAAAATCTTCCGCAATATCCTCATTATGAAGAAACTCGCCAACAACTCCGGCAATTATCTCACTCATCTAAAGCAAGATTCTCCATTTTTTCCACTTCGCATAATGCAGCATAATTAACTTCGATTCCCTGCTGCCATACACTATACTCTGCAACCATTATTCGTCTCCTTGTTGTCTGTCTTGTTTCATTCTAACATAAAATGTCCTGCTCTGGCATAGATTGTATAAATGAATCCTGCGGAGTCCCCACATGCGAGACTATATAGAAGAACGTGCCATACAACTGGCATATTACATAATTGAACATAAGGCTACTGTAAGACAGACTGCTAAAGCATTTAACGTAAGCAAAAGCACAGCACATAAAGATGTTACTACCAGACTTATGGAAATCAATCCTGAGCTTGCCAAAGAAGCCCGCAAAATACTTGACGTCAATAAACAGGAGCGCCATATTCGCGGTGGCATGGCAACTAAAGAGAAATACCTGCATGCATGTACCAGATAAAACAGCATTTATAAAGCAGTATTAATAAAACATTGTTAAAATGTACCTCTACTATAAAATTTATATAAAATTCTAAGTGACTTTTCCCTTATCTTATTATATCTTCTCAAATCGTTACAAAT
>CAVAPS010000012.1:0-61039 GCA_963590775.1 Desulfovibrio piger
TCCCTCTCGCCGTCATAAAAATTGAATTTCAAAGTTTTGTCCTTATCTGGGTTCAACTATATTTAAAAGGCAGATAATTCCCATATAAGAGATTATCTGCCTTTTAAATTTATAAATATAACAATACAACTACCTTGAATCTGTTCGACTCATGCTCTGTCATCATATATCCGCTGTATTTTTCTGTTATCTTCTTCACATTAGTAAGTCCAAATCCATGTCCCTGACCTTTATGACTTATAAATCTTTCTCCATCTTTATTAACATTTCCTGCAAATGTATTAACAACTTCTATTCTTAGCAAACCTTCTATGTATTCTAACACTGCCTCTATCTGTAATTCTTGTCCTGCTTCTCCGCTCACATTTTCCATTGCATTATCAAGAAGTTTTCCCAGAATTACATTCATATCAAAGCTACTTATTTCAAGGTCTGTAGGAATTTTCAAAGTAACAGAAAAATTAACATCATTCATTTCCTGCTTAATCTTCTGAGCATAATAATTAAGTATTCCATCAAATACTGAATTTCCTGTTGAGGCAACTTTCTTTATATTCTCCATACTGTCAGACATCTCATCAAGATATCTGATAATATCATTATCCTTATTCTTGTCAGCAAGCAAATATATTTCTCTTATGTTAGGCTTCATATCATGCCGTATAGCTTGTACCTGCCTGTCCTGTTCCACATTTGCCCTGAGTTCTGATTCATATATTGCAATCTGCTCTCTTAGCAGAACATTATCTTGCATAAAAATACCCATTGTCCAGAAAATTCTTCTCTATTTCGCTTTCTATAGATATTCTTCAATATTACTACAAACGCATAAAATATTACCACTGACAGGAAAGAACTAAACAATACATAATTATTGCTACGAGGCGTATCCATAAGTACAAATGCTGCCAGCATATCTATTGCACAGCTCACACCAAAACACATCATAGTAATAAGAATTTTCTTTTTAAGACTTCCATTATGTACCAACGCTATAATCAACATTCCAATAATAGTAGATTGGAAACTGAGTTGCGTTCGTGTACTGGGTTGTAAAAACAATGACGCTAATGTTTTATCTTTTAGTTTTCCATAGTATTCTTTAAATATATTATCTCTCAGTTTTGCCTTATCAAATATAGAGTTCATTTCTGACAATAAGATGTCATTTATAGAAATACGATTATCCATCGTAAATCCTCCATTAATTATTTGAAAGATAATCATCTATTATCCTTCGAATGTTTTATTTGCATATATTACCTAATATTTATATCAATTTTTTAAAAAGGTATTTTTTTATTACTTAGAGGTACAATTTTTAAAAATAACAATGCCATTAAATAAATTGCATTCTATTTTTATCCATAACTTATGCAATTGCTATAAATCCAAACTTTATCAGTTATAACTGATAAAATCATAATATATCAATTGAAAATCAGTTATAAAAGTGATATATTCTAACTAGCTATAGAAAAGGAGGCTAATTTTATGGTTAAACGAGAAATGTATATGAAACGCATCCGCCCTTTTATTGGGACAGACCTTATAAAAGTAATGACTGGTATCCGACGTTGCGGCAAATCAGTTATGCTAGACTTGATTAAGGAAGAACTGACTGCGTCAGGAATACATCCGACACAATTTATCTCAATCAACTTTGAAGATTTGAACTATTCTCACCTACAGACTGCAAAGGCTTTACATGATGAAATTACCAATCGTGCTAAAACCATAAACGGTAAAATCTACCTCTTTTTCGATGAAATTCAAGAAGTTGAAGATTGGGAGAAATGCATTAACTCTCTGCGTGTTACACTTGATTGTGATATCTATATTACCGGTTCAAATGCTAAGCTTTTATCTGGTGAACTTTCCACATATCTTGGGGGACGCTATGTAGAATTTGTAATATATCCATTCTCTTTTTCAGAGTTTCTGGAACTATACCGTCCAATTGCTCCTAATGAATCAATTCAGCAATATTTCCAGAAGTATCTAATCTCTGGAGGTATGCCATACCTTGCAAATATACAATATCAAGATGATGCAGCCAGACTTTATCTTCACGATCTCTTTAATTCTGTTCTGCTAAAAGATATTGTTAAACGCAATAAAATTCGTGATGTAGACTTGTTGGAACGTATTATTTCTTATGTAATTGCCAATGTAGGAACAACCTTTTCTGCCAATTCACTTGCCAGATTTCTCAAGAACGAACACCGTACCGTTGCATCAGAAACGATTCTGAACTATATAAAATACTGTTGCGATGCTTACCTGCTTTATCAGGTTAAGCGTGAGGATTTACAAGGAAAACAGATTCTTTCCTCTAATGAAAAATATTATATTGCCGACCATGGCATCCGTGAAGCAGTATTTGGCGGCAATATGCGCGATATTAATCTGATTTTGGAAAATATCGTCTATCTTGAGCTGTTGCGCCGTAATTATAATGTAACTGTTGGAAAAACCGGCGATAAAGAAATTGATTTTGTTTGTCACAAACAAGGAGAAAAACTGTATGTTCAGGTATGCTATCTTCTTGCATCGGAAGATACAATACGGCGTGAATTCGGTGTATACGACAATATCCGTGACAACTATCCGAAATACGTTGTTTCACTTGATGAATTTGACATGAGCCGTAACGGAATTAAGCACCGCAATATCCGTGATTTTCTTTTAGCAGACGAATGGAATTAAAATTCCACATTTTCTTAATATAATAAAAATTCATTTTCCGTACCCACTCCATAGCGTTATCGGTCAGTGCAAGGTGGTATTTGATATTTCTCATCATGGCTTCCTCCTTGACTATATTCTACTCGGCTGGTTACTAAATTGCGGATGTACGAATTTTTTAAACACAGAAAAAGACTCTGACCTTTTACAGTCAAAGCCTTTTTCAGCCATTGCAATGCCTTAGTCTTATTAAGTTTTGTCATATTGCCTAATAAAACCTCGGCATTTTCCGCATAATTTCTTTATTTAATTCGTTCTTTATTTAATTCCATAAAATACAGACCTCCACATGAAATGTTCCCCTGTCCACAGACTACTATTCCTTTATTTTATTGCTTTTCTTTTCCTATGTTTCTAATATATTTCAGCAACTGAATTACCGGCAGGTTCAACAGTGCCAGTCCGTACACGATCATCAACTGTGTCACGGTCAGTGTCTGCACTTTGAACATTCCCTGAAGTGCCGGGATCATCAGCACACCTGTGATAAGCAGCCAGCCAAGTACAAATGCCCCGATTAGGTAAATGTTATTCCAGAACCGTTTTGTAAAGATGACCGGTTTATTTGCCTTGCAGTTGAATCCGTGCACAAGACGGCTGCTGCAAAGTGTTCCAAATGCCATGGTACTTGCAAGCACTGCATTTCCACCCCGGTATCCGATCATAAATGCTGTCATGGTCATAATTCCGATGCACAGACCTTCCACTCCGATGCTTGTGAGAAATGTTTTTGTCAGAATAGACTCGCCCATGGCACGCGGTTTTTCTTTCATTACATCCGGATTGTGCGACTCAAGGCCAAGCGCAATTGCCGGTAAGCTGTCTGTCAGAAGGTTGATGAACAGTAAATGTACCGGTGCAAATGGAACCGGCAGGCTTGCAAGTGATGCATACAAAACTGCAAGAATTGCTGCAAAATTCCCGGAAAGCAGGAACTGAATTGCATTTTTAATATTCTGGTAAATGTTCCGACCATTTTCCACTGCCTTGACGATTGTCGCAAAGTTGTCGTCCGTCAGCACCATAGCCGCCGCGTCCTTGGCAACTTCGCTTCCCGTAATTCCCATGGCAACTCCGATGTCCGCCTGCTTTAACGCCGGAGCATCATTCACACCGTCTCCGGTCATTGCCACAATATTTCCGCGCTCCTGCCATGCCCGCACGATGCGGATTTTGTGCTCCGGTGACACTCTTGCATACACGGAAATATTCGGCACGAACTCCTGCAGTTCTTCGTCCGTCATTTCCTCGATGACCGAGCCCTCACAGGCCTCCGACATATTTTCCAGAATTCCGATTCGTTTTGCGATAGCTGCTGCCGTCACCTTGTGGTCGCCCGTAATCATAATCGGCTTGATTCCGGCTTTGATACATTCCGCAACTGCATCCTTTGATTCCACTCTCGGCGGATCCATCATAGAAATAAGTCCCAGGAATATCAGGTCATTTTCATCACTTAATGTAAGTCCCTGCTCCTGATCCAGCGTCTTATACGCAAATGCCAGTACACGAAGTCCATTTTCGGAGAAATGTTTATTCTGTACCTCGATTTTTACGCGGTCCTCTTCCGTAATCTCTCTCAGAGTATCTCCGTCCTGAATCCGGCTCATTCGTTCAAGCAGCACATCCACAGCACCCTTTACGACTATGATATAACGTCCATCCATAAAATGTTCTGTAGACATAAGCTTTCTGTCACTGTCAAATGGTACTTCGGAAAGTCTCGGATACGTCTCACGGACTTTCTCATAATCTACACCAAGTCTGCTCCCAAGGTTAATAAGTGCCGTCTCCGTCGGGTCACCAAGCTCCTGTCCGTCGCGGTTGGTCGAGTCATTACAGAGTATACTGAACATCAGAAGTTCCTTCTGTGCCCGCACATTCAGATCAACATTATCCGCACTGACACGCTCTCCATTTACATAATAATCTTCCACGGTCATCTTATTCTGCGTCAGAGTTCCCGTCTTATCGGAGCAAATGATTGACACGCTGCCAAGTCCTTCGACCGCCTGAAGCTTGCGGATAATCGCATGCTCTTTCGCCATTTTCTGAGTACCAAAGGAAAGCACGATGGTCACGATAGAACTTAATGCCTCCGGGATTGCTGCCACTGCCAGCGCTACCGCAAATAAAAATGCATTTACAATGGATTCTCCACGGATCACGCTGATTGCAAATAAAATTCCGCAAAATACAAGAATCGTGATAGACAGCTTCTTTCCAAAATCGTCCAGATTCTTCTGAAGCGGTGTCTGTTTCTCTGATGCATTTTTCAGAAGTCCGGCAATCTTGCCGACCTCCGTACTCATTCCAACTTCCGTCACTTCAAAGGATGCTCTTCCGTATGTCACAAAGCTTCCGGAAAATACCCGGTTCGTCTGGTCTCCAAGCGCGGCACCTTCCGGAACCTCATCCAAAGATTTCTCCACCGGAAGACTCTCACCTGTCAGTGCACTTTCATCAACTTTGAGACTTGCAACGGTAAGTAATTTACCATCTGCTGGAATCAGATCACCGGCTTCCACGATTACTTCATCACCGACTGTCACTTCTCTCGCCGGAATCTGCATGAGCTGTCCGTCACGCATAACTTTCGCATCCGGTGCCGACAACTGCTTCAGACTGTTCAAGGACTGCTCCGCCTTCACCGTTTGCACCGTTCCAAGGATTGCATTCATGGTGATGACCACAAAGATTACAACTGCGCTCTGCGCATCTCCGAGAAATCCTGAAATCACTGCCGAGATAATCAGGATAATTACAAGGAAATCCTTGAACTGCTCCGCAAATATCTGAAATGTGCTCTTCTTCTTTCCCTCTTCCAGTTCATTCGGTCCGCATTTTTTCAGATTCTCTCTCGCCTGCTCATTTGTCAACATAAGCCATTCCTCCCTTACTGGTGTACAAAAATAGAGACTTTTATTGCACACCAAAAATATGCAATAAAAGTCTCACCATTTCATTACGATACGGATGATTGCTCATCGTACTGACGACATCGCAAACGCCTGATTTTCTACTTTGCAAGTCTGACAGGCGCCAGTTACTCCCTTTTATTAATGTTAATATAGTCGGTTTTTTTTAATCTGTCAACGGGGTTTTTTCTATATTTTTATTACTTTAATCGTAACTGATGATGCTCACAGTTCCAAACTATTTTTCTTTTAATAGAAAATCATAAATTCGAATCCAATCAAAACAAATATAGGGGAAAAACGACAGAAGTTTCATATAATACTCCATCTCCAAACACATTATAAATTAATCCATTTTCTGTCACATTTTATAGTACAAAAGGTCAGCCTCGCCAATCCCAATGGTTACTGACGAATCTGACCCCTACATTTATTATAAAATTCTGCTATATTATCCCTCAATCTCTTTAATAAGATTAACCATCTCAATAGCACCTTCGGCACACTCAAATCCCTTATTGCCTGCCTTTGTTCCAGCACGCTCAATTGCCTGTTCGATTGTATCTGTAGTAAGCACTCCGAACATGACAGGAATATCACTTGCTAAAGAAACATTTGCAATGCCCTTAGAAACCTCGCTGCACACATAATCGTAATGGCTTGTAGCACCTCTTATAACTGCACCAAGACATATAACAGCATCGTACTTGCCGCTTTTCGCCATCCTTGAAGCTATCAATGGTATCTCAAATGCACCCGGCACCCATGCAAGATCAATATTTTCCTCTGAAACATCATGTCTTACAAGCCCGTCCTTTGCTCCTGCAACAAGTTTAGACACAATAAACTCATTAAACCTTGCTGCTACAATACCTACCTTAATTCCACTGTCAACTAACTTACCTTCTAAAACTCTCATTATAATTTCCTCCTATAAAATTACATTATGTTTAAAATGTGTCCCATCTTTGTCTGCTTTGTCTTAAGATAGAACCTGTCAAATGGTGTTGCATCTATCTCAATAGGTACTCTCTCACTGATTTCGATTCCAAAATCTGCAAGCTGGTATACCTTATCGGGATTGTTAGTAAGAAGCCTTAAGCTCTTAGTGCCTAAGTCTTTCAATATCTGTGCTCCTATGTAGTACTCGCGTGCATCTCCCGGCAGTCCAAGCGCCAGATTAGCCTCAAGTGTATCCATTCCCTGATCCTGAAGTGCATATGCCTTAAGCTTGTTCACAAGCCCGATTCCTCTGCCCTCCTGTCTCATATAAAGCAGCACGCCTCTGCCTTCATTGCTAATCTGTGTCATTGCTGACGCTAACTGCTGACCGCAGTCACATTTCATTGAGCCAAATGCGTCTCCTGTCAGGCACTCTGAATGTACCCTGCACAACAGATTGCTGCCATCACCGATATCACCCTTTACCAATGCAACATGATGTTCACCATTTAACTTATTAACATAACAGTGTGCTGTGAATTCACCGTATTTTGTCGGCATTCTTGTAACTGCCACACACTCAACCAGGTTGTCATGTTTCTTTCTGTATTCCTGAATTCCTTTAATTGTTATGAATTTGAGATTAAATTTTTCGGACATTTCAATGAGGTCTTCTTTTCTCATCATAGTTCCATCCGCCTTCATTATCTCACAGCACAGACCGCACTCCTTAAGCCCTGATATTCTCATAAGGTCTACTGTCGCCTCAGTATGTCCGTTTCTTTCAAGAACTCCATTAGGCTTTGCACGGAGTGGAAACATATGTCCCGGTCTTCTGAAATCCTCCGGCTTTGCTTCATCTGACACACAGGCTCTTGCAGTAAAACCTCTCTCCTCTGCCGATATTCCTGTTGTTGTCTTAACATGGTCTATTGACACTGTAAATGCTGTTTCATGATTATCTGTATTATCAGCAACCATCTGTGTAAGCCCCAGCTTCCTGCACAAATCCCCACTCATAGGCATACATATAAGTCCCTTTCCATATGTCGCCATGAAGTTAACATTTTCAGTAGTTGCATATTCAGCGGCACATATAAGGTCGCCCTCATTCTCTCTGTTTTCGTCATCTGAAACAAGTATCAGTTTTCCATCCTGTAAATCCTTAATTGCCTCTTCAACTGTGTTATATTCAAACATTTTCTTTGCCCGTCCTTTCTTTTATTTAACAGTATTTCTAGAATCCATTTTTTAAAAGGAACTCTTTCGTTATCCCGCTTTTCGGCTTTTCTTTTTCAAGTGTCATGAACTTTTCTATGTATTTCCCAACAATATCATTTTCAAGATTAACTACATCACCGACTTTCCTAAGTGACAATGTTGTCGCACCTGCGGTGTGCGGTATTATCGATACAGAAAAACTCTGGCTGTCTATCTTTGCAACCGTAAGACTTATTCCATCTATGGCAACCGAACCCTTTTCAACGATATATTTTAATATCCCGCTGTCTGCCTTAATCTGATACCATATGGCATTATCATCTTTTGTTATTGCTGCAATTCTTCCTGTTCCATCAATATGTCCTGAAACCATATGACCCCCGAATCTCCCATCAGCCGCCATCGCCCTTTCAAGATTAACAGCACTACCATTCACCAGCTTACCAAGTGATGAGCGGTTCAACGTTTCGTGCATTACATCAGCAGTAAATGTATTATCATATATTCCTGTCACTGTAAGGCACACACCATTGACAGCAATGCTGTCTCCTATATGTGTTCCCTGAAGAACTTTTTCTGCCTGTATTGTAAGAATTGCAGACGCCGTTCCTTTTTTCACATTGTTCACATGTCCGATTTCTTCAATAATTCCTGTAAACATTACAACTCTCCTTCAATCAGAATGTCGTCGCCGAGAAGGCTCACCGTTTTGTTTCTTAAATAATATGCTTCATCTACATTTGCAACGCCCTGACCTTCAACAGCTGTCTTACTGTCTGCCCCGCCAAATATCTTAGGTGCGATATAAGTCTGAACCCGGTTCACAATTCCAGCCTGCAAAGCTGAAAAGTTAAGCGTTCCGCCACCTTCAAGAATTATGCTGTCGATACCTTTTTCTCCAAGTATGTGCATAAGCTCTTTGAGGTCAACGTGCTGCTCAGATTCTTTTGTAACGATCACTTTACAACCTGCATTTTCATATAAAGATTTCCTGTCGCTGTCAATACTGCATGTAGCAATTATTGTTGGTATCTTCCCTGCACTTTCTACAATTCTGCTGTCTAGCGGTGTCCTTAATCTGCTGTCGCATATGATTCTCACAGGATTGTGCGGATTGCTGACGGTTGTACTTCTACAATCAAGCATTGGATTGTCTGCAAGCACAGTGCCAACACCAACCATAATCGCCGCATATCTGTGGCGGTCTGCATGCACATTTTCTCTTGCCTGATCACCCGTAATCCATTTGGAAAGTCCCTTATATGTGGCAATCTTCCCATCAAGCGTCTGTGCTGTTTTCATCACAACATACGGATCTTTATTCCTTATGTAATGAAAGAATACATAATTCATCGCCAGACATTCTTCATTACATACACAGCCTTCAACTCTAATTCCATGTTCTTCAAGATATTTAACACCTTTTCCACTTACCAGTGGATTAGGATCCATCGAACCGATCACAACCCTGCTTATTCCAGCCTGCACAAGTGCTTCAGTGCAAGGCGGCTGCTTTCCATGATGACAGCACGGCTCAAGTGTCACATATACGGTCGCTCCATTAGTTTCCTCCGTACACCTTGAAAGTGCATCTCTTTCCGCATGAAGCTCACCATATTTCCTGTGCCAGCCTTCACCTATGATTCTGTTGTCCTTTACAATAACAGCTCCAACCAGAGGGTTAGGATTAACCCAGCCTGTTCCTTTCTTTGCCAACTCAATTGCTCGCTTCATGTAGAATTCGTCTTCTTTTGAAAACTTCTGTTCATAATCCTGTTCTGACTGTTGTATAGTTTCCTGCTGTTCTGCTTTCTGTTGTAATTCTTGTCTTGTTTCCTGCTGCATATTTACACCTTCTTTCTTGTCCTGATTTCTTCTATTCTGATTTTCCTTGTCTACTTCATCTTAATTTCATTACTAAATGTGCTTGTTGCTATCCTGATTTTGCCGTCTCATAGTCGTGATACCTATAAGTAGTCGCAAAAAACTTACATTTATAGGTTTCTGCCGAATTTATCTGCCGCCAGACCGCTCTGAATTGAATCACTGCGATATGCCGCCAGACATAAAAAAGCTTCCAAAGCAGTTTCATATCACCACTTCAGAAGCCTTACGCCAAAATCCCGAATCCCTAAACTAGAATTCTTACTCTGACAATCAAAAAAGCTCTGAGATAAATAAATCATCTCAGAGCCAGTATCCACATTCCAGTCAGCCATTCATTCTGTTATTATTCATTCTATATGAATATGTTATGAACAACCAACTTTAATATCACTTCTTCCATCCAGACTTTACTGTCGGCTTCGGAATTACACCGAATCATGCTCTGGCTTGCGCCTCGGCTCGTGGGCTTTACCACCGGTAGGGATTCGCACCCTGCCCTGAAGTTCCATATGTATTAAATTGTCTATAGTATACACCTGATTTTTAAAAAATCAAGCTGATTTTCAAATAATATTACACTAATGATAAAAAATAATTATAAATCACTGAATAGCATTTCCTATCAGAAGACGCTCAACAATGTTTAACTTATTAAATAATGTTTCATCCACCCCAGTTATATCAACTAACCTGTTAGAACTGAATTCTTCCTCTAATCCAGGATGAAACGCGGCAATCTCAGGATACAGCACCTTACATCTGTCTCCCTCTTTATATGTACTGGATTGTGTAAGAAATGTTATCCTTCCAGATGAAACATTTTCACCTCTGTATACTTTCATATAAACACGGATATATGCTCCATCCTGTTCTACCTTGAATACATTTTAAATACATTTTAAATCCAACTTTTCTCTTGACACATCCACTAATTTTATGATAATATACCACGGCACAATTAAATATGGTTATATTGGAAACGACACATCCCCCGGATGATAACGAACAACACATGTTTTGCTTAAGTTATTATCAAGGAGGATTTTTTTATGCCAAAAAACAAGTTTCAGGATGTTATTTTCACAATTATTATGGCAACAATTATGGTCTATGGTATGGTCGTATATAATGTTGCCCTCAACACAGGTACTGTAAACGGTACTACTTTCTTAGCTGCAACACATGAATTACCAATCATGGTTCCTGTTGCATTCGTGCTCGAATTCTTTGTTGTAGGAAAGATTGCAAGAATGCTTGCATTCACAGTTATGCGTCCAACTGACAGACCTCAGTTCATCACATATGCAATCTCAATATGTATATGCTGCATTATGTGTCCAATCATGAGTCTTGTTGCAACATTTCTTTTCAAAGAGCCATCATTTGGCATGTGGGTTAAGACATGGGCAATGAATTTCCCTATGGCAATCTGCTATCAGATGTTCTATTGCGGACCACTTGTAAGACTTATATTCAGAGCAATATTTGTCAGAAAAAATGCTGATGCAACAGAATCTGTAGTGGCTGCAGATGCTGAATAATATTAATCACTAAGCAGGAGATTCTATCTTCTGCTTTTTAATTGTCCATATATTTTATATAAGGTCGTACAATCATGACCTCACGGCTGTTTCTTTATTATCACGGCTTACACACACCACAAGCCTCATATCCCATATCAATAAGCTCCTGCCTGCTTCCTGTATAAGTCTTTTTATTGGAAGCATCCATGCTCTTTGCACTGTTGCATGATTCTTTGTGGAACTTCTTAGTGTTAGTATTAAGTACATATGTCTGCACATTTGCAGAATCCGATACTGTCGCCTGAGAACTGCTCTCTGACACCGAATCGTCCTGATGGCTGTCACCAGTTGCATAATCAATGGCAATTCCCGGCTGTGCATTAAAACAATACACATTGAAAAGAATTCCATCACCATTATCCTCAACCGACTTAGCCTCAATCTGCACACCGCTGGCAACAAGATTATCACCCACAAATACAGGTGTTACGCGGTACAGAACATGATTATTAGTTTCCTTTATGTAATCCGCCACCATATTTTCAAAAGGCAGCATACCATCAACATTAAGATATCTCGTTCCTGTAATCAGATTCTTTGCATTGGCATTCTCACCAGTAAGCTGATATCCAATCAGATGACATCTGTTATACAGATATTTGCCATCAACATTGTCATACTTAACAGTCTGCCAGCCTGTCGGCTTCACCTCTCCAATAGAACCACGCTTTTCTGTAGGCATAAGATCTTTGCCAATATTAGCAAATGCTGTAGTACATCTTCCCAGCCCGTCAAGCTCACCATAGCTTTCAAATGAGGTGGTTGTCATATCAGCATCAGTAAAATCAGGATTATTGCCATTAATAACAGCATAAGGTTCACCCTGATATACCAAAGACGCAATGTCATCCGCCACAGCCGTACTCTGAACCTCAGTTCCACTCACAGTACCTGCCTGATTATCATTCTTAGAAGAGCAGCCACCTAACCCAAGTCCGCTTCCCACAATAAAGAACACCAGTAAAAATGCGGTTACTCTCCTTAGTACTTCTAACCTTATATTACGCATGTATCAAACTCCTTATTTCTTTCTTACATATCTTTCTTCAGTAATCTTCTCATGAGAATTTCCCTCAAAATCAGTAGAACCCTCCACCTTAAAATCATTAAGCATGTCCTTAGGAAACTTCACATCAGAAGGATACTTCCTGTTCCATCTATACAGATAAATCTCATCAACCATATCCTCATAAGAAACAATCTCAGAATCCTCAACAAAGCAGAAATCATCCTTTCCAGCAAAACCAAACTCCTGATTAACCTCAAGATTCTCATAATCACCAAAAAGCTGCTTGCTATAAAGAGAAAGCCATAACTTCCTTCCATCAAGCATCTTAACAATATGCTCATTCAGCACACTGTCCTTAGAAACACGTCTGTTATTAAACATAATTCCATAATCATCATCAACAATAGATATAACCTTCATAACATCCTCCTTTTTATACTCTCAGCGAGGAGCCAAATCAGCCAATCACACCCCACTACAACAGCGAGGGTGTGCACACACCCCCAACGCAAGTAGGTAAAAACTCCCCGGGGTGGTGGGCTGGGTGTGGTTGTGTGGTTTAATTGGAAACCGTGTGAAGACGCCGGTACTTAGTGCGTGGGGAGAGCCGCCACAAGGCGGCAAATCCCCACAAACTTAGTATCCGCTGCGTCTTCGCCCGAGCGAGAGCGCGTTTTCAATTAAACCATACAGCCACACCCAGCCCCCTCTCCGGGGAGCCACTTTTCTACCTACTTCTTAAAGGGAAACCTCCCCGATTCCAGCCTCTTCTTAAGCATTGCCCCACCAATCGTCTGTGGCGGCTTAGCCGGACTATTCTCAGCTTCTCTTTCTTCAGCTTCTGCAATTCTACGACGAATTTCTTCCATCTTGTTGTCCATTGCTGCAATCTGGTCTGCACAGTCAGACAACTCTGCGGCAAGCTGTTCTGCCTCAGAATCAGGAATATTCTTCTTATAACGAACCTTATGCTCCACACTTGCCCAGAAATCCATGGCAATAGTACGAAGCTGAACCTCAACCTTCATCATTCTCTTTTCATTCTGAAGGAATATCGGTATCTCAATTATAAGGTGAAGACTTCTGTAACCGCTTGGCTTAGGATTCTTGATATAATCCTTCCTTTCAACAAGCACCACATCGTCCTGCTTTAACAGGCAGTCAGCAAGCATATAGATATCCTCTGGGAAAGAACATATTACTCTTACTCCCGCAATATCTCTTATGCCTTCTTCAATACCCTCCATTGTTATAGGAATGTCTTTCTTCTTCGCCTTTTTAAATATGCCGTCCATCGACTTAATCCTACTCTTGATACTCTCAATAGGATTTCTGTCATACTGTAATGAGAACTCCTCATTAAGCACCTTGAACTTAGTCTCAACCTCCATAATGGCACATCTGTAATAAGCCATCAGAGTGTTAAACGGCATAATATTTTCTTTTAATAACTCAAGCATTTCATCAGTAAGCAGATTCTCCTTAATGAATCGCTCCTGCTCCTGCTTGAATATTTCCTCTATTAACATAGTAACCCCTTTTACCTTCGGCAGTATCTTAAAGTGCTTTCTTAATAGCAGCTAAAAGCTCATCGTATGTATCAAATGCTTCTAATTCTGGATTATCAGCCTTGATCTGCTCTGTACTCTTAAAGAGGAAGCCAGCCTTGCTTGCCTTAATCATTCCCAAGTCATTATGGCTGTCTCCTGACGCAATAGTATCATATCCGATAGACTGTAAAGCCTTAACAGTTGTAAGCTTTGACTGCTCACAACGCATTTTAAATCCTGTAATCTCTCCGTTGTCAGCAACTTCAAGTGAATTACAGAATATAGTTGGCCAACCCAGCTTCTTCATAAGTGGAGTAGCAAACTGTGTAAATGTATCTGAAATAATGATAACCTGTGTTATGCTTCTGAGTTCATCAAGGAATTCCTTTGCTCCAGGAATTGGGTCAATCTTAGCAATAGTATCCTGAATCTCCTTAAGGCCAAGACCATGCTCCTTAAGGATTCCAAGTCTCCAGTTCATAAGCTTATCATAATCTGGTTCGTCTCTTGTTGTTCTCTTAAGCTCTGGGATTCCGCTTGCCTCTGCAAATGCAATCCATATCTCTGGTACAAGAACGCCCTCAAGGTCTAAACATACAATATTCATATCATTATCTCCTCGCATATTATTCTTAGATACACTCGTATCTCATGTGTTTACACACTTATATTATTGTAACCCACTACCTCTCAAAACTCAATACGCCATTTTTAAGTCTTTCGAGTCCGTCCATTAAGCTTTCCTTAGGGCATGCCACATTCAGTCTTAAGAAATGCTTTCCGTCTCCGCCAAAGCCCTCTCCTGCTGACAGGAAAAGACCTGTATTTTTTCGTATATATGCTGCAAGTCTTTTTGAATTGTCTGTAATCTCAGACACATCAAGCCAACACAGGTATGTCGCATGTGATTCCACCATTGACACTCCCGGAATATTGTCTTTTATGAATTTTTCAGTAATCTGTTTATTTTCATAGATATATGCTCTTAACTGTTCAAGCCATTCCTCACCCTTTGTAAATGCAGCTATAGTCGCATCTACTGCGAACACATTTGGCTCAGCTACTTCATCAGTATTGATTGCACGCCATACCTTGTGACGGAGTCTCTCGTCCGGCACACATATTGCAGCAGTCTGCAGTCCAGCCATGTTAAATGTTTTCGTAGGCGCTATGCATGTTACAGATATCTTCTTACACACCTCTGAAACGCTTGCAAATGGCACATACTCAACGCCCGGATCTGTAAGCTCACAGTGAATCTCATCAGATATGACAACAACACCATATTTGTACGCAAGTTCTCCAATCTGCGCAAGTTCTTCCTTACTCCATACATTTCCACCTGGATTCTGTGGATTGCACAGAATAAGAAGTGTTGTCTGCGGGTTCTTAAGCTTAACTTCAAGGTCAGCGAAATCTATTACATATTTACCGTTTTCATATACAAGCTGGCTCTGTAACACATTTCTGCCGTTATTAAGAATACTGTTAAAGAAAATGTTGTATACAGGTGTCATGATTACAACATTCTCTGCTGGTGTTGTAAGCTTTCTTACAGAGCTTGATATAGCAGGTATAACGCCTGTTACGAACATAAGCCAGTCGTCTTCCATCTTGAAATTATGGCGTCTTTCCCACCAGCCTGTGTATGCGTCATACCAGTCCTGTGATATCTCAGTGTAACCGTACACACCGAGGTCTACCTTTGCCTTAATGACCTCAGTTATCTCAGGTGCTGTCTTAAAATCCATGTCAGCAACCCACATAGGAAGCTCATTCTCTGCAACATTCCATTTTAAAGAATCCGTACCACGGCGGTTCACTACTGTGTCAAAATCATATTTCATTCTCGGATTTCCCTTCTTATCATCTTTCCTGACTTCTTAATTCTCTATCTTGATTCTGTCTCTTAGTTTCTGCATACTATCTTAGTACGCGAAGGATCAACCTTATCCTTCTCAATTATAAGCTTATCTATACTGTCTGCTGTTATAGTTCCAGAAGTTGGATTTAGCACGCTGTCAACCCTGCTTGTGATATCAGCGTCAACTGTTGAATACTCAAAAGCAAGTGTAGTATTAATAAGCTTGCAGTTCTTCATAACAAGATTATCAATATAGCATAAGCCCTGAAGACTCTCTATTGTACAGTTGACAAATGTAAGGTTCTTTGAATTCCAGCCAAGATACTCACCTGAAATGTATGAATCATACACTGTTATATTCTCAGCATTCCAGAATGCATCCTTGCTCATAAGTCTTGAATTTCTTATCTCAAGATTCTTACTTCCATCAAATGGATAATTGCCGACGAGTTTTAATCCGTCAATCTTCATATTATTGCTGTTCATAGCAAAATAATTGCCCTTTGCCACTACATTTGTCATAGTAACATTATCACAGCTCCAGAGAGTTTCCTCTGCATTGACAAATTCTACATTCTTAAGGCCTAATCTGTTGCATCTTCTGAAGTTCTTGGGTGCTTCAATAATAGTGTCCTCAACATTAATATCGTTAGTATACCATACGCCTGCTCTTCCCATTTCAAAGAAATAGCAGTCCTTTACATTAACATTGTTGCAGTACCAGAGTGGATATTTCCACTTAAAGCTGCTGTTTACAAGCTCAATATTGCTGCTTTCCTTTAATGGCGACTCACCATCATCAAAGATAGAATCTTCAATTCTAAGGTCCTTACTTGCAAAAAGTGCACGCTCTCCTGTAAGAAGCTGCTGCTTAACTAATTTCTTTTCCATATTTACTCCATTCTTATCTACAAATATACTAAAACCCAATCACCATATTACTGTGATTGGGTCTTATTCTAAGCTTCTTTCTTCAGGTTCTCTACCATCTCTTCCATTGTGTGCCAGCCAAGTACTGCACATTTGACTCTTGCTGGCATATGAGAGATATCTCTTAATGCTCCGGCTTCATCAAGCTCGTCAATCTCTTCCTCAGTTGCCTCGTCCTTAATCATCTTAAGGAAAAGCTCTGAAAGATGAACAGCCTCATCAATAGGCTTTCCTATGATAAGCTCAAGCATTATATCTGCTGACGCCTGCGATATTGCACAGCCATCTCCTGTAAATGCCCCATCAACAATAGTTTTCTTAGCATCATCAAACTTAAGCTTTAAGATAATATCATCTCCACAGCTTGGATTAACACCTTCAAGCTCTAAGTCTGCATTGTCTATATCATGCTTATGATATGGATGCATGTTGTGGTCCGTAAGAACCTCATTATAAAAAGTTTTAGTCTCCATATCCCATAAGCCCCCTAATCTTAGATAGTTCTTCTACAAAATGCTGTACTTCTTCTTCTGTATTATAGAAAGCAAAGCTTGCTCTAGTTGTTGAATTAACCTTAAGGAAATCCATTAATGGCTGAGCACAGTGATGTCCTGCTCTTACTGCAATATGCTGTGAATCAAGTATAGAAGCGACATCATGCGGGTGTACTCCGTCAATTGTAAATGTGACTATACCCTCATGGTCTTCTGCCTTAGGAGAACCGATTAAGTTAACCCCCTTCATCTGATTAATTGCATCAACGGCAATCTTGGTAAGCTTTCTTTCCTGTGCCATGATTGTGTCAAATCCAACTTTGTTAATATAATCTATTGCCGCATGAAGTCCTACTGCACCGCCTGTATTAACAGTTCCTGCCTCGAACCTATGTGGAACTTCTGCATATTTGACTCTGTCCCAGTGAACAATCTCAATCATCTCACCACCGCTTAAGAATGGTGGCATCTTATCAAGAAGCTCTTTCTTTCCATATAATGCACCGATTCCCATAGGTGCTAACATCTTATGTCCTGAAAATACAAGAAAATCAACATCAAGGTCAGTTACATTGACTGGCATATGAGGAACACTCTGTGCTCCATCAGCCACTATAACTGCACCATGTGCATGTGCAACCTCTGCAATATGCTTGATATCATTAGCTCTTCCTAATACATTGGAAACCTGAGTAACTGCAACAAGCTTAGTCTTATCTGTGATAACCTCTAAAGACTTCTCTGTAATCTCACCATTCTCATCAGGTGTAAGCTGCTTCAATACAGCACCACATTTTTCTGCGACCTGCCTCCATGGAAGAAAATTGCTGTGATGTTCCATAACACTTACAACAATCTCGTCACCCTCTTTAATGAAATTCATTCCATAGCTGTATGCAATTAAGTTAAGACTTTCTGTAGCATTTCTTGTAAATACTATCTGACTTGCGTCCTTAGCACCGATAAACTGTGCAACTGCCTTTCTTGCATTCTCATAACTTTCTGTAGCAATCTCACTTAATTCGTATACGCCTCTGAATGGATTGGCATTCATCTCCTGATAATACTTGTTAACTGCATCAAGAACCGCCTGTGGCTTCTGTGTAGTTGCTGCATTATCAAGATATGCAATATTGCTTCCCGAAATAAGTGGGAAATCTTTTCTTATAGACTCAATCGTCTTACTTAACTCACTCATTAATAAACCTCTTTAATGTAGTCATGTATCTCGTTCCTGATACCCTCATCAGGGATTCTGCCACATACAGCTAAAAGCTTAGCTGCTGCCAGCATATTGTAACATTCTTCTGCCGGTATTCCTCTTGATTCAAGATAGAATAACAGCTCCTCATCAGGCTTTCCTATGGTTGCGCCGTGATTACCGACAACATCTTCCTCTGCGCAGAGAATAATAGGAATAGTCTGGTTAACACATTTTTCATCAATAAGAAGAACTTCTTCCTTCTCATTACCTACAGAACCTGCTGAACCCTTAACGAAATCAATAGTTCCTCTGAACAACTTAAATGCTGTATCTCTCAACGCACCTGCCGCATTGATTGCACATTCTGTCTTCTTTCCGATATGTCTTACGCAGTAGTTCATATCAAGTCTTTCTTCGCCTACTGCAGCATATCCAATCTCTGTAGACATAGAGCTTCCGTCACCTGCAAGCTTAATCTCACAGCCTTCATATCTGTTCTTACCGCTTAAGTAAAGCTGTACAAGCTCAATTCTTGCACCGTCTTCGCAGTAACCGCCGATATCATTAATAAATGTTGTCTCGCTGCCTACTCTCTGAATCTGAATAAGACGGATAATTGAATCTTTCGCAGCATATAATCTTGTCTGTACTGCTGCAAAGCCTTCTCCATCTTTATCTCCGTTAAAATCCATGTAAACATCAATGCTGGCATTCTCTTTAGTCTCAATACCAACAACATTAATGTCTGCATTGCTCTTTCCATAATTGAAATCAAGTCTTACAAAACCTTCATTCTTCTTATCTGTTATATAATATACAGGTTCAGTCTGTGACTTCTTAGCTGCCTCTGTAATCTCCTGACCACAGCCGCCAACGATGTTCTCAAGCTCACCATTATTAAGCTTTCCATCATCAACAAGACTTACATCACTGACAGAAGCGTTAAGCTCACCTGTACGATTAATCACAACCTCTCCAACCTTGCTCTGGTTCATATGAAGATGATTCCATGTCTTGGCTGGGATACGGTTTATTATCATGTCCTTTTCTTCGATACCTATCATATCATATTCCTCACTCTGATTAACTTAACCAATACTGCCCTTCATCTCAAGACGAATAAGATTATTCATCTCCATTGCATACTCAAGTGGAAGCTCCTTAGATACATTATCAGCAAAGCCAGATACAATCATGGCTCTCGCATCATCTTCAGGAATTCCTCTTGACATAAGATAAAATACAGCATCATCACTGATTCGTCCAATTGTTGCCTCATGTCCTACATCCGCATCATTAACACGGATGTCCATAGCTGGAATTGTATCAGATCTTGAAATATCATCTATCATAAGTGACTGACATGAAACTGATGACTTACTCTTCTTAGCCTTAGTAGTCATTGTTACGGCACTTCTGAAAGTACTGATTCCGCCGCCCTTAGATATTGACTTAGTACTTACAACTGATGTTGTACTTGGTGCATTATGAACTACCTTCATACCTGTATCAAGGTTCTGTCCTGCTCCTGCAAATGTGATTCCAGTGAATTCACAGCTTGAGCGTTCACCATTAAGAATACTCATAGGATACAGATATGATACATGCGAACCAAATGAGCCTGAAACCCATTCAATCTTACCACCCTCAGCAACTGTTGCTCTCTTAGTGTTAAGGTTATACATATTCTTACTCCAGTTCTCAATTGTTGAGTAACGAAGCTTTGCATTCTTAGCTACAAAAAGTTCAACCGCTCCTGCATGAAGATTGGCAACGTTATATTTAGGTGCCGAACATCCCTCAATAAAGTGAAGACTTGCTCCCTCATCAACAATAATAAGTGTATGCTCGAACTGACCTGCTCCAGCCGCATTAAGTCTGAAATATGACTGAAGAGGAATATCAATATGAACTCCCTTTGGTACATACACAAATGAACCACCAGACCATACAGCTCCGTGAAGTGCTGCAAACTTATGATCCTGTGGTGTAATAAGCTTCATAAAATGCTCGTGTACCATATCAGCATATTCACCTGTAAGAGCGCTTTCCATATCTGTATATACAACACCCTGGTCAGCAACCTCCTTACGGACATTATGGTATACAAGCTCTGAGTCGTACTGAGCGCCAACTCCGGCTAACGACTCTCTCTCTGCCTTAGGAATACCTAATCTGTCAAATGTTTCCTTGATTTCTTCAGGTACTTCATTCCAGTCGCCCTTCATATTCGTATTGGCACGAACATAAGTAGCGATATTATCCATATTGAGTCCTTCAATAGATGGGCCCCAGTCAGGCACCTGCATATTATTATATATTTCTAATGACTTAAGTCTGAACTCTCTCATCCATGCAGGATCATGCTTCTCTTCTGAAATCTTCTCAACGATTTCAGGAGTGAGTCCCTGCTTTATTCTATAAGCGTCCTTCTCTTCGTTCTTAATATCATAAACACTTCTGTTTATGTCATCTACAAATGTCTTTTCTTCCATTACAAGCCTCCGAGCCTTAATTACTTGATGAATCTTTCGAAACCATTCTCATTGATATCATCAATCATAGCACTGTCGCCTGTTGCAACAACATTACCATTGACAAGAACATGAGTATAATCCACCTTAAGTGCCTCTAAGATACGAGTGCTGTGAGTAATAATAAGAAGTGCTCCGTTCTGAGTCTTCTGATACTCTTCAACACCTAAAGATACTGTCTTAACAGCATCTACATCAAGTCCTGAGTCAGTCTCATCAAGAATAGCAAGTGAAGGCTCAAGCATAAGAAGCTGTAATATCTCAGCTTTCTTCTTCTCACCACCTGAGAAACCAACATTAAGGTCTCTGTCCATATATGACGGATCCATCTGAAGGAATTCCATCTTCTCCTGAAGGAGCTTCTTGAACTTGAAGTATGTCATCTTCTTTCCACGCTGCTCCATAGAACTTCTTATAAAATTACCAAGTGTTATACCAGGAACCTCGATAGGATTCTGGAATGAGAGAAAAAGACCTGCCTGTGATCTTTCAGCAACATTCTTAGACAGTAAATCTTCTCCGTTAAATGTAACTTTACCACCTAATATTTCATATCTTGGATTACCCATAAGAGCATAACCAAGAGTAGACTTACCTGCTCCGTTAGGTCCCATAAGTACATGAGTTTCTCCCTTATTAAGAGATAAATCAACCCCATGAAGTATTTCTTTATCTTCAACACCAACCTTAAGCTGGCTTACATTTAATATTTCCTGTGCCATAATGCCTCCTTAGCTGTACATTCTTTTAGCAACACACATAATATCATTGAAAGAAAAGGTTGTAAAGTTATTCATAATAAGAATTGTTACTATTGTTTAACATAGTTACTGTTTTTTTGCGGCTTTTTGCCACAAATCCATCTCCTGTTTCTTTGCCTCACTGATATTCATTACTATTCCTCTGGCGTATATATCGCCTGTTTTATCTTCTTTATACAAGAACATAATTATTCTCATCCACGCCGGTTCACCCTTGAACATTCTTCTGTAATCCAGTGTCTGGAACTGATGTCCCTGTCTAAACTCATCTATAAGTCTGTATCTATCCATAAAATCTTTATAGACAGTCTTATACTCATCGCAGATATATCCATTAGTGAGATAAGTTATACATGACGAAAATGTATTCTTTCCTATTCCCATCTCTCTTTCCCACTCAGATATTCCTGTCGTTCTAAGTACTATATCTGTAGACAGATTAATAACGAAATTATTTTCAGAAGTATGCCATATATCCTCAGCAAATTCTTTCTCATCGCCACCTGTCTCCGGTACTACAGTATCTTCATATATATATCTTACTTCCCGCAGATAAAATACAACAGCAGGTATCTCATCACAGTAATCCTTACTCTTGGAAACTGCCATCTCCATCCACTTATATTCACCATTAAGAAGCCTTCTGAATCTTACTCTTAAAGGCTCACTACTTATTCTGAAATGAGCAAGTACCTTATCTTCATCTACAAAATCTTTATATGCTGTTACATCGTCCGGATGAATTATACCTTTTTCAATATAACTGTCTATATATCCTTTAATGCTGCCTGAAAGACCATCATCTCTTATTATATCCTCATCTATTGACTTTATAGGTTCATATCTGTCATGAACAAAATCAACCTTTACCACTTTAATAAATGTATTGAATATAATATCCATGGTATCTTCCCTGACACCAGCCTGATAATCTGCCTCTTTCCATGAGAACAGTACCCGTCTGTTATAATCAGAGTAATTCCTTGGTTTCGTAACCTCGAATACACACCACTTATATATACCATCAACAAGACATCTTATCTGATATCTGCATCTCTCTTTACCTTCTGCAAGTCTTTTCCTGATTCTTTCAAGATTAGTTGCTTCTTTATAAAGAGCCGCATCATCAGGATGAATAATTCCATGCTCAATATATCTGTCTGCATATTCTCCAATAGTAACCGGTCTTGGAGTCTTTACATATTCAGGTTCTTCAGCCTTTCTTATAAAATGATAATCGCCAGTATCAACATCTACCTCTGCTATCTTCCAGAAATAATCTGTTATCTCCTTCAGATATGATTCATCATTCTTTCTTCTTCTGAAAATGTTCAGCTTATCAACAACATTACTCTTGTCATCTATAAGTTTCTCATAATCACTGATAGGCATAGGTCTGTAATAATAAAATCCCTGTGCATATTCACATCCAAGCAATTCAAGAAGCTTAAGCTGCTCGTCTGTCTCAATACCTTCGGCTATAGTAGGAAGGTCAAGCTGTCTTGCCATATCAAGGACTGCTGTTATAATACTTACACCCTTATCACTATTCTCCGGTTTAAAATCAAGGAACTTCATATCCAGCTTAAGAACATCTGCATCAATATCCTTAAGCATATTAAGTGATGAATAGCCGCTTCCGAAATCATCAATAAGAATCTTAAATCCTGCATTCTTAAATGCTTCTTCTGTATCTTTGATTATAGTGCCATTCTCAACGTAAGCACTCTCTGTAATCTCTATCTCAAGATAATCTGTTGGAATATCATATTTATCAACCATGTCCTTAAGTACTTTAACAACATCAAGTGAATATATATCTGTTCTTGATACATTAATTGAGATAGGCAACACTGTTCTACCTTCATCTATCCAGCGTCTTATTGTCTGACATACTTTGTCCCATGTATATACATCAAGTTTACTGATAAATCCATTCTTCTCGAGCATTGGAATGAACTGCCCCGGTGAAACAAAGCCTCTCTCCGGACTTATCCATCTTACCAGTGCTTCTGAGCCCATAATCTTTCCGGTCTGAAGGACACATTTAGGCTGAAGGTAAAATGTAAACTCACCATTCTCCATACCGTTGTATATCTCTGGCATAAGTCTGGCTACCTCTTCCTGTTCCTTAGCCATTCTTTCATCATACCAACACATATCCTTATCAGGACGCTGCTTTGCCATATCAAGTGCATCAAAGGCATAATCGCACATCTCTCCCGCTGTTATGTCTTTATCAGATGTCTTATAGGCTCCAAAATATGCTCTTGTAATACCATGTTTTCTGTATTCATTAACTATCTTGGATATTCTATCTTTAATAACTTTAATCAACTCGTCATTGTCTTCAAATACAAGACAGAAATTATCTCCGCCCATATATCCTGATATTGTTCCAAATTCTTTATCTATATTCTTTATTACTTCCCCTATCTTAATAAGAAGCTCATCACCAACTTCACGTCCATACAATTTATTAATAAGATGAAAGTTCTCTACATCCACAGCAAGCATGCAATATGTTTTATTATCGAAAAGTATTCTCTCATCTGCTATTCGCCAGAACGTTCTTCTTAATGGAAGGTCTGTAGCAAGATCATAATTATACCTGTCAGGATTAAGTCTTAACTTGTTGTACCTGCCCATGTCTACCATAACTGCCTCCCTTATACCCATAGAATTTTACAGTTACCACGTTACCCAAAATACCTCCTATATTTTATCATTAATAGATTGATAAAACAACATTTTAAATATAAAATAACTATCATGCGAGTATGTTTATAAGGAAAACAAAACAATGAGGCTAAAATCCTCTCCTCACCATAGGGTTCGGATTTTGCTTCGCAAAACAAGGAGGCTTTACATGTCAAAATATATTATGGCTCTTGACGCAGGAACGACAAGCAACCGCTGTATTCTTTTCAACAGAAACGGCGAAATGTGCAGCGTTGCACAGAAAGAATTCACCCAGTATTTTCCTAAGCCGGGCTGGGTTGAACATGATGCAGATGAAATCTGGTCTACAATACTTGAGGTTGCCAAGCAGGCTCTTGCAAATATAGGCGCTAATGCATCAGATATCGCTTCAATAGGAATAACCAACCAGCGTGAAACAACAATTGTATGGGACAGACATTCAGGCGAACCTGTATACAATGCTATCGTATGGCAGTGCAGAAGAACTTCAGAATACGCAGATTTCCTTAAAGAGAAAGGACTTACAGAAACAATCCGTAATAAAACAGGTCTTGTTATTGATGCGTATTTTTCCGGAACTAAGTTAAAATGGATTCTCGATAATGTAGAAGGCGTACGCGAGCACGCCGAAAAAGGTGACCTGCTTTTCGGAACAGTTGAGACATGGTTAATCTGGAAGCTTACTAAGGGACAGGTTCACGCAACTGATTATTCCAATGCATCAAGAACAATGCTTTTTAATATCAATACGCTTGAATGGGACGATGACATCTTAAAAGAGCTTGATATTCCAAAATGTATGCTTCCAAAACCAGTTCCATCAAGTAGTATATTCAGTGAGGCTTCCGCTGAATTCTTCGGCTGTCCTATTCCAATCGGAGGAGCTGCCGGCGACCAGCAGGCTGCACTTTTCGGACAGACCTGTTTTGATGCCGGAGAAGCCAAGAACACATACGGAACCGGCTGTTTCCTGCTCATGAATACTGGCGACAAGCCTATATTCTCAAAGAACGGTCTTGTTACTACCATTGCATGGGGTCTTGACAGCAAAGTTACATATGCCCTTGAAGGCTCAATATATGTGGCTGGTGCTGCTATTCAGTGGCTTCGTGATGAGATGCATTTTATTGATTCATCACAGGATTCAGAATATATGGCAAGAAAAGTTCCTGATACGAATGGCTGCTACGTTGTTCCTGCATTTACCGGACTCGGTGCACCATACTGGGATCAGTATGCAAGAGGCACTATCTTAGGAATAACCCGAGGTGTCAGCAAATACCATATAATCCGCGCAACACTTGAATCAATCGCCTATCAGGTAAATGATGTTCTTGCCGCAATGAAAGCCGACTCAGGCATAGAGCTTTCTGCACTTAAAGTAGATGGTGGTGCGAGTGCCAACAATCTCCTTATGCAGATGCAGGCTGATATATCAGGTGCTCCTGTAAACAGACCTGTATGTGTAGAAACTACTGCTATGGGAGCTGCTTATCTTGCCGGACTTTCAGTTGGTTACTGGAAGAACACTGACGATATAAGAAAGAACTGGTCTATAGACAGAACATTTGACCCTGAAATCACAACCGATGAGCGTGACTCCATGGTCAGAATGTGGAAGAAAGCTGTGTCATATTCATTTAACTGGGATAAATAACTCTGTCAGATAAACTTATTACCAAATAAAAAGCGATATTGTATAGAAGTAAATTTATACAATACCGCTTAATCTTTTTTATATTATTTTACAACACTCTTTCTGCTTCCCATAAACTGCAGCCCCTCAACAATCACAATTCCTATTATAAATGCAATTATGCTGAATGTACTTACAGACAATGCCGGAAATGCTGAAAAATTCATATGCAGAAGTTCTTTAATTCCAGATATTACAGGCAGATACAAGCCAAATATGAGTAACAATGTTGAGCCTGATATTCCCGGCAGGAACATAGCTGATATCGCAATCATTCCGGCAATAAATATATATATTGCAATCGGAAAGCTCAGCTTCCCTAAATCCAAGCCTGTCATAAAGCTGGTCTTATTAAGAAATGTAATTCCAACTACAACCGCTGCACCTATCAGTGCAAATACCGCATTTGCAATATGTCCTGTATATGCCTCTTTTTCCTGCTTAATACAAGTACTGCTGCCGCCATTCCGACAACCCAGCCAATACCAAGCTTTATAAGAAGGATAAATGCTTCTTTTCTTTTTTCGCCTTTTTCATAGAACAAATTGTTAATGCTTCCTATAAATTTATCGTAAAACCCAAGTATAAAAGCAATTGTTCCGCCTGAAACACCCGGAAGACTGTCTGCAAGTGCCATACAGACACCGTTTATAAATTGTCTAATCATGTGTGACCTCCATATCTTTTTTCAAAGATAATTTAACTCACACAGCTAAACAAACTCATGATAAGTTATAAACATTTTCTAAACGATTCTACAATCAGCATGTTCTATATATTGTACTATAGGCATATTGTGCTTTCTGGAAAATGGATAACTCAGGATATTATATAGAAGATTTGGCGGAGATACTTAAATCATGTTTTTAAAGATTTTATTGCAAAGGGTTTAACACCGTGATACAATTTAATTTAAAAATGCTACCGTAAAGCAAGACGGTCGCTCTGAAATTAATAATTATTTTGACTTAGCAAAAGTAATCGTTATTCCATTGCAGTGGACGATTACTTTTTTGCTTTATATATATCTTTTCCAAGAAGATATCCTGCCTCGCCGCACAAAGCAACGAGTGCAATCAATGCTTCATATGAAATAGTTATCATCAGCAACATTCCCCTTTCGTTCATACCGGCACAATTTACCATATATGTAAACTGGGCTTGTACTCCCAGAGCGGAAAGCAACCGTCCTACCGTCTTTAGTAGCACCATTATAATTATATCATATTTTTTATATTTTCACTTAAATTAATATTTTATCAACTTATTTTATAAATATTGAATCTTATTAAAATACTATATTAAAACTCCTTCTTATTCCTTCCCGCAGTCAGGAACTTAAAGAAAGCCCTCCTATTAGTCAGCCAGATAATTCTTGCATTATTCTTATTATTAGCAATCATGCGTGGTACAACATATCTGGCGATAGTTTCAGGATAATCCCCTAATATGCTGTATACCTTCTTGGTTTTCTCCGGCAGTTCAAGATGTGTATTACCACCATTGGCTGTGTTAAGGAAATCTGTCAGCATAATGCCGGGTGCAAGTCTTCCAACCTTAACTGCACCATTCGAAATGTCACTGCTTTCCTTTGCAAGTGCCTGTGTAAAATATGTAACAGCCCTCTTGGTTGTTCCGTAAAGTGTAAGTCCCGTCATCATGGCATCATTAGAGCCGTAACCCTCAACATTAAATATCTGACCTTCTCCCTGTTCTTTCATTCCTGCAAATGCAGTCTTCGAACCATATATTGTTCCTTTAAGGTCAGTATCAAGCATGAATTCAATTTCTTTATCTGTCAGCTCAAAGACTGGCTTATCAGGCTGATTCACTCCTGCATTGTTAATCCATATATCCACTTTGCCGAATTTTTCTTTAGCCGTATTCCATAACCTCTGAACTGCTTCACAATCCGTAACATTACAGATTGTGCCGATAACCTCAGATTTTCCTGGGCATACCGCCTGTACCTTTTCCAATGCAGCATTAAGATTCTTTTCACTTGTTCCCGACAGAACAACATTGAATCCCGCCTTTTTAAATTCTTTTGCCTGCTCAAGTCCAAATCCTCTTGTTGAGCCTGTAATCACAACTGTTGGCATATTCATGCCCTCCTTAATCACTATATTCCAATCCGAAATTGTCCATATATACCTTGAATCTGTCCTGTGCAGTGAGACATGTATCCATTAAATATCCCGGCTCAGTCTTCCATTCCTGCAGCCCGCGGTAATAAAATTGTTTAATATCATCTTCTATAATAAATGGTGTAATTCCATTTCTAAGACACTCCTTAAACATAATAAGTCTTCCAATTCTTCCATTCCCGTCCTGGAATGGATGTATTCTTTCAAATCTATAATGAAAATCTATTATCTCTTTTAATGTCTTTTCCCTGCTTGAATTATATTCTTTAAGCAGGCTTCTGATTTCTTTCTGTACATCTTCCGGCTCAGTTGTAATATTACCGCCAACTTCATTTTCAAATCTTTTATAATCACCAACTGCAAAGCATGCTTTTCTGCTGTCTGATGTGCCTGATTTAAGAATCATATGAAGCTGTTTTATAAATGATTCGCTCAAACTGTACTCTGCCTGCTCTATAGCCAAATCAATACATTTAAAATGATTCGCTGTCTCAACAATATCATCAACATTAATACTGCCATCCTGTACTCCGATGGTATTCGTCTCAAATATATATCTTGTCTGATCATGCGAAAGCCTGCTTCCCTCTATATGATTAGAATTATATGTCAAATCTATCTGTATCTTATGGTATATTCCTCCCGGAATCCCTGATTCCTTTTCAAGCTTTAATCTTGTAAGTAAATCTTTCGGAACTTTACCTGCTCTTTGTTTTCTTTCTGGTTTAACTGCGTCTTCCGGTATCAGCCACATTTTCCTTGATAAAACTGCCCCCGGTATCTTTCCGGAAGCACAGTAATTTCTTACACTCCGTTCCGAAACGCCCCATTTAACCGCCATTTCACTGACATTTTTATACTCCATACAGCCTCCATGAAAATGTTGTAGCACAATCTATTGGAACAATTATACAGCTATCGGCAAAATATAACAAGTTTTCGTGCCACGCTCACGACATGCCACCTGAATACAGGATTACAGTCGAGAGTGTTCCTTATCACTGTGACCGCCTCTGACGGCAGCCCTATGTCTGCCATCTCTTTATACACTCCATTAAGCATGTGATTCTTAATCAGGGAAGTTCCGTATGTACCGGGAAGATATGATAATGCTTGAAAGCGTACTTCCAAATAACACAAGAAGAATCATATCCAGTATCTCTCATATTATGAATATCTCCTGTATCAAATTATATCTCTTGTATTAAGTATATCTCATATATTAAGCTGTGCTTCTTAGAATATATCCAGCATATTATCCAGATATATCTCTTCTCTTACATGTATTTGATACTCCGGCTTCGTCATGTAATACAACAGGAATTCCAGCACCAGTGCGCTTCCAAGTCCCCGCCCTTCTATCTTGAAATTAGAAAATCCCATTGGCATATATGTATTCTTTATATCATCAACACTAATAAATGCCAGATTCTCCACTGGCTTTGCAATACCAGCTCTGCAATACCGGCTTGTCGTAAATTTGGTGTGAAACCTACTAACTCAACACTTACATACATTTTCTACTCTAATCTAGGAAAAACTGGTGAAATTAACATACTAAAATAGATTAAAATTTCCTCACTTGGTTCTGTTTCACTTTGTTGTCTTAATGGTAATTCAATCACACTTCTTAATCAAATCTTTGTTCTTATCATATCGATAATTTTTGCTAATCAATATGATATAAAAAGCGATGTCTACACTTATTCAAAAATGAGACATCGCAAATATTTATCAGATATTTTATCTTTTTCTCCACCTCAATAAAAATGCTGAATTAATTATCACAAATACCGAGCCTGCATTATGTACAAGCGCACCTATAACAGGATTTAATATTCCAAGTATCGCTAATGTTATTGCTATGAAATTCAATGTCATTGAGAAAGTCATATTTAACTTAATTGTAATCATCATATGCTTAGACAGGGCTACAAGATGTGGCAGTTCTTTGACTTCGTCATCGACTAATGCTATGTCAGCAGCGTCAACCGCTATATCACTTCCTACTCCGCCCATAGCAATTCCTACATCAGCCGTTTTTAATGCTGGAGCGTCATTGACACCGTCACCTATCATGCACACCTGCATTCCATTCTTTTGATAATCTTCAATGTCTTCAAGCTTATTTTCTGGCATACAGTCTGCCTTCACTTCTTTAATATGAAGCTGTGAAGCGATTGTATTAGCCGCATTTTCATGGTCTCCAGTCAAAAGAACTGGACGTACACCTAATCTCGAAAGCTCATCTATCATATTCTCACTTTCCTTGCGCACAGTATCTGATAATGCAAGGAAACCTGCAAATGTGTTATCTACAGAAACATAGATAATTGTGCAGCCTTTTTCTACATAAGCTTCTGCTTCTTTAAGTTGCGGAATTACAACATTATCAGCCTTTAATAATTCCTGATTACCAGCAAGTACTGATTTTCCACTAACATCTGCACTCACACCTCTTCCCGGTATCATCTGGAAATTCTCTACTCTGACAAGATCACATTTTTCTTTCTTGAAACAATTAACAATTGCCTTGCCAAGCGGGTGTTCTGAATATTGTTCTGCAGAAGCCACCATCTGATACAATTCTTTTTCTGTTACCAATTCTGACACACTATGTACTGCAGTAACCTTTGGTGTACCATAGGTAAGCGTGCCTGTCTTATCAAATGCTATTATCTTCGCATTTGCAAGCCGTTCCAACGCATCTCCCTGTCTGACAAGGAAACCATGCTTTGTCGCATTACCTATTGCTGCCATAATTGCTGTTGGTGTAGCAAGTACTAAAGCACACGGGCAAAATACAACAAGTATTGTAACCGCCCTTATAATATGTCCGCTGATAAGCCATGTTATCACTGCTACGCTCAATGCTATTACAACAATCCATGTTGCCCATCGGTCAGCAATTCCAACAATCTTTGCCTTTCCGGCATCTGCTGACTGAACCAGTCTTATCATTCGCTGGATAGAACTGTCTTCTCCAACTTTAATTGCTTCCATTTCAAATATTCCGAACTGATTTACTGTACCACTGGATACTTCATCACCAACTGTTTTATCAACAGGAAGTGATTCACCTGTCATTACTGCCTGATTGATAGATGTCTGTCCCTTGATAATAATTCCATCAACAGGAACTGTTTCCCCCGGAAGTATGCGGATTCTGTCGCCAACCTTAACCTGTTCTGCCAGAATAATATCCTCTTTATCCATATGCAAAACTCTTGCTGTCTGTGGTGTCAGATGTACCAGCTTTTCAATACCTGCTCTGGCTTTTGCTACAGTTAATTCCTCTAATAAGCCGCCTAACTGCATTATAAAAGCCACTTCTCCTGCTGCAAATATTTCTCCAATGCAGACAGAAGCAATAAGTGCAAGTGAAACTAACACGTCAGCCTTAATATCAAATTCTGTAACTAATCCTATAATAGCTTCCAGAATAATAGGAAATCCACATAGAATAATAGCTATCCATGCCAAATCAATAGAAAATGGTTTAATTTTAAGTAAGCTGCAGATAATTGATATTCCAGAAATTACAAGCAGCACTATATCTTTCTTTGTGCCACCTATTTCCATTAACTCTTCCAGTTTTTTAATAATCTGTTTCATTAACAACACTCCTTTACTATACCCTATGGGGTATGTGTATAATATACATATAGGGGTATTGGTTGTCAATGATGTTTTATATTTTTTACAACTAAAGATAGAAAATATTACAAATCAACATAAAAAGAAGTGCACCTCAGATATTAAACATACTTATGTCCAACATCTAAGATACACTCCCTTATATTTTTGCTCGAAATTTTTGTCTAATATTTTTCCTGATATATTTTTCTTATATCTCTGCCTGATATCTAATCTGTTTTTTAAGTTAAATATATCAATCAGCTCATATTAGAAAATCGTTCTACCGCTTTTGTAAATTTTTCAATTGTCTTATCTGCATCACCATGCTCAATTCCATCTCTTACACAATGTTTTATATGTCCTTCCAAAACAACCTTTCCACAACCATGAAGAGCTGATTTAGCCGCATTAATCTGCGAAAGGATATCTTCACATGGAACATCTTCATCAATCATACGGTCAATTGCCTTTACCTGACCAATTATCTTTTTTAAACGACGATGTAAATTGTCAGAATCCATACACTGCTTCATATCTAATTCCTCCGTACCATATGGGGTATATGTTTATATTACTATCTGTGACCTATAAAGTCAATTTTGCATTATGTAGCCACATTTTAATGCTATGTAATCTACACTTCTATCTGAAAGATTTGTATCAACATCACTACCATTGACGGATATATAATTTTCATTATAAGACAGCTTTTCCTCTGCTGACTTTCCAGTTCCACGATTCATTGCAATAAAATAGCTTGTCATAATGTACGAACTTAAAAGTCTTGATTTACCAATATCCTTTGCTCTGGCAATAATCTTTTTGTGTTCTTCATTGATTTTTCGAGGGTATCCTTTGAAAAGCCCCTTTTCTTTAGTTCAGCTTTTATTGCACTGTGATAAAAATGATATAACATTTTTACACTGATTGTGTCCTTCACACTCCTCTATGCATTTTTACTCCCAGTTACTCTCTGTCTCGTCCATCTTCTTTACAAGTGTATCTTTAAGAGCTGTAAAAGCTGGAATAAAGCTGTCGCGTATCAGCAGAATCAATTCATCTACTTCCTCTTCATTATATATATGAACAGCGGTGTTGCGTTTTTTTAACATAAGCAGCCATGTTTCTGAACCATCAATAAACCCAAATTTATAACCAAGCTGCAGAATCTCTCGTGGTGAACCGGTAGAAGAATCTTCTACGCCATGTCTTCTCATAATCTCCTGCAACGCTTTCCATGCAAGTTCAAAAGTAAGATTAAATTGTCCAATAACTCCTGTGCGGTATATATCATTAGTTTCTGCCATCTTAAAATCCGCATTTGCTAATATGGCCAGACAATTAATAAAGTTATCAAGCTTTTTCATATATCACTACACCGTCCTTTTCTATCTCCTCTTTTAATTCATTTGAAATTGATACATCTGCCTGTACAATATCGAACATCAGGAGAGAATGTATTTTTTCCTTAATATCCCAGTAAAAACCATCGAAATCTCCACCATACACAGCAATATCTATGTCACTTCGCTCCGTGTTCGTACCTCGCGCACGAGAACCAAAAAGTATGATTTTGGTAATAGAATATTCCTTTGCAAAGTAAACAATTTCTCTTAATATCCGGTCTGGTAAATTGTATTTCATATTCAATATTGCCCCCTTATCTGCACTCATTATACTTAATTCTGTCCCTAAGCACAATGCGCTTACCCCATTGTTTTCAGAAAGAAAATGTGGATTGGCCACTATTGCAGCCTCCACTTTTTCACGCTTAGATTGATACCTGGCACTTCTTATTCTGACCTTTAATGGCTGCTTTTTTGATTTTTCTGCCATAAAAACACTTGTCGGACCATATGCTCCATATATTACTGAAACCTGCCCGTTTATGCTGGTAAAGAAGCTTTATTCTCCTCAATAAAATCAACCACAATCTGCTGAATCTCCTCGGTCCAGAACTCACTTCCGCCATGGTCTGCACCTTCAAGAAGATACAGCTTTACATCTTTGCCGCATTGCTTCAGTCTGTTGTACACATCAACGCTGACACGCGGATTGATTGTCCTGTCCTTGGTTCCATGAAACATTAACACTGGTGGTAACTGTGTATTTTCATCAATGTTACACTCCACTGATAATTTTCTACAAAGTTCCGGGTGCTCACGCAGATTAACGCCGCCCATCTGCTTTCCTTCGGGACTGTCTGGAAAATGATGATTAATCGTGCTTGGCATGCCGTCTTCACGCATCACGCTGGACGCCCCATAAAATGTAATAATACCTTTTACATCTGCATTTATAACGGAATAAAGATTGCTGTCCTCATCATCGTCTTTGATAATCTGAGAAAACATTGCCGCATGTCCTCCAGATGAATCTCCGCCAACAAACATATTCTCTGTGTCAGCCATATATTCAGCGGCATGCATCTTCATAAATCGGATTGCATTCCTTGTATCATGCGCAACCGCCGGAAATGCGGCTATGTCTGAATTTCTGTATTCTACAACTGCAATTACATATCCCTTCTCAGCAAGTCTGGCAAGCAGTCCAAGCTTCGCATTAATATTCTGCTTCATCCATGCAGACCCCTGAACATACACAAGACACGGATATTTTCGCTCTTTGTTATCGTTCTTCATATTTCGTGTCTGAGGTGTGATAATCTGCAAATGTAGCGGAACTCCGTCAATATTGGCATACTCAACATTAGAATATATGTAAGTTCCAATCTCATCTCCGCTTGTATGGATTCTTTCTACCCCCTCCACATATTCATCAAATGATGGATATTCGTCGTATGTCCATTCCTTAATCTCCATGCTGACTTCCTTTCTTGGCTGTGAAAATGTTAATTAACCTCTCATATTAATTATAATTATATCACAATATATTCATGATAAAATATGCAGGTTAAAAAATGGTGGAAAGAAACTAATCTTCCCACCATTGTGCTCTTGCTATTCTTATTTATCGTATTCCAGATAAGCACCTTTCATTGGGCTTGCTGCAAGCTCGCTGAATAATCTTAATACGCCTTTCTTATACTTTCGTTCTTTAGGTTTCCACTGTTTTCTTCTTTCCATAAGAATCTTGCCTATCTCTTCTGGTGACATTCTCTTTCCCGCAACACCTACTATGTTAAGTTTTCTTTCCTCAACATCAATTTCAATAAGGTCACCTTCTTCAACAAGCGCAATAGGACCTCCATCTACCGCTTCCGGACTGCAGTGTCCAATTACCGGACCGGTAGATGCTCCTGAGAACCTTCCATCTGTAATAAGTGCAATGCTCTTTCCAAGCTCCTTATCACTGCTTATTGCCTCCGATGTATAGAACATCTCTGGCATTCCGCTTCCCTTAGGTCCTTCATATCGTATAAATACAGCGTCACCCTTCTGAATCTTGTGATGAATTACTGCATCAAGACACTCCTCTTCACTATCAAATGGTCTTGCATTAAGTACGGCCTTAAACATTTCTTTAGGGCAGGCTGTGTGTTTAATGACTGCTCCCTCTGGTGCAAGATTTCCTTTAAGAACAGCTATGCTTCCATTTTCTCCGATAGGCTTATCATATGGTCTTATTATATCTTCCTTAGTAACATTTACATTGTAACGCTTATTGAAATCACCAAGCCATTTATTACATCTTTCATAGAATCCATTTGCCTTAAGTTCCTCAAGATTCTCACCAAGAGTCTTTCCTGTTACAGTCATTACATCAAGATGCAGATATTCCTTAATCTCTTCCATAATTGCCGGAACTCCGCCCGCATAATAAAAGACTTCTGCAGGCCACCTTCCTGCAGGACGCACATCAAGAAGATAATGTGCTCCACGGTGTAATCTGTCAAATGTATCTCCTGTAATCTCAATTCCAAATTCATGTGCAATTGCCGGAATATGAAGCAGACAATTAGTACTTCCTGATATTGCAGCGTGAACAAGGATTGCATTTTCAAAATTCTCTAATGTTACTATATCTGAAGGCTTCATGTTCTTCATCTTTGCAAGTCTTACTGACTGTCTTCCTGCTTCTCTTGCATAGTCTAACAGATCCGGACTTGTAGCTGGCATAAGCGCACTTCCCGGCAGTGCTAATCCAAGTGCTTCTGCCATTATCTGCATTGTTGACGCTGTTCCTATAAATGAACATGCTCCACAGCTAGGGCAGGCATTACATTTTGCCCAGTCAAGCTTCTCCTCATCAATTTCACCTCTTTCATACTGGGCACTATACATTCCAAGCTGCTCAAGTGTAAGCATCTCCGGACCTGCATTCATAGTACCTCCGGGAACAACCACAGATGGAATATTAACTCTTGCAAGTCCCATCAGATTGCCCGGCATTCCCTTATCACAGCTCGAAAGATATACTCCTGCATCGAATGGTGTTGCATTTGCATGTATCTCTATCATATTGGCTATCATTTCCCTGCTTGCAAGACTATAGTTGATACCATCAGTTCCCTGACTTTCGCCATCACATATATCTGTGCAATAATACCTTGCTCCGAATCCGCCTTCTTCGGCAACTCCTTTTCGTACTTCATCTACAAGTATATTAAGATGTCCGCTTCCCGGATGGCTGTCACCATATGTACTTTCCACCATAACCTGAACTTTTCCCAGGTCTTCCTTCTTCCAGCCTGTACCTATTCTTAAAGGATCTAATTCTGGAGCTAATTTTCTCATTTCCTGACTTACTAAACACATAATAATTACCTGCCTTTCCTTTTATCTTAATAAATTCATCTGTTCTAATTTCTCATATACTTTATCTTTTTCACTATCGTCCACGCACATCTCTACATTATCGAACTGTGGGAGACTGAATACACCAAGCATTGACTTGGCATCAACTAAATACTTTCCACACATAAGGTCTACATCTTTCTCGCAGCCTTCTGCTATCTGTACCAGATGCTTTGCATCTGTCATATTGTTCAAACATACCGGAATTTTCACCATTTTTAAGCCTCCATTTCATGTACTCATTTCAAATGCTGACTCTTAATATAAGCTAAGCAAATATTGAAATAATCAGACTTACAATTAATGCTGTTATGCCTATAATCGTTTCCATAATCGTCCACGACTTTAATGTTGTTTTTTCATCTATTTCAAGAAATGTTCCTACAAGCCAGAAACCTGCGTCGTTTACATGACTTAATGCTGTTGCTCCGCCACATATTGCACAACACATTGCTGCTCTGTACAACACGCTTGTTGCCATAACAGCAGGCATCGTTGCCATTATTCCAGATGCCATAGTCATTGCTACCATCGAGCTTCCTACCGATGCTCTTACGAGTAATGCAATAAGAAATGCTACAATTATAAGAGGCATTCCGCTTTTCTCCAATGCCGGACCGATTATGTCTCCAAGCCCTGAATCCTGAAGCATCCATCTTATTACGCCGCCACTTGCTATTACCAGAAGTATCATTCCTACAGGCCGCAATGAATGATCTAGTATCTTTTTTAACTGTGCTCCTGTATAACCTCTTCGTATTCCAAGAAAATACATTGCTGCAAGTGTTGCTATTGTTAATGCAAGAAATGGCTTTCCTATAAATCCCAGCACATTTTTCACATCATCCGGAATCGGCATGTATTTAGAAACAGTGCTTATCAATATTAATACCAGCGGTATAAGAATCACCCCAAGCACCAGTCCAAAAGAAGGCAGTTCCTTGGAATCTTCTTTTATCTCTTCCACATTAACCGGTAATTCAGTGAATACTTTATTTCCTATGAACCGTCCCCATATTACACCTGCAACAATCATACATATCAATGCAGTTGGTATACCGACCATAATCATTACACCAAGATTAACTCCAAGTGAATCTGCTACAAGAACCGAACCTGCTGATGGCGGAACAAATGCATATCCACTTGCAAGTCCTGCAAGAAGCGGTATTGCATAATATAATGTTGACTTCTTTGTCTGCTTTGCAACACTGAATGCAAGTGGAATAAGTACAACCACACCTGCTTCAAAAAATACTGTCGTTCCTATAACCAGTCCTGTAATTCCAAGTGCAATTCCTGCCTTCTTCTGCCCAAGCTTATCAATAAGTGTCTGTGCTATTCTCTGTGCCCCGCCGCTTACTTCAAGAATTCCACCAAACATTGAGCCAAGTCCTACAAGCAGTGCTATTGACTGAAGCGTTTTACCAACACCCTTTTCAACAGTATCTGATATCATTGTCAATGGCATGCCTGCTCCGACACCTATGATAATAGCAGCTATCATCATAGATATAACCGGGTGAAGCTTGAACCTGATTATTAATATCAGCAGCACAATAATTCCGACTGCTGCCGCTATCAGTAATCTGGTTGGATTTGCAACAAATGCTGTCTGCTCCATATTGTTTTACCTCCTAATCATCTGATGTATTTTAACAAATACATCAGTTCTTTTCTTTGCTTTTTGTCTTTTTCTGCTACTTTTTTAAGATTTATTTCGAAATTCATCTGATGTATTTAATATAATATGGGTTCTTTAAAAAAGCAATACCGTAAAAATGTTTAATTTTTTGATATTTTTTTGTGTACTTTTTCATTTTGACAATTAAAAAGAATCATTATATGATGGAGAAGTCACATGGATAACCGTGTATTTACACTTATTATTGGTATTGATTAGCATAGGAGCACAGAAATCATATGATGAATTTAGAATCTGATGAAAGAAATCTCCCTCAGAAGATTTCCGAAGACATAATATCTTTTATATTAAATGAACATTTGCAGTCAGGAGACAAGCTTCCTAATGAAGCTCATCTTGCTAAAGAACTCAATATTGGACGTAGTTCCCTTCGTGAAGCTATGAAATTACTTGCTTCACGCAACATTGTAACAATCAGACAGGGTTCCGGAACATATGTAGCATCATCACCTGGTGTAGTTGACGACCCTCTCGGATTCACATTTATATCTGATAAAAAAAAACTTGTACAGGATTTGCTTGAAATCCGTTTTTTACTTGAACCTGCTATTGCGGCTATGTCTGCAACATATGCAGACGATAATGATGTCAAGAAAATTGTTTCATTATGTGATGAAGTTGAAGAACTTCTTAAACAGAAAAAAGATCATACCCAGAAAGACATAGAATTCCACACTGCAATAGCAATGGGAAGCAAGAATCTTGTTATTCCTAGACTTATTCCGATTATCAACAGTTCAATTCCTCTTTTTGTCGAGACAACCGGTAATGTTCTTAAAGTAGAAACTATCGAAACACACCGTGAAATAGCTAATGCTATAGCAGAACATGATGCCATTAAAGCACAGGATGCCATGAGTATGCACCTTATGTACAACAGAAGATGTATTAATTCAAGGCAAAAATAATTATAGATATGACCTGTCAGCATCTAACACTTTCATGTTACGCAATAAAACGCTATATGAACAAGGAAACTTCATTGGAGACTCCTGCCTGCTCTGCTACCTCAAGCAACAGTAGGCTGTCCCAGAACAGACTGGGACCAGTAGGTATGATTAACACAATATAGAAGCATACAAAAAAGCATTCAATAAAATTAAAATGTAAATTCAAGTAACTTCAGTACTTTCTAAAAGCCGGAATCAGATTTTTATCTGCTTCCGGTCTTTATATACTATTGCCTTACTCCATGCCGTCCTTAATCCACTTGGCAATATTAGTGAAATCTATCTTAAGACTGCCGTCATATATATACACCGGAACCGGCTTGTCAAATCCATAAATAACAGGATACACATCACTCTCAAAGAAATACACCAGAACCTTCTCCTGTACAAAATCAACTATCCAGTATTCACGCACCCCCGCTTCTATATACTTGGATAACTTCAAAGTGTAGTCCTTCTTCTTCGTAGATGGAGAAATTACTTCTACAAGAAAATCCGGCGCACCGTATACACCAAAACGCTGAATCTTGGATAGATCACATACAATGCCGACATCTGGCTGAACCATAGTCTTTTCATCACAATCAAGCTGTACATCTACCGGTGCAATAAAAGGACGGCAGTTGCCGCCATTCTCCATAATAAAATTAGCAATCTGACGATGAATCTCCCCGCCAATTGACTGATGTCCAAAGGTTGGTGAAGCCATATCATAAAAATATCCATCAATCAGCTCAACCCTCTGTTCGTCAGGCAGAGCACGGTAATCGTCTACCGTGTAACTTCCGTTCCTCTCATATCTGTTATATACAGGCTCTCTTACCTCAAGCGGCTCTTCAAAAAAATGCTCTAATGCCAGAAGTGTGTCATATCTTGGATTCACTGTCTCCCCAGAAAAAATCTTCTGTACAGTACCTAATGGCACACCTGATAAATCAGCAATCTGTGCATATGTATAACCCTTTTCCTTCTTCTTCTCCTTCATCTCCTGAATAGTCATAATAATACCTCCTTATGAAAAACAAGAACATCTGTTAACATAATAATAGTAATAAAATATCCATATGTCAACCTAAAAATAATCAAAAGATATCCGTTTCAAGTTTTACATTTCCATATTTTAACCGTTTTGATGTCTAACTGACAACATTTGCAGATAAAATATCCAACATAACCACATTTGACATAATAAGACTAGATAGTTATAATTCTAACAGTTTGAATTATAACTATTATATTGAAGAGGAGATGCTATGGATAATTCACTGCACTATCTTATTATGGCGAACCAGATGCTTGTACAGAAGGCTCTGCTTGATAAGTTAAAGGACACCGGTCTTACAATCGGCCAGCCCAAAATCCTTGATTACCTGAAATACCATGACGGAAGCAGCCAGAAGGATATTGCCAAGGGCTGCTTTATTGAAGCCGGTTCTCTTACCACTATTCTTAACAAGATGGAAGAAAAGGGCTTGATTACCCGCCAGATATTAAATGGCAACCGGAGGTCTTTTCACATTTTTATGACAGAGGAAGGCAGAAAAAAGCAGCAGCTAATCGACGAATTATTCACTGAAATTGAGAAAAATGCATTGCAGAATATTTCAGATGAAGAATTTGATATGTTTATAACTGTATACAAGAAAATCTATCACAATTTACAAAATGAATTAACATCTAAGGAGTCTGCTAATGAATAAATTAAAACGCTACATATTATTTTTAATCGGATTATTTATCAATTCTCTGGGCGTCAGTCTTGTAACCAAAGCAAGCCTCGGTACATCACCGATTTCTTCAATTCCATATGTACTGAGCCTGAATTTTCCGCTGACACTTGGAAACTTTACAATTATATTCAGTCTTCTGCTTATCATATTGCAGATTATTATTTTAAGGAAGAATTTCAAGCTGGAAAATATCCTGCAGATTCCGGTTTCGATTGTATTCGGTTATTTCATCGATTTTACAATGTACCTTTTAGTATGGATAAATCCACACAATTATTTTATTAAGTTAATTGCTCTGCTTATCGGCTGTATCGTGCTTGGCTTCGGTGTGTATATTGAAGTTCTTGCTGATGTTGTTATGCTTCCGGGCGAATCATTTGTCCGCGCTATTGTCCAGACATTGAACACTAATTTTGGAACAACTAAGATTATATTTGACTCATCAATGACAATTATTGCTGGAGTACTTTCTTTCGTATTCTCAGCAAAATTAAATGGTGTAAGAGAAGGTACTGTAATTGCAGCACTTCTTGTAGGCTTTATTGCCAGACTTTTTGGAAAACAGCTTGAATTCATCAAGCCACATTTGTTCCCTGAAGATTATAAAAATACGGTTTCTGAACCTGAAACTGCTACTTCCGAAGTTTCAGACCACAAAAATGTTATCGTTATCGGCAGACAATATGGCTGCGGCGGTCATGACTTAGGAAAGGCTCTTGCCGAAAAGCTTGGATATGAATTTTACGATAATGAAATTATCAAGATGATCGCCGGAACTACAGGCATGACTTCTGACTTTATCCGTCAGAGAGAAGAATCAATGACTAATAGTTTTCTGTATGATTTCGTAAACCAGATGTATCTGTATGGCAGCAAAAATGAGGAAGCTCCTAAGGATAAGATATTTGAAGCTGAATCAGGCGCTATAAAGGAGCTTGCTGCTAAAGGCAACTGCGTCATTATCGGAAGATGTTCTGACTATGTTCTTCGCGATAATAAAAATGTTCTTAAAGTATTCTTTGCTGCACCTCTTGAACAGCGTATAAAGCGAGTAATGGAAAGACTTAATCTTTCTGAGAAGGACGCTGAACAGGCTATCCGCAAAGAGGACAAGCGACGCGCCGACAACTACCACTACTATACTAACCGTATATGGGGTGCTGCTGGCAGCTTTGATATTACGCTGAATACTGAACTTGGCACTGATTATATTGTTAAATGTATTGAAGATGCGATGTAAAAAACTACCCGGCTGTGCAAAACACAACCGGGTATATTTATATTTTTTTCTCTTCCAACCGGTTCTCCCCAATCATATTCCCCATCAAGCATCATCTCACCATTAAATTCCATTGCCCGTTCTTCCAGTGATTTATGTTTATTACCGGTTGTTAATTTATCATATAAAATAATCTCTTTTTCTGTTATTATATTACATTTCTTTTTATACAACATCGTCCATAATGCCTGATTTTTAGTATAATCTTTTCTCTCTTCTGGGAAAAAAGACCTACAATAATAATTATCATTCTTTCCCTGTGACAAAAATAAATATAAATTTCTATTTTCCATATTATTCTTCATAAGGAAATCAGCCTCTATCTTTGAATATATATTGGCTTTCTTATTATATTTAAAAACCGTCTCATTACTATCTAATAACATTTCTAATAACGGTAAATAATCAATTCTTTCTTTTATTCTCTCATAAAAATCTGATGACTCAACCCGATTAGTAGTAATATCTCCCATTAATATTTTATCAAAAATCTTCTCTCTATCCCTATTCAATTCCGGTCTGTCTATGAGATATTGCAATCCCATTAAATGAAAACAATCCTTTTTATCGAAAGTAATTCTAAGTGTTACTGCAACCCCTTTCCTCCCTAACACAATTTCATACTGTGTATTTAAAAGCGAAAGAAATGCATTCACACAATCTTTAATATTTCGCAAAAACTCCAATCCCCCTATACATATAAAAAGGCTCTGCTTCACATCAGCAGAGCCTCTGACATTTTCCTTCAAAACCTATGTTTCTAGCCAGATTGTGGTAAATGTCAAACCCGTATAAAGCTCATAAGGCACTGCTCTCTGGCACAACACCTTACTTCTTAGCTTGGCAGGTACTCAAGTTACCTGTCTTTAATATTATATTACCTATCTTCAAGAAATATGTCAATTACAAATATTTTATTTTACTAAAAATTTATAATTTGTATTTTAAAAATCAAAATCCCATCTTCTTAAGTCCTGCAACAACCTGCACATAAAATTCCCGAACATCAAATCCTTTAATATTCTCCCTGTTAAGGTCTATCATATCACCATGCGATATGCCTCTTTTCCCGCTGACTGTAAGAAACTGATAGTTCTGTCCCCATCTGAAAGATTCTTCTCCAACAAGTCCGTCATTAGGTCCGTCAAAATATTTCACCAGCGGATATGTAAAATTAAGCGGAAATCTTCCAGAAGCCGGATGGTTTAATTTAGAACCGACTGACTGATAATAAATGTCTGGATTATCCTTTATTTCATTGTTAAATTCACTGCATTTTTCTGATGTAAGGTCATATACGGCAGCAAGAAAATCAGGGTTAATGTCTCCGAGTTTAGCTGCGCCCGCGTTATATGTATTGGCAACCATCTGCTGCTGTTTTTCAGGTATTTTTCCAAGAAGGTAATCAGCAAACTGACAGCCCCTGTGTGGTGTATTTATTGTTGTAAGAGAAGCCACATAAGGTGCAATATCTGTAAGCGCTATCGCTGCCCTCATGTCCAGTCCGCCTTTTGAGTGAGCAATTACATTTACTTTCTCACAGCCTGTCTCTCTGACAATCTGATGAATCCTTTCTGCCAGCTCTTTAGCACTGTCTTGCACAGCTGCTGCACTGTTATGATTTCCATAGTAAATCACTGCACCATTAGCCTCAAGCTCTGCCGGTATTCTTCCCCAGTAATTAAGATGTTCAAAATCCCTGAAAAATACACCATGTACCATAAGCACAGGATATTTTGTACTGCATATCCGCTGTTCTTTACGCTGCAGATTTCTCTTAGCACGCATTTTCTCCATGCGGACTTCCTCACCAACTGTCTTTATAATAATATGAAGCATGACAAGATGTGCAACTGGTATCCAGCCACATACGATTCCAAGCACTCTCCACCTGATTCCGAGCTGCTCAGATGTAACATACACCATGATAATTCCTATCCAGAATATAATGCATTCTGCAAGAATTCCTATACCTGCCCGGATAAACCAGTAAACCGGTGCCTTCGCTATTCCTGCCGGACCGCCAAACCATTTTTCATAACAGCCTGTAAAACCTAATATAAGATATATTGCTAATATTACTGTCGTCCAGCAGAATATTTTTAATAAGATTCTGCCAAAGTTACATACTTTAATTCTCTCCATAATTAATCTCCCCTATTGTACACATATATATTAAGATTATAACAAATCCTATTATATATGTCTCATTAATTAGGAAAAGCTGCCATTCAAAAATGAATGACAGCCTTTAAAACATTTATTATTCCCAGACTTCTTCAGCTATTTCTTTAACTAATGCGAGCTTTGCCCACTGCTGTTCTTCTGTAAGTTTGTTGCCAATCTCACATGAAGCAAATCCACACTGTGGACTTAAGCATAATCTATCAAGAGGAATATATCTTGATGCATCATGAATTCTTGCAATAACATCTTCCTTATTCTCAAGCTCAGGACTCTTAGTTGTAATAAGTCCAAGCACAACCTTTTTATCTGGTGAAACCTTTGCAAGTGGAAGGAATCCGCCTGACCTTGCGTCATCATATTCAAGAAGGAGTGCATCAACATTTTCCTGTGCAAATACATAATCTGCAACAGAATCATATGGACCGCTTGTGAAATATGTAGAATGATAATTACCTCTGCAAATGTGGGAAGTAATAACCATATCTTCTGGTCTTCCCTCTAATGCAAGGTTATTAACCTTAAGAAGCTGTGCCTTAACCTCTTCAATATCAAGTCCAAGAGACTTATACCTCTGCTTTGCAGCCTCACCAACAATTGCACCCCATGTACAGTCATCTAACTGCAGATTACGGCATCCTGCAGCATAAAACTGTTTAATTACATCCTGATATGCTAATCCGATATCCTGAATTAATTCATCATCACTGGCATAGAACTTTCTTGTCTGCTCAATGTTCTGAGGTACAATCATCTGCTGATACATCTGCGCTGGTGCCGGAATTGTATATTTGGCAACTGTATTTTCATCTTCAAACTGCTTTAAGAACTTGAAGTATTCTACAAACGGATGTGCCTTAGCCTTAACCTTACCAACAAGGTAAGTTGCTTCAAGGTCAGCAACCTCACCATTAAACTGTACTCCGCCGCCATCCTTCTCATGTGCAACGCCTTCAAAGCCCCACATGAAATCAAGGTGCCAGAATTTTCTTCTGAACTCTCCATCAGTTAAATCATGAAAACCTGCTGCCTTCTGCTTTGCAACAACATCACGAACACAATCATCAGTAATCTGATTAAGCTCGTCCTGTGTAATCTTTCCTTCTTCAAAATTCTTCTTAGCTTCCTTTAACTTCTCTGGTCTTAAAAAGCTTCCTACAAAATCATAACGAAATGGTGTCTTTAATGTACTCATCTTCCGATAACCTCCTGATAAATTATATATGCAACGTACTGTTGTTGTATGTTATGTTATCAGTTCGTTATTGGTCTGTATAATACATAAAACGTTGTGTTTGGTATAGTTTCAGACTATGGCTGATTTCTCCACTTGACTTCCGCTGGTTCTGAGTCATGCTCCCCAATCATCTTCTCCATCCACACCATATCGAACCACTGGTTAAACTTATATCCACTGTCATGGAAACAACCGACTTCAGAAAATCCCAATCTGCTGTGGAAGCGAATACTATCGTCATTAAGATACTTGCTTTCCTGTACAGGGCATGCGATACATGCATTCATATTAAGTATTCCCATACTCTTAAGTTCCTGTTCAAGTCTGTCATATAGAAGTCTGCCAATCCCCATTCTTTTGCAATCCTGTCGCACATAAATAGTTGTCTCAACAGACCAGTCATATGCCCTCCTGTCCTTAAAACAGCCAGCATATGCATAACCGACAATCTGTCCGTTATCTACTGCCTTGATATATGGATATCTGTCTGAAATATTCACGATTCTTTGTCTGAATTCTTCTACAGAAGGCACATCATATTCAAATGTTATCGCTGTATTCTTAACATATGGTGCATATATTTCAAGAAGCTCCTCTGCGTCTTCAATTGTTACATTCTGAATTTCCATAATTTTTGCCCTTTCAAATGTCCGATTTCTTCAATTCAACCATTGCAACATAATGCAACACATCAAACTCTGTATAATAAAATATACCCTATATTACTCCCCACACCACTGACTTTCAACTCACCTAAAATTTATTTTCATACTTGACTATTACTTTATTTTTCTGTTAAAATGCAAAGGCTGAAAAAATTTAATATTAATGATACTAAAAGACAATAAATGTCGCCTATCCAATGTCAGACGGATGGGCGTATTTGTTGTCTTTTTTGTTATCGGAATGGAGGAAAAAACAATGCCTAAAACAAAAGGAGAATCAATATTTTTTACAGCTATTACTGCGTGGATGATGGTCTATGTTATGACCTTATATAATACAGTACTTGCAACCGGAAATTTCACAAACACAACATTTTTAATCGCACTAAAAGGAATGTGGATAGAATATATCATCATTGCCCTGCTTGCATATTTCGTATCAGGACACCTTGCCAAGATATGTGCCTTCCGCGTTGTCCAGCCAGGAGACAGACCGATATTCATAATCCTTTCCATTCAGATTTTCACAGTAATCTGGCAGGTTGCATTTGCCAGCATACTCGGCGTATATCACGGTTACGGCTTCACAGCCAATTTTATTCCTGATTACCTGATGACATATTGCAGGAATTTCATAATGGCTCTTCCTCTACAGCTTATCATCGTAGGACCTCTTGCCAGACTAATATTCAGAACAATATTTATAAAACACAAGAATGTAAAAAGCACAAACGAAATTCAGGAAGAGGACGAGCAGATTGTAGAAAATGCAATGTAATGCAAAATAAGGGGCGGAAATACTCCGTCCCTTAATCTATGCCTGAAAATCAGTTTTACAATTTCCACTCTGCAGATTCAGTCTGCAGCTTGACAAGTCTTGCATACAAGCCATTCTTCTTCATGAGTTCATCATGTGTTCCGCTTTCCGCAACAACTCCTCCATCAAGAACAACTATCTTGTCTGCGTTCTCAATCCGCTAATCCTGTCTCCATGAAAAAAAATATTGATATATTTGACTTTGAACTTTCACAAAACGACATTCAGGCTATTGCCACTCTTGATACAGGACATACCTGCTTTACAGCAAGAAAAGATGCAAAGCAGGTTACAGATTTTCTTAATAAAGCTCTGGAATATCAGGTATAACCCCTATCTTCTCATACCCATACCACAGCTCATTGATGAGTCATTATCTGGTATTTCTGAGACATATCTTGCATTAAAGGCTGCATTGACTTCTGATATCTCTTTCACTCCGTCAATGTAGTCTTTAAAATATGTCATTAAATCTATTCCGCTGCTCTCGCAGCCTTCTGTTTCTTCCCACTCCTTTATTAACTGGATTCGCTCTGATTTAGTTGTGTCTTTGATTAATGTGCTTTTCATTGTGTGTCTCCTTAAAATATATTATTCTCTCCCCAGCTCTGCCCGAAACATCAGCCTTCTCGTTCCCCTGATATTCTCAAACTGGATTTCATATGTCTGTGTAACCTTATCAACCTTAACAATCTCGCCAGTTCCAAATACTTTATGTCTGACTTTATCTCCAACCTCAAATACAGCCTTTGGCAGCATCTGCTCAGTCTCACCTCTGATTAATATTCTGCTGTTGTTGATACAGTCAAGGAGATTAGTGTCAATGTCACTTAAAAATGATGATGGTCTTGCGCCAAAACGCCCGTCTTTCTTTCTGTAAGTGCTGAGGTAAAGCATATTCTTAGCTCTCGTCATCGCAACATACAACAATCTTCTTTCCTCTTCATATTCATCTTCATTACGAAGCCTGCTGCTTGGAAACTGCCCTTCAACAAGACCTGGTACAAATACTGTATCGAACTCAAGTCCCTTTGCTGTATGAATTGTCATTACCTTTACAACATTGTACTCTCCGTCCTCATCCTGCGCAGAAAATAATGCAAAATGGCTTAACAGATCTGCCAGCTCAACCTTCTCCTGATTATCTTCCTCCAATGCCGTGATAGTCCTGATAAGCTCTGACACATTGTCAAGTCTGGTCTGGTCAATATCCTGCTCCAGTGCCTGACGATATCCCATGTCAAGACATTTGTTTACTATATCAGTACAGGTGTAAGCAGCAAATGTATCATGCAATTCACTGATTGCATTGTAATATTCTATCACATGTTTCTGTGTTATATCTCCCTCTTCAATCTGCTTTTTAAGTGCCTTGAAAAGACTGCAGTTGTTCTGTGCAGCTACATTTTTAAGCTTCTCAACAGACTTCTTGCCAAAGCCCCTCCTCGGTCTGGATATAGTATACAGCAAATCCATGTCCGTAAGACTGTACACCATTCTCATGTATGAAAGCACTGTCCTTATCTCTTCGCTTTCATAGAATTTCGCACCGCTTAATATCTTGTAAGGAACTTTTCTTTTTATAAATGCTTCCTCTAACGACCTTGTCTGTGAAGCAGCCCTCACCAGTATAGTATGGTCACTATACTTCATGTTCTTAGCAACATTATCAAGAATGGTATCAGCTATCCACAACGACTCATTCTCCTCGGTGTCAGGTGCATTAAATACCGGCTTATTGCCATCTGGCCTTTTAGAAATCATCTGCTTTTCAAGCCTGTTCTGATTAGCAGATATAAGAGACTTGGCTGCATTTACAATCTGAGGAGTACTCCTGAAATTCTCAGTAAGTGAATAATCCTGCACATTCTCATGTGTCCTGTCAAAATTAATCATGTACTCAGGGTCAGAACCACGCCATGTATATATATTCTGGTCATCGTCACCTACCACAAACAGATTCTGATACAAACCGCTTAGTATATGAAGCAGCATGTCCTGTTTCATATTGACATCCTGATACTCATCGCACAGAACATACTGACATTTTTCCTGCCAGCGAATCCTCACATCCTCATTCCTGTTTAAAATGTATAAAGTGAAATTAATAAGGTCTTCAAAATCCAGTGCATAATTGTCGCACTGTCTCTTAAGATAATTATAGAAAACTTTTTTATCCACATTTTTCTCGCTGGAAGTCCTTCTCTTAAGCTCTGCCTTATCGACTCCCGCCATCAGCTCAACATAGGAAATATCCTGCTTGGCTATGTCTATATCACTCATTATCTTCTTCGCAGTATTGTCCTTGAGCGATATTCCCATATCCTCAGCCACATCCTTAATCATCTCCAGCTCAGCCTTCTTATCAAGAATCGTGAATGTCTTGGGAAATGTCAGCCTGTGAATCTCCTCTTTGAGAAACATATTACAATATCCGTGAAATGTTCCCGTAAAACAGTTGGCATTATCACCAACAATATCCCTTAACCTGTGCTTCATCTGCGAAGCCGCCTTGTTCGTAAATGTAAGCGCCACAATAGATGACGGCTCTACGAACAGTTCTGTTATGAGATATGCTATTCTATATGTAAGTACAAATGTTTTTCCCGAACCCGGAACTGACGCAACCCTTATGTTGCCTTCTGTCTGTGTTATTGCCTCTGTCTGTTCCTTCGTTGCTCTTTCTGGTATGTTCATAGTCCTCTTTACCTGTTAATATTTAGTATACCTTTGGTATCTCTCCTTCAATTCCATACATTTGTTTAAATGTATCTATATCCGCAGCCTGCTTAATCAGCATTATCTCCTCTATCTTACCAGTATGGATATCCTGAAATCCTGCAACCTGCTCCCCTGTGCATATGCTTGTTTTCAGTACCGGTTTCTTATTCATTTTATCATAGGATTGTGTGTGTTTCTTTTTAAATATGCTCATGATTTCTTTATACTAAAGCCTTCTTTCTTGTCCATTTTCCACTTACATATCTTATAACAAAGCATACCGACCTTGCAAACCAGTCAATAAACATACCAAACCATACTCCAAGTACACCCATATTCAAAAATACACCAAGCAGATAACTACTTCCCACACGGAATACCCACATGGATATAATGCTTACAAGCATGGTAAAATTAACATCTCCTGCGGCTCTCAACGCATTTGGCAAAGTAAATGATAAAGGCCATACAGGTATTGACACAATACAGAAACATCTTAATATTCTGACAGCTATCACATATGCTTCGGGCGAAAGGTTAAAACATGATGCAAAAAATCCTGCAAATATAAATAATATTGCTTTTGAGCTCCAGTCACCCACATATGCAATCTTAAGAGATAGCTTTGTATAATAGCGAGCCTGGTCTTTTTTACCTGCTCCTATGCACTGTCCCACTAGTGTTATAAGTGCAAGTCCCATCGATGTGCCTGGAATATTCGCGAAATCAATAATTGTATATCCAACCGCATTTGCTGCAATGGAAGCTGTTCCAAATGTTGCTACCATGCTTACAACCAGCAGTTTGCCAATCTGAAACATTCCATTTTCTATTCCGCTAGGTATTCCAATCTTAAGTATCTTACCAATCATTGATGTGTCAGGTCTGAACTCCTTTATATTATCAAAAGCAAGCTCATGTTTTTTCGACATTACAAGCATAAACATAACTACTGCTGCAACAACTCTTGATATATCTGTTGCAAGTGCCACTCCAAAGACACTCATATTAAATCCAAATACAAATACTGCATTTCCTACGATATTAATTATGTTCATAATAACGCTGATACGCATGCTTATACTGCTGTTTCCCTCACTTCTGTATACGGCAGCTCCCGCGTTGTATACTGCAAGAAAAGGATATGATAAAGAAGTCACAGTGAAATAAATGGTTGCACTCCTTGATACTGCTTCTTCCACGCTTCCAAATACTGCTCCTATGATATTCCCAGTAAATATAAGTGCAAACGCCACAACAATAAGAGCAAATAAAACCATAACCATATGAAGCTGTGCACTTGCCTTTTTAGCATTAGTTTTATCTTTCTTGCCTATATACTGGCTGCATATAACTGCACCACCTGTTGCAATCGCTGCCAGAACCTGTATTATAAGCCTGTTTATATTATCCACTAAAGCCACCCCGGAAATCGCTGCATCTCCCGCTTGCGATACCATAAGGGTATCAACAAGTCCTACACTCACAGCAAGCAGTTGTTCTGCAAGAAGTGGCAATATAAGTTTAATTAGATTCTGTCTGCTGAATAATCTTCCATTGTCTGACATTCTAAATATATCTCTTTCTTTTTTCATTTATTATATTTAAAGCAGAATGAATTTCTCTAAAAATGCAAAGTCTGCCTGCTAGTATAACCATTCTTCTTGAAATCTGAAAACAAAGCTTCTATCTTTACAGGTGTCACACAGATAAGATTCATTGGTGACTCAAGCTTTTTCAAAGCTGCAAGTGGAATCTTCTTATATTCTGCATGTGCATTATAAATGTCTGAAAATGGCTCAATTATCTGTGCCTTTCCCATTACCTGCAGACTTTTAAGATTACCAAATCCATCATATTTATCATAAATAGCAATGCATACATTATCGTTCTTTTCCAGTCCAATAAACTTCTCTCCGCCTTCTGAAAACATCCAGAACTTATCATCATGAAAACTGTACTCTATCGGTGTACATCTCACATAATCCCCTGTTCCTGTTGCAAGCGCACAGGTATTATTCGAACTAATATATTCTTCTACTGTCTTCTTTAATTCTTTTTCTGGCACTGGTATCTGCTGCTTGTTGTTCCAGTATTGTGCTGCTTTCTTAAATTGTTCCTGTGTCATGATGTGCCTCCTTGTATTATGATACATATCAATGTGGTGTCGAACATTTATTTGTTTTTTATTATACACTATTTTTATGTATACACAAACATCAATGTAAATAATATAACAATATATGTACCTATTATGGGATATACAAAATGCTCCATTATTTCAAATATATCATGCTTTGCTCTCATTAATATGACATACACATATTTATAGCAATTTTAGTGCATAAATCATGACCACCCGTCAAACGGGTGGTTTGCTCGCCCCTATAAGGGGCTGTTACCAGCCAGCGCCTAAAGACGCTGGCTTTCACTCTGTTCAAGCCTTAATGCCCTTGACTCGTCGCAGCCCTTGAAAGGGCGTTTTTACTACTTGCTACCCTTAAAAGGGTCTTCATACTCTTTCACGCTTAATTTATCCATTGCTATATCGTGACTTTCTTGCTCTTGAATATACTTTTTTTATTGTTGCTTCGTTCAGTCCTACTGTACTCACATAATATCCTTCTGCCCAGAAATGTCTGTTTCCAAACTTATATTTTAAGTTCGCGTGCTTATCAAATATCATCAGCGCGCTTTTTCCTTTGAGATATCCCATAAACTGTGATACGCTCAACTTGGGTGGTATACTTACCAACATATGTACATGGTCTGGCATAAGATGTCCTTCTATAATCTCTACTCCCTTATAGTCGCAGAGTTGTTTTAATATATCTCTGATACTTTCTTTGTATTGATTATAGATTATTTTTCTCCTATACTTAGGAGTGAACACTATGTGGTACTTACACATCCATTTAGTGTGTGCTAAACTATTTGCCTTATTGGCCATTAAAATCACCTTTCCTTTCGTTATATATTGGCTTGAACAACCTCATTATAACGGAAAGGTGATTTTTTTGTATAACATTCACCGTGCACCCGCATAGCGGGTGGTTTATATTTCGCGCGCTTCGCGGGCTCAACAGGGTCACGACCCATAATAAAAGGCATCAGCTTCTGCCAATGCCTAAATAATTTTATTATTCAATTATAACGAAAATACTATGCCTTCAAGTCTTAATGTTTCTTTTCTCTTTCTGAAATAATTATCATTAATTCTATCCAGCTCATATTCATTAAGAATACAAAACAAATCATCATGTTCTAACTTCTCGTTACAATCCACAACCACTGTTGTATATTCATCGAACTTAATCTCTTGTAGCATACACTCACCTCCTTACTCTTGAAAAATTTGAAATAATATTCTGCCTTTTTCTAGAATAAGCACTATCAATGAGTGTTTATCTGTTACATTGATGTTATTTTATCACTAATATGCATGTTATGCAATAACTGCACAGTTCATAAGACTTTAGAATTTTTATGCTGTCTGCATTCTAACTAATACACTTTTTCTGATAAGCTGCAACCACATCAATTATTTTTCTTCTATAATCTGTGATTATATATCTAGAATTTACATTATCATAATATCCCAGTGATATAGCTGACTCATACCTACCACTTTTATATACATTTATTTCTATATATGTTCTATTCATATTTTCTTTACTCCAATTACCATATGAACACTTATAAACCCAGCCATCATCCCTGTCTTCATATACAGTATCTATTATTTTCTCAAGTTCATTCCATGCAATTGAATAACCCTGAGTCACTCCGAAATTCTCTAATTTATACACAGCATTGCCTCATTATATTTCACCTTTTTAACCAATTTGTGCAAATGGTTTATATAAATACTTTCATTCACCTTATGATAATAAATGACCAATAAACTGATATTATCGAGAACTTATTGAACACTTTGTGTTCAATAAATTTAAAAAGTGTTCGATAGTGTTCAATAAAGTGTTCGATAAATGGTATTGTAATTCCTAAATCACATATTTAGTTGACGGTCCATTACCAATCTTCTTAATTAAACCTTTTGCAATCATCTTGTCAAGTAATTTTCTTGCACCAGTCTTTGACTTATACCCACCAATATCAGCAGCTTGTTGTGACGAAATACTTTCATTCTGTCTGATATACTCAAGTATTTTATCTTCTTTTGACACAGGAGTTGATTCAGCTTGATTCGCATTTTCATTCCTTATATCTGCTGCCCCCGGAATATATACCACCTGTCCAACTTCGAGTTTTAATGTTACCCTGTCATTACGCTCTGAAAAATCAAATTCCGGCTTTTTCCAGTTTTGTTCTGCCCATGCTGTCATAATCTTATCGACACCACTTCCAGCTCGCTCACCAACATTAACAAATCCAAACATTTTTAAAATATTAGGGTTTCGCGGATCACTATTACCTCCCGCATAAAACTCCTCTTTTGTTACCCTTATAGTTCCGGGATTGGAAATGCTAAGTTCCTTGCCCTTTTTGACAACAATGATTCCTCGTCTTCCATAATAATTTGCATGTGCCAGTGCATTTGCCAATGCCTCTTCCAACGCATCATGCACATCCACTCTGTCTACCCGGTATCCATCTCTTCTATTGGCAAATGGAACAGCTACTTCATCGTCTATTCTTGTACGAACTTTGCAGAAAAAGTCGTATATATTACCACTCCAATCGCCCTCATTGGAATGTGTACGGAACAACCAACGCACGGCTTTATCATCACATTCCTCACGATAATCCAGAAAATAATTAGGAAAAACTTCAGTAATATGATAAGCTTCTCCAAAAAATAATAATCCTGCTATCGTTGGCGATAATGTTCCCATCTTATTCTTCGCCGCTGCTCTTAATTTCATAAGAAACTCATCATTTTCAAGTGCATTCCATGGATGTCCACTATGAAGCTGCTCAAATACGATTCGATAGCCCTTTATTGTATCCTGATTCAAAACATCCAATCCAAACTCATCCAATACTTCCACATCTCCAGATACATCTCTCTGATCTGCAAACATAGCCCTGACTGCCTCTTCAGTACAAAGAAAGTCTCCTTCGTAATCTCTTTTATAAGTACCTTTCATTGGATCAGTTCCAATATAAACAGGCTTATCATGCCTATCTGCTGCCGGTATATCAATTTTAAGTATCTTTTTATCTTCCACCTCTACTACCTGCACATGATGATTCAGCAGAATATTTTTCGATATCTTATTTCTATCATTTAGGGTGCTCCAGAAATCCTTCTGATATTTAATAATCTGCTTATCCATCAATCCCTCAATCGTAAAGGAATCCCTATGCTCCCTAATTCCAAGCAGAATAGTTCCTCCATTGGTATTAGCAAAAGACGAATATGTTTCCCATATGCTCTCAGGAAGTCCACCATTAGCCAGCTTGCACTCTCGTTCATGATCTTCGCAAAGATTCAATTTATTTAATGTTTCCTGCTTCATCTTTTACCCCCTAACACAATCCAAATTTTTCTAAAAATGATATCTGCTCTCTATTATCCCAAGCATACTATCGAACATTTATTTGTTTTTATTATACACTATTTTTATGTATACACAAACCTCAATGTAAATAATATAACAATATATGTACCTATTATGGGATATATAATATCTCTTTATCCGCTTATGTTATTCCTGTACCTCCATTATCTCATATTTCTTAATAATCTTGTTGTTCATCAATTATTATTGTGCATTCAGTTATACTGTTTGCGTAGCCAAGTATTGCACCATTCTCATTCACGACATAATACTTATAGCCACTTGGATCCATTCCTATGAATTCGATAACTGTATCATTGATAAGACTGCTCTTTACCCTTTCAAATTTTTCAGCAAATCTTTCTCTTTTATTAGCCAGATATGTATCATCGTGATGTATAAGATGTTCCATTATTTCAAATATATCATGTTTTAACTGATTCTCTATGACATTCATCTTTAGAATCTTTTAAATCACAAGGATTTCCAGCATTCTTTCTCAATAGCTGTAGTTTAGCAATATTTGTGGATGGAACTAATGTTGGTAACCATAACAGAAGAAAGGTGAGGGCAAGGTACAAGGAGAAATGAAAGATATGGTATGTTTACCTTGCTAAAAAATATAATATCATCAAAGCAAGTATGACATAAATAGATATGCGAATCCACCAATATAGGGTATAATAGATATAATAAGTGTAGCGAATTTAAAAATGTGAAAGATCAACTTGAATATTAATTATGGGGCAATTATGTACGATGGAGATAATCACTTTCCGCACGATGGCAAACAAGGTAGATGTAGCTGTGGTAAAGGATATAGCTGGAATGATAATGACTATAGTAGCTATCATGGTGGTTCTTCTGGCGGCGGCGGTAATGGTGGGGCTAAATTTCTAATTGCAGTTATCATATGTATTATTATTGGTTTATTTAATGAACTGCTAGCAGCATTAATTTTAATTATTGTAGGGTTTATTTTATTTTTGAGTAGATAAAGAAATGTAAAATAAGATTGCATATCAACCTAATTAAGCTGTTAAAAACAAATGTAAACGCTTCCCCATGTACCTGTAGTCAAACTGAAAAATGCTATAACAGTAATAATTCATTTGCACGATTTCGACGAATTGTACAAATGAATCATTACATATTTTTAGGTTGTTTGCAGGTGCAGGGTAAGTGCATTTACAGTTGCATACAATGTACTCTGTCGCACTTTTCCGTAAATATACAGGTCTCACACATGATATCTCTCATTGTCTGGGCAGCAAGATAATTATCGCTTGGAAGTTCATATTCTTCTATCCTTTTAATATCTTCAGGATTTCTTAAACCAAAATCAATTCTCTTTCCATTACCTGTTTTTAAATATCTGTAAACTTCTGCAAAAAATGAAAGAGAATCGCCCACATTGTAATTTTCAAATCCACAAGAATCCATCCATACATGATTCTCTTTCCCATCAAAGCATTCGCCATCCATGTACATTCCGGATACATAGATTCTCTCAAAACATATATTTCGATGATTTTTCCTTTCTATGCGCCCTTTAAATTCAAGTCCACAGTTTCTATATACCATCTCAAAATAATGCCTGCTCTCTTTTCCGGAATTCTTCATAACCTCAAGATACTCATCATAGGTAAGCTTATCTCCACCTACTACCTCATTTTTTGATTTAGGACTAAAATCAATGGTACCCCATTGCGTAATAGCACATGTGTTGCTCCCATAAAACTCTTTCTTAAGTTGTTTCCATTCTGACATATATGTCACCTCCGTTAATAAGTGCTACTTTTCATGTAGCCTGACATGTTAACGGCTTTTTTGTGAAATGCTTATTCCTCTTCAAATGTGAATTCTGTTTCCTCAGTAACTTCTATTGATATAACATACTCATCTTATATTACCTATTGTAAGTTTGTTAATACTTACCTCGTCTACCTTTATATTTGAAAATACTTTTCTTTTATCTCTCACCAGACTTTTTAATCTCATATGAATGATTTGAATCAATAAAGTATTCATCTTTAAAAACTACTTATGCCATCTCATCCACAGTAACAATCTCATTTATTTTTCTTTAATGCCACTTCGGTTTATTTCAAAATTATCTAGTATTTCAAGCATATGTACTCCTTAATTGCTCTCTGTAACACCAAACTTATTCACAAAATCCTCATAGCCATTTACCCAGTCGAACTTTGTATCATCGGATACTGCTTTAAAATGAAGCTCTCCACAATGAATCTTATTCTTTTCCACATCAGTAAGGTCAGCCCATGTCTTACCTGCTTTTGTTTCAACGATGAAATATATTCCGATTGATGGGTCTTTCAAAGCCTCCTTGCGACATACTACCGCCCAGTCAGGGCTGTAATTACCATAGGGTGTATCTATTACAAATCCTCCCTTTTTCAACTTCGTAAAGAGTAATACATTTTCGTTGTTTTCTAGCTTATGCGCAAACCTTGACTCACCTTCACTATCAAGCTTGTAATATTCATTCATCGCAGAACTTCTGTCAGATTTTGCTTTGAATACTTTCCATTCCTGCTCGAAATCTGCCTCTGTAATAGTATCAAGCTCAAAGATATTTCGCTCATCTAATTCATATCCATTTATCACTTCATAAGAAGTAATATTGGAAGCCTTTGTATCATTAAGAATTCTTTTAATTAACTGAGTTACTTCATCCAATATATCTTGATTATTAAGCAACTCACGTTTAGTAACTCCCTGCAAAATCTTGAAAATTGCAAGTCTAGGTAACATTGTATGATACATTATAAAATTTGCAATTTCAAAATCAGATTTTGGGTCAGAACTAATTTCCACTTCCAGTTCCTTATCGCCATAAGTTAACTCTTCCATTACAAACATCTGCGATGTATTAAATTTTGCTCTACCCGTTTCAACCTTGTATTCATTCTTTGCTTTCTTGAATAATAAAGATTGATTAATCTGAAAAATGCAGTCATCTATAAACTTGTCCTTGTCAATCTTAAATTTATAAATAGAACGCTGCATAAGGTTCTTGCGAAGTCCAAGATATATCTTTTCAAACTCGCCTTGCGTCACATAAGCTCTAACCCCATTATCATATGGTGCATTATCACCATTTGTAATCTCAATCTTTCTGGTACCTTTCTGAACCATCAACACCTTGAACTGTTGCTTAATTAGTTGAGCATGCTCATTCAAGGTATCATCTACAAATAACATATTATCCAAAGTTTTTGTTATCTGCTGTGAAGAACCTTTCAGCACATTGTCAGTATTCATCACTCCGACAGATACCAGTTCTTCTTTAAAAGTATCCACCAATTTAGGACTGATTTTCTCCTCTGGAATTCCTGCCGATTTTAATGTTTCAATCAAAATATCAGCAGTAACCTCATCCTTGACAAAATGCATATTGTCATTAAAATCCTTCTGGAGTGCAGATGCAAAATGGTCATAATAATCATTTGCTATTACAGTCAATTCATTAATTCTGCGATCAATACAACGATTACCTGTGTTGTCAACCGGCAATCTTAATCCTCGACCAATCTCCTGTTTTTTAGCAATATCAGAACCACCAGCTTTTAACGTACAAAGTGTAAACACATTTGGATTATCCCATCCTTCTCTCAATGCAGAATGTGAAAAGATAAACGCAAAAGGTTCCTCAAATGAAATCAATTCATCCTTCTTTTCAAGAATAAGACTGATACCTCTATCAATATCTTCTTGTGACTTTGCCTTTAGTTTCACATCGCTATCGTCTACAGATGAATCCCAACCTTCAACATCTACCGCATTATTCTTCTTGTCTCTGGCAAAATATCCCTCTCTTACAGCCTGTACATTCATGTAGTCTGGAAAATATTCTTTATTCATTTCCAGCTCATGCGCATGAGTTGTTACATACTTTTTGTACTCTTCATCAAAAATACGCAAATACTCGCCTCTTCCATCAGAAGCTGAATCATCACGCACCTTATCTACTGCATCGATAAAGAATAATGTCAAAGCCTTGATTTTCCTACCTGAACGAATAATGTTGAGCTGTTTTGTAAAATGGTTCTGTATCGCTAATCTTATTTGAATTCGCACAGCCTCATTCTTCTCTATCTCATGATTACTGTGTCCAAGCTCCAGACCAAAGAACCCTTCCTTCGTAGCAATCGATAATGGCTTTAATTTATGAGGTTCCTCTGCAATACGATAATCTTTATACTGAGATAATCCGCCAGATAATTCTTCAAGAGATGCTCCGCCACCTACATTGAAAGTTTTAAATCGGATTGTTCCACCTTGATCTTGTGAAAATATCTCAATCTTTGCTTTCAAGTCGGAAGTAAATGCAAGATATCTGACATATGGATAATCCTTTGGAATCACACCATAGACTGTCTTAACGACAATCTTTTTAACTAAATCCTTCTGATATGCTGCAAAGGAATCCAGCTTATAAATCTGATTGTATAACTGCTTGTGTGTAGCAGAATAACGTAAAGTAAAAAGTGGCTTTAACTCTTCAATAGCAACTAAAGACTTTGACTTTTTCTTTGCAGTACCTTCAATCTTTTGTGGCTCGTCAATAATTACAATTGGCTTGATATATTTGATATCTTCCCAAAGATTCTGACCATACTCATCTTCCTTACGAATTTTATTGGTATCCTTATTGAAAGCCTGAATATTTAAAACACAGATACTTAAATCATTGCTCTCTACCAACTTTGAACTAATCTGCTTTGGATTATTACTGTCATATATAAAGCTGTGTTTGCCAATATCAATATTATAAAGTCTTTTGAAATGGTCGGCTAACTGTTCCATTGATTTCTCTACTCCCTTACGGATGGCAATAGACGGAACTACTATCATGAATTTACGGAATCCATACTCTTGATACAACTCAAGAATTGTACGAAGATACACATATGTCTTGCCAGTACCTGTCTCCATTTCAATCGTAAAGTTATTTCCTTCAGCCAAAACATTATCAGCAAATAAATCATTGGATAGCTGTACTTTTCGTAAATTCTCCAATAGTCTGCTGCCAACGACAATATCATTATTTCTAACAGGATCACCCTCTCCCACTTTACGAATACGATTAGGTCTGTAAATACCATCTACATGTCTTGACAAACCTCTGAATAATTCTACAGTAGAATGAATCGCCTGCATCTGATAATCAAGGTCATCCTCAAATTGGAATGTAATACGCTTAGACATCTGTTTCTCCTCCTGCTTCTTCCTCTGCATCCTTCTGCTGTAAATAAAAAATAGCTTTTTGAGTCTCTATCTCTTCCCTCAGTTCCTCTTCTGTCGGCAGATACAATTTATATTTGCTGGCAAATAATTGCTCATTACCATGTAAAATAGAATATCTTGCAATATCCTCATCTGTCTCTGAACACAGAACTATACCAAGTGTCGGATTATCATCTGGAGATTTTTTCAATTCATCATACATTCGAATATACATATCCATTTGTCCTACATCCTGATGTGTAATTCTTTCCGTTTTCAAGTCGATTAACACAAAACATTTTAAAATATAACTAAAACTTCCCACACCAAAAAGGTGTGTTGAACCTTGAAAATTCAATATTTCAGCCAATAAAAAAGGCATAAAC
>CAVAPS010000013.1:0-30857 GCA_963590775.1 Desulfovibrio piger
CATATATATAATATGTCAAAATTCTTATAACTAAATTTATTTGTTGTCAAACTGTCTTCTCTATGAAAATATCCATATAAACAAGCATTTCCATATGCAATATTATTTGCTTCATCAAATAATTTGTACATAATTGCACTATCTTCATATATCATTCCAACTGGAAATCTGAGTGATTCAAATAATTTCTTATCATATAATTTTGCCCATGCAGATACTAAAAAAGATTTCTGATATAACAATTCGCATATTGCTTCTTCAGATTGCATTATTTTTTCATATGTTGCCTGAATATACTTAACATCTTCATATGAATAGCAATGTGTGCAGTTGCATACAGAGATTTCCGCATGCATTTTATTTTTCAAATCATGTAAATATTGAATCATATGTGACTCCATTATATCATCACTATCAACGAAAATTATTTCATCTCCCGTTGCATATTTCATTCCAAAATTTCTTGCATCAGATAAACCACCATTTGTTTTAGAAAAGACTTGAAATCTTTTATCTGATTCAGCAAATTTTTTGCAGATATCCAGACTGTTATCTGTCGATCCATCGTCCACCAATATAACTTCAATATTAGTATAAGTCTGCCTAGATATTGATTCTAAGCATTTCAACACATAGTTTTCCACATTATAAACCGGTACAATTATACTAATCAGATTCATATTTATGTTCCTTCTACTTAATTTAACAATATTTTTTCATATTGCTCTGCTATATATTTCCACGTATATCTCTCGTTAATTATTGATTTTGCTCTTGAACTCATTTCGTTTAATTTATCTTCGTCAATATGTTCAACCTTATTAATTAATTTTGAAAGATTACCTTTTTCTTCGTTCCAATAAAAAGCACTGTCATCTGCTACTTCTTTATTAAAGATAACATCTCTAAGCAAATTAATTCTTGTGCTTCCCAGTGCCTCAATAAGCGATGGGTTTGTTCCTCCAACAGTATGTCCATGTATATATGCATATGCATTTTCTCTTATTTTCATTAAAAGTTCTTTATTATAAACCGTTCCAACAAACTTAATTCTCTTATCTTTTTTAAAGTCTAATTTTCCTTCTAATTCAGATAATAATTTTTTATTTGTATTAGTTATAACGACTAATTTTTTATTTGTATTAGATTTCATAAATTCTCTTAATATTATTTCATATGAATTTTCTGGCACAAATCTTCCTACAACTAAATAATACTTTCCAATTTCTATATTGTTTTTCTTATACCAAGCCATCAATTTAGGATTATCATCTTTTAATACGCTTGATCTTAAATCTGTTCCATAAGCAATATAAGTTGTATTGATTTCTTTTTTATTCTTATCGTAATTTTTATGAATATATTTTTCAATATTTATAGAATCACATACAACTAAATCATTATATTTCACCATTATTTTTTCTGATTGCTTCCAGTAAAACTTAACCGGTCTGCTCCATTTTGAACGAAGCCACTCATGTCCATCAGGATTAAGAAAAACCTTACCGCCGTATTTTTTTATACGTTTATAATAATGTTTAATAAAAGGACCTATTCTGCATGCCATAATATAAACAATCGGATTCTCCACTTTATATTTTTTTATATAATCGCATGTTTTCTTTAAAGCAACAATATCATAATACAATGCTTGAGCTGGTCCTATCTGCAGAACATGTATTTTAAAGCATGTTGCATTATTAAGTTCAAATCTATTGTCATCTAAATATGTAACATCTTTTATCTTTTTCTCATCCATTGCTCCATCGCCATTAGCTTTACATGCGACATGAAATTTGATTCTTTCATCATTCTTAAATTGTTCTGTAAGTTTATAGAGAAATGTTTCATAACCGCCATATGTTCCCATACTTTTTGCGCCAATCATGAAAACATGTTGGATTTTATCTGAAAACTGCATTTTACTGTTCCTCATTCTTATAATTAATACTACATTAAAGCATTTAGTATTAAAAATAACACATTAACATTTTTTGTTCAATTATTAATTGTATATTACATTATTTACAAAAGGCCAAAGCAATAGATAACTCTATAGCTTTGGTCTTCTAATTATTATTAAATCAATTATCTATTACACAACACTATCTTTTAAGAAACCACCTTACCGTTTACTACATTCCAAGTTCCAGATTCATCTGTTACCTGTCCTGTATATGACCAGTTTATTGTTCCATTTGATATATACCATGTGCCGTACTCGTTCTCTACAAGTCCTACAAATTCTGTATTTACTTTTCCGCCTGATACATACCACCATGTTTCATCAACTAATACAAGTCCTGTGTAATCGCTTACTACTTTTCCGCCTGATACATAATAATTCTGCTCATAGTATAATACAAGTCCTGTATAATCCCATGCTATCTTTCCTGATACCATATACCATATGCCGTATTCGTTCTCTCCTAATCCAACATATGTAAGATCTACTTTTCCGTTATTAATAAACAGCCATTCACCATCTATCTCAGCTACACCTATATAGCTATTATTTACACGGCCTCTTATTACAAGATTGTCTGTTCCTTCTGATGTTACATATCCTGAATAATCCCAGTCGATTCCTCCTGCTGTTACATACCATGTTCCATTAGCATTCTGAACCAGTCCTGTATATTCTGTATTAAGACTTCCGTCCTTAATATACTTCCATGCTCCATCCATTAATACTATTCCTGTGAATGTATTATCTGCCTTACCATTTATTACTAAATGTTCTGCATCATTGTATGTAACAAATCCTGTGTAATTCCAGTCTATCTCGCCATTTGATACATAATATGCACCATTCGCATTCTCTACAAGTCCTACATACTCTGTATCAATCTGACCATTGCTTATATTCTTCCATACATTGTCCATTAATACAAGTCCTGTATAACTGTTATTTACCTGACCATTAATTACAAGGTCTGTTCCTACAAATCCTGTATAACTCCAGTCGATTGTTCCGTTTGATACATACCATGTGCCATACTCGTTCTCTACAAGTCCTACATACTCTGTATCAACCTTTCCATTGCTGTAATATACCCATGCTCCATCTTCAAGATATAAACCTGTCTTTTCATCAACAACTCCTGTTGCTGGAATCTCTGTTACATCTGTCTTCTCACCGCATACTGTACAATGATGACTCTTGCTACCTGGTGTTGTCTCTGTTGGCTGAACATCAATTGTCCAGTCTTCGCTGAACTTATGTCCTGTTGCTTTAATTACTTCTGTGTATGATGGCTTGTCACATGTTCCTGTTGTTGATGTACATGTATATGTGATTTCTCCATCCTCTGTACATGTTGCTTCCTTTGTTACCTCTGATACATAATTATGTGTATGTGTAACTTCTGTCTTATCTGGTGTATATGCAATATAATAAAGATGACTTTCTCCATCTTTTTTTGCTATCTCTACACTTCCAGCTTTAACAGCAGCCTCTACGACTCCGGTTGAATCTATTGTATACTCTGTTCCTTGAACACTTATATTATTACCTGAATTAGCTGTTGCAAATACAAGAACTACTTTTCCATCTGATGTTGCTGTAAAGCTAACTTTTCCTTTACTGTTCAGCTTTAATGCCTGTGTTAATGTAAGTCCTGCATATGTAACATCTCCACCTTTAGTTGTAAGATCATCTCCTGTTATTGTATAGAATGTACTTGTCTTTCCGTTCTCTGTGAAGTTATGTACCTGTGAGTCTGTTGTTACTGGTACATCTGGCTCATCTGTAGACCCCTTCTTAGGAATAACTTCTGTATAAGAATCTCCGCATACACTACATGTATATGTCATTAAACCTTCTTCTGTTTCTGTTGCTTCCTTAGTTACAACAGCTACATATGTATGTGTATGTGACTCACCTGATGTACTTCCACCACCTACAGATACAAGAGATGTCTTGTAGTTGTTAAGTGCTGTCTTTAATGCTGTGTTAAGTGAATAGCTTGCATCATCAACACTGTTATCAAATGTCCACTGGAAATCTCCACCATTAAGACGACCTGCCTTAGATGTTACAATTGATGGAACATCTGTAGGATTATCAATTGATGATTCATCTACGCCTAAATCAACAGTAGTATCAAAGTTAGAATATACTTTTCCACCCTGCTTAGCTGTATATGTAGAAGGTACTTTCTCATCTCTTGTTGTTGCAAGATATGCATCAAAGTCTGTTGCACTTGCAGTAGTTGTACCAGCATCTGAGTTAGCATATATTAAAGACTTAGCATCTTCAATATAGTTGTTATATGCCTTAAGTACACCACCATTCTCTTTTGAGAATATACCACCGGCAAGAACATCACTACCCTGCATTGAGCTGAGCATTGGGTATGGACAATTTCTGAAGTAGTTAGCTTCTACAAATGCCTCACTGTCCTTAGCTGCACCAACACCATACTTAGCATTGCCATCATAGTAATTGTTATATACATGAACTGACATTGTTCTGATACGTGGATGACGTGAATCAGAATGATCAAACCAGTTATGATGATATGTAATCCAGTTCTCACCTGACTCTGACTTCATACCACAAAGTGACATCTTTCCAGAATCCCAGAAATGATTGTAAGAAATTGTTACATACTGTGAATTATCCTTTAAATCCATAGAGCCATCGCCCTTAGCCTGGTCGCCATCTGAACCAGCATTACCATAGAATACATCATTGTTATGTACCCATACTCCAACTGATTCTTTAAGTGTTATACCATCTCCATCTTTTCCACCACCCCAGTTCATAAGACCAAGGTTTCTTACTTCAATGCTGCTTGACTGGAATGCTGCTACACCTGCTGTATATAATGTAGCGTCATCACCAACACCTTCAAATGTTACATTAGCTGCTTCCTTAACGCCAATAGCATATGCTGACTTCATATCTGCACATGCAATTCCATCTAATGTAACCTGACCAATAATACGGATAGCAACAGGCTGGCAGTTATTCTTAGTCTTAATTGCCTGTGTAATTGCTGCTACACCTGTATATTCTGTCTTACCAATTGTCATCTTAACTGTATTCTTATTAGCTTCTGTTACATAAAGAACAGAGGCTCCTGACTTTAATGTACCATCGTTGTTATATGCACCAACTCCGTCCTTTGCTGGTGAATTACTTGAAAATGTAAATCCGCTTCTGTCATATGCAGATACATTCATTGTATCTGAAACCATAGCTTCAGTTGTATCTTCTTTTCCATCTACAACAGGAACGACCTTCATTACATAATCGCCTGCTCTTAATCCAAGTGCATCTGCTCTCATGTATGATGGATACTTTCTTATAAGTTCATCATCCAGCTGAACATATGCTGCATCTGTTGCACTGGCAGACTTAACATATACGTTATAACCAGTTGCTCCTGATACTGGTGTCCACTTAACATATGCTGTCTCAAACCAGCCTTTTGCTTCTGTTATTGCACCAGAAGCCGCATGAACTGGCTGAATATCAGTAATTACAACTGATGCTAATGTCATAACTGCAACCAGTACCACGCTTAAAAACTTTTTTAATCTGTTTTTCATAGCTCTTCTCCTTCTTTTTTGCAATAATTAATTGTGCATTTTGGATACCATGTACCCCAAAAACAAATTCATATTACCACTTATGCACAATAGAGACAAGAGATTTTATTAAATTTTCGTAAAATCATTCAATTTTTATCTCTTTTCCTAAAGCAAATGAATATATTATCTTCTCTTTGACACATTTACCTGTTAATTGTGCCAGTGCTTTGGCATAATAATCAAGCTGGATTGTATACCTTTTCACAAGTTCCTGTTCTCCTGCAACACTTTTATTAACCCTGTCTGTCTTATAGTCAATAAGTACCAGTTCTCCGTCTTCTTCGAAATACATATCAATAATACCCTGTATAAGCTGACCTTCATATTCAAAGACGAATGGCTGCTCTCTTCTTGCCCTGCCACTCTCAGCAGCACTGGCTGCCCTTCTGCCTATATCAGATTGTACAAATGTATTGATATCCCATGGATTAACACTTTTCACCTGTAATTCATTCATCTTTCCAGTTTCCAACATCCTGTTAATATCAGTTTTCACTCCATCAATGTTCACACTCACTGAATAATCAAGACACTCCATAACCCTGTGATATGCACTACCACGTTCATTGGCAGCAAGCTTCACCTCCTCACCGCTTATGAACTTTGGAATTATGCTGTTTGTCGGAAGTTCCGTTTCCTTACCCCCTGCAAGTTCATCACTTTCTTCCGCCTCGCGTGCTGCCTTCACAGATTCATCCATGTAAGCATTTTCTTCTGAATCATCCTCTGCCTGCATTGCCTTAAGCTGCGAAACCGTAAGCTTCATCCTGCCGAAAGCATTATCTGCCGGAACATACTCCGGAAGTTCGTCTAATGAAGGATACATGGCAGATACTTCTGGCTGTGTAACCAAATCTTTATCTGCCACAACTTTCTCATCTTCGTCAGCTATCTCTCCGGTTCCAGCCATATTCACCGCATCAGCCATCTCCCCGGCTTCAGCAATATTAGTCTCCGAATTCTCTCCGGCATCAACCATCACTTTAAAGCTGCCTTTTAATTTATCTGAATCCATCAGGCACACCGGCATTATCATATCAAGATAGTTCTTGATATTTTCACTGTCCGCATAAGATAATGTTCCGTCTACTACAAGTTCTTCTGACTTTGCCCTGTATTTATCAAGCGTCTTGTCTGCGTCCTTTACAACTCCGGTAATTATCAACTTTTCCCTTGCTCTTGTCATGGCAACATAGAGAAGCCTCTCTTCTTCCGCTATCGACTCTCTTACAATTCTTCTTGCCATCGCACCCTTTATAATAGTAGGAGTCTTGGTTCTTCTTTCAAGGTCAACATAATCAACCGCTATCCCTAAGTTCTGGTCTACAAGCACAGGTGCTGTTGCGTCCATGAAATTAATGCTCTTATGTGCTCCCGCAAGTATTACAATCGGGAATTCCAGACCTTTACTCTTGTGAATACTCATAATTCTTACAAGATTCTCATTGTCTAGGCTTGCAGCTCCTTCCGCAAAATCTTCGTCAAACTTCTTAAGTCTTTCAATATATCTTAAAAAATTAAACAGCCCTGAATAACTTGACTTTCCATATCCTGCTGCTCTTTCCAGCAGAACATTTAAGTTAGCCTGTCTCTGTGCTCCGGCAGGCATTGTTCCCACATAATCGTAGTAACCTGAATCATATATCATTTCCCAGCACAGGTCATAAAGCGACTCAACGCTGCTCTTGTCGCGGTACTCCGTGAGTTTTGCAAGGAATAATGCACATTTGCCGGACAGATGCTTAACATCTGCCTTCTGCATCTTTCCTGCTTCGCCAAGTGCTGTTCCTGCTCCATCTTGTGCATTTCCTGCTTCCCAAAGCCCCGCAGTCACTTTCAAATGTTCATACAGGTTGTTATGCTTATTCTTATCCACATGCTCCCTGCCTAGATTTCGCACCATTCCAAGCTCTGCTGCCGTAAAGCCACCAAAGTAAGACATCATTGCTGCTGCAAGGCTTATCTCCTGAACCGGATTATCAACGATTGTAAGCATGCTTAAGATTACCTGTATCTCTCGCACACTGAAATATCCTGTTGACGAGTCAGTATATGCCGGTATTCCTCTGTCCATCAGAGCATCTGCAAATGTGTCTGCCCAGCCTGTCACTGACCTTGTAAGAATGACAATATCCCTGTATTCTGCCGGTCTGTATATATTTTCATCCGCATCATACACATTTATATGTGAAGCAACTATTTCCTCAATCAGCTTTGCAAGCCTGTCTGCCTCAAGCTCTCTTGTTGGCGTCTCCTCCTCATTCTCCGAAGATATAAGAATTACATCTGTACTCTTGTTGGCGTCATCACCGTAATTGCTGTTACTGTATTCAGGATATGGAAATCCTGCATTAAGTCTTACAGACTCGTCATACCCGATTCCCGAAAAGTTCTTATTCATGATATGGCTGAACACATCATTGGCACACTCAAGCACATTTTCACGGCTTCGGAAATTCTTCTGTAATTCAATTCTTACATTGTCACCAGTCTCGCTGTAGGTATCGTACTTCTCTATGAAAAGCTCCGGGCATGCAAGACGGAACTTGTATATGCTCTGCTTTACATCACCAACCATGTATATATTGTTATTCTCACCAGACAGTCTCGTCTTGGACACCGCATTAAGAATAACCTCCTGCAGCTGGTTGGAATCCTGATACTCATCTATCAGTATCTCCTCAAATCTGTTTGCAAGCTTGTCGGCAGTCTCCGTGTATACAAGCTTTCCATCTACCTTCTTTACAAGAATTGAAAGTGCAAGATGTTCCATATCATTAAAATCAATTATGCCCTTCTCACGCTTCACCTCTGAAACACGCTTGGCATACACCTTTGCCACTTTAAGTAAAGTCCGTATCTGGATGCCCGCCCCCTGCATGTCTGCAAATATTCCTTCATCATCTTTTAAGAATATCCTGTCATTAAGTCTTCCTATGTAATCTTTAAACAGCTTTCGCTGTCCCTTGACATATTCCTTAAGAGCCGGGTCTGCCCCTGCATCCTTCTTTCTTGACAAGGCTTCAAATGAAAATGTTCTCACCTTTCTTCCAAGCTCGCCAAAATCCTGTGAATTAATCATTTCATTAATTCCAAGCAGATCAGACTGCAAAGCCCCCGTATATGCTGCTGGTCCTGCCGGCTCCCCACAGATTTCAATTAATCTATTGTATTTGTCACGGTAATCATGAAGTGCATTTATAATTGAATCATACAGCTCCTTAATTGCCGGATTATCGTAAGTTTCATCATCATAAACTAACATGCACTCGTCAAACCACTCATCTATCCACGGATTGCTTCGTGAAAAACGGTATATTTTATCTATAATGCTGACAAGCCCTGAATCATCACGTCCCATGCCAAATGCGTCAACAAGATTAAAGAATTCTTCATCCGCCTCTGCGTAGAATTCTTCAAGCACATCTTCTAACACATCATTTTCAATAAGCTTCTTCTCCCCCTCGTCCATTATCCTGAATCCCGGGTCCAGATTGACCTCTGGAAAATGATTTCTGATTATCCATAGACAGAAACTATCTATTGTCGTTATCTGTGCATTGTTAAGCAGTGTTATCTGTCTTAAAAGGTTGACATCACCCGGATTCTCGTCCAGCATTGAATCGAGTGCTTTCCTTATCTTGTCTTTCATCTGGGCTGCTGCCGCCTTTGTAAATGTAACGACAACCAATCTGTCTATATCTATATTCTTGTCAGGGTCTGTAATCATGGAAATGATTCTTTCAACCAGAACAGCGGTCTTACCTGAACCGGCAGCCGCTGAAACCAGCACATTACAGTCTCTTGTATCAATCGCGCTCTTCTGTGCCGGTGTCCATTTTCTTTCCATTCTCATCAACTCCTTCCTTTATATTATTCCATAACACTTCATCATCGAATTTCCTTAATTTTCTGTAATTGCAACCCGGCAAATCCACAGAAAATCCGCACACTGCCCCATAAGGACATCTGTCACAGCTTGAAAACTGTCCGTCTTTATAAGGACTGCACCTGATATCGCCGCCTGCAATTCTGTCTGCGGTATCAACCGCCCTTACATCAACGAATCTTCCAAGCATATTAAACTGCTCAGTACTCATGACCTTGCTTCTTCGTGAATCAAATCCGCCGTCAGCCTTTCTGCTCACAGGAATATTAAGTGAAGTACCCTCGGTATTATCCATCTTCTCTGCAATATCCTTATCTGAATTAACCATTCCTTTAAGGCGCAGTTCACCCTTAATCTTATCCTCTATCTCTTCCGCGCTCTCTGTTGTCGCAGTCACAATCGGGTCGCTTATGTTGTAGTAGAACACTCCGGCAGGAATCACATTTTTGCCCTGACGCATCTTCGTCACAAGCTTCATTGCCGCTTCCATGTAGACCATAAGCTGGATATCAATTCCGTAGTAGGTCTTTACTATGTTGAAATCCTTCTTTCCGGTCTTGTAATCAATAATTCTGACATACACATCTGTGTCGTTTTCGCATATATCAACACGGTCAATCGTTCCGCTCATAAGCTGCTTCCTCTCGCCATCCCCGACTTCCATATTAAACTTATGCTCGAATACAAATGGCACGAAATCACCACATTTTAACTGCTCACCCATCGCCCATATAGTACGGTCTGCAAGGTCTTCCATTCGCTTAATCATGAACGAATTACGGCTTGAATCCTTCAGGATGCTGTTCTGGTATATATCGGTAATCGCAGTGACGCTCTTTTCAACCATCTCACGGCGCTTCTCCTCTGATATCATGTAGTATGACTCGCCATTTTTCTTGATTTCGTCACACACCTCACGGATAACCGCATGCAGTACGACACCGAAGTTTACCGGTGAAAATGTGAATTCTTCCCTTTCCTTTAAATCAACCCCGTACCTTAAATAATATCTTAACGGACACTCTGCAAAGTTCTCAAAAGAGGTTACACTTCCTACAAGCCTGCCGCCTGTAAGTGAATCAATAATATCTTCATCTACATTTGCAGCAGTTTCAGTATTATCAAAGCAGTAAGCCGCCTGCGGTATTGTCACATATGAATTCTGCTGTGCCGTGTCTTTGTAAGACAATTTAGGGCAATGTGGAAACATTTTTCTCATGCCTCTTATAATATAGGATGGCATCAGCGCTGCACCCTCGCTGTTTTTTACCGCATATGACATGTACAGCTTCTCTGCGCTCTTCGTCATAATAAGATACAGATAGAATCTCTGTGTAAATGCTTTCTCCCTAACGGAAGCTGACATGACTATTCCCTTATCCTCAAGATATTCCCTGTCGCTTTCTGACAGAACACTTCTTGAATCAGCCTTCTTAGGCACATTGCCGTCATTGATTCCAACAAAGAACATGACCTTGATATTGTCAAGACGGGTTCTTTCTATATCACCGATAACAACGCAGTCGTTGGTCTGCGGAATAAGTCCAATCTTAATCTCCTGAAATCCTGACGCGAGTATCTTGTTAAATTCTTTAATGCCAACCTTCTCACTTCCAAGAAGAGCATACATTTTGTCTAACACTTCTATGACTTTCTTATATAACTGAGCATATTCATCTCCAGTGTACTCGCTGTCATTAAGTGTACTGACTTTCTGCTCCATATTCTCACGCACAAGGAATTCATAAAGTGCCTTCACCATATCAGCCACATTGGATTCCTTTGACTTAAGTACTTCTTCCAGAGGGTCTAACATGTCAGTTATCATTGTTCTTAGTGAATTAAGCTTCTCAAGGTCAGTATTATTGACTGTTCCCCTGAATTTTCTTATCCACGGCTCATGCCATTTTGCTCTGCCTCTGATTCCGACCGCAACACAGTAATTGTCTAACAAATCAATATCTTCGCGTTCCATTCCGCTCATTCTGGTTCTAAGAAATCCCAGAACGCTGTCATAACTGTAATTATTCTCAATTATTCCAAGTGCGCTGTTAATTGCTGCAATAAATGGATTGTCCGTCACATGACGCTTGTAATCTAAGAAATACGGTATGTCATTCTGCTTTAATATATTAGCAGCCAGCTTGCCGTAACTGTCCATATCCGCAGTAACTATCGCAATTTCGTTATACCTGTATCCGCACAATCTTGTAAGTCTTATTATCTCGCCTGCTGCAAATGTTAATTCTTCTTTGGCAACAGCTCCCTCATATATAACGATATTATCCGTCTTTTCGCCAAATCTTTTCGCACCATTTCTGAAAAGATTCTGTTCAAGGAAATCCAGTTCTTCTGAATTCCTGAATCTTGAATTAACATTTACAATTACATTCTTTCCCAGCACTTCTCTTCCTGCAATATACACAGGTTCAAGTACTTTTACATGCTCTTCATCGCATATTTTATAAAGCTTTGACACGCAGTCCTTGCTCATGTAAAAGAGTTCTTCCCTGCCTCTGACTGAATTTTCACGCTCAGACGCATCAATTGTCAGTGAAACATATATCTTCGGACACATTTTAAGCAGAATTGTCAGTAAATTGTACTGAACCGGAGTAAATCCTGTGAATCCATCAAATGCTATCTCACAATTCTTTATTCTCTCTGACTCTGTAACCTTACTGCATAATTTATCAAGTATTTCTTCTTTAGTAATGTAGTTCTTATCTATGTACTCTGCAAATGCATTGTATACAAGCACGATATCATCAAGCTTATACTGAAGTGCCGCACTTCCTTCTGAATCACTGTATGCTGCGCCTGCCGCATCCTGCATAACATCCGGCTTGATATCATACTGAAGCATTTCTGATATAACAGATTTCATCTCTGACACAAATCCAGTATTAGACAGATTACTTCCAAAATATTTTAATCTGTCCTTATTCTGCTCTAAAACTCTTTTAATAATCAGATTCTTTCCTGTATCATCAAGAACTTCGAGATTGTCTTCGCCCACTTCCTCAAATACCTTATACGCAAGTCTTTCAAAACTCACAACATCTATATTAAGGATTCCTTTTCTTGGGTGCATGGACACCAGTCTTTTCTGAATCGCCATAGTGTACTGCTCCGGCACAACAACTATATAATTCCTGTCCGGATTCTTCATCGACTCTTCAATTATATGTGTATACAGATAGTGCGATTTGCCCGCACCAGAGCTGCCTAGAATTAATTGTAATGACATGTGTAACTCCCCTTAAAACATTTTTAATAGTATACCACATTTTTTGCACAAAAAAACAGAGCCATAATGCCATTAAACTGACATTATGACTCTGCCGATAATATTTATAATATTATCTAATTCTTGTATTCTTAAGAAACAACCTTACCGTTTACTACATTCCAAGTTCCAGATTCATCTGTTACCTGTCCTGTATATGACCAGTTTATTGTTCCATTTGATATATACCATGTGCCGTACTCGTTCTCTACAAGTCCTACAAATTCTGTATTTACTTTTCCGCCTGATACATACCACCATGTTTCATCAACTAATACAAGTCCTGTGTAATCGCTTACTACTTTTCCGCCTGATACATAATAATTCTGCTCATAGTATAATACAAGTCCTGTATAATCCCATGCTATCTTTCCTGATACCATATACCATATGCCGTATTCGTTCTCTCCTAATCCAACATATGTAAGATCTACTTTTCCGTTATTAATAAACAGCCATTCACCATCTATCTCAGCTACACCTATATAGCTATTATTTACACGGCCTCTTATTACAAGATTGTCTGTTCCTTCTGATGTTACATATCCTGAATAATCCCAGTCGATTCCTCCTGCTGTTACATACCATGTTCCATTAGCATTCTGAACCAGTCCTGTATATTCTGTATTAAGACTTCCGTCCTTAATATACTTCCATGCTCCATCCATTAATACTATTCCTGTGAATGTATTATCTGCCTTACCATTTATTACTAAATGTTCTGCATCATTGTATGTAACAAATCCTGTGTAATTCCAGTCTATCTCGCCATTTGATACATAATATGCACCATTCGCATTCTCTACAAGTCCTACATACTCTGTATCAATCTGACCATTGCTTATATTCTTCCATACATTGTCCATTAATACAAGTCCTGTATAACTGTTATTTACCTGACCATTAATTACAAGGTCTGTTCCTACAAATCCTGTATAACTCCAGTCGATTGTTCCGTTTGATACATACCATGTGCCATACTCGTTCTCTACAAGTCCTACATACTCTGTATCAACCTTTCCATTGCTGTAATATACCCATGCTCCATCTTCAAGATATAAACCTGTCTTTTCATCAACAACTCCTGTTGCTGGAATCTCTGTTACATCTGTCTTCTCACCGCATACTGTACAATGATGACTCTTGCTACCTGGTGTTGTCTCTGTTGGCTGAACATCAATTGTCCAGTCTTCGCTGAACTTATGTCCTGTTGCTTTAATTACTTCTGTGTATGATGGCTTGTCACATGTTCCTGTTGTTGATGTACATGTATATGTGATTTCTCCATCCTCTGTACATGTTGCTTCCTTTGTTACCTCTGATACATAATTATGTGTATGTGTAACTTCTGTCTTATCTGGTGTATATGCAATATAATAAAGATGACTTTCTCCATCTTTTTTTGCTATCTCTACACTTCCAGCTTTAACAGCAGCCTCTACGACTCCGGTTGAATCTATTGTATACTCTGTTCCTTGAACACTTATATTATTACCTGAATTAGCTGTTGCAAATACAAGAACTACTTTTCCATCTGATGTTGCTGTAAAGCTAACTTTTCCTTTACTGTTCAGCTTTAATGCCTGTGTTAATGTAAGTCCTGCATATGTAACATCTCCACCTTTAGTTGTAAGATCATCTCCTGTTATTGTATAGAATGTACTTGTCTTTCCGTTCTCTGTGAAGTTATGTACCTGTGAATCTGTTGTTACTGGTACATCTGGCTCACTACCCTTTACAGGAATAACAGCTGTTTCAGAGTATCCACAAACAGTACATGTATGTCTCTTAAGACCTGTTTCTGTCTCTGTAGCTTCCTTTTCAATTACCCAATCACCATATGTGTGAGCTTTCTTAGGAATCACTTCTGTATATGTCTTCTTATCACAAGTTCCATTAGCAGCAGTACATGTATAAGTGATTTCTCCTTCTTCAGCACATGTAGCTTCCTTTGTTACTTCTGATACATAATGATGATAATGTGCATTAGGATCTGCTGCATTAACAGTAAGAGAATTAATTGTCATCTCCTTAAATGAACCTGCTGCTGGATTAACACCATTGCTACCTGCCTGAATATTATATGGCATAATCATATATGTTCCAGCTGGAAGACCTGTAACAGTACCACTTCCTACCTGGAAGCACTCACCTGCCTCATTAACAAGGCATCCTGTTGCTGATAATTCTTCTGATGCAAATGATACTGTAACATCAACTGTTCCACCTACTGTGAATGCATATACAGTCTTGCTAACCTTTCCTGGTGCTGCTGTATATGGATACTCAGAGATATTAATTGGTGTTACGCTAGGTGCACAATATGATAATAATGAGCAGTCTGATGTAGTAACTTCTTCTGGTGTCTTAACATTCTCTGGCATACAACCATTATATGCCTTAAGAACCTTGGCTGCATCTGTGATGCTTGTCTGTAACTGATAATCACCACTTGGAATGTATGAAAGTGATGCATTTGTATCAAAATTCTCATATTTGTTTCCAGATGTAACCTTAGTTGACTTATCTGTAACTGTTGTTCCACCCATTGATCCAATGCATGATGAGAATGAATCATTGTAACTCTTAATTGCTCCAGATCTTACATCCATTGGATTCTTTGTCATAAAGAATAAATTGTATTCTGAATATATATAAGCATTAGCTCTTGTATTCATTGCATAATCTGTTGTTCCAATAAACTGGTTATTGTAGAAATGCATATTAGCCTGACGTCCAAGAGGCTGTCTTGCTTTACATCCCTTCCAGATATTGTGATGATATGTAAGATTATACTGTAATGATGAATCTGATGAGCCAACTAAGTTAGTCTTATGGCATCCTTCAAAGTAGTTATATGAAACTGTTAAATATTCACCACGCTTGAAATCGCATGAACCATCACCTTCAGACTTATCTGATTCTGCAGGTCCTGTAATAGAAGGGCTATAAAACTCATTGTTATGGATCCAGCATCTCTCAACTGGAGCTGTTATAACAGATCCATCCTGAACACCTTCCATACCAATTGCATCTTCTGGCTGATTCATAAATGTAATGTTACGAACCTCAAAGCTCTTTCCTAATCCAGCTGCTGTTGTTGATGTCTCAGACATAAAATGAATTCCCCATCCATCCATAGCTGCATCTGTACCAACACCTTCAATTGTTACATCCTTTGCTGACTTCATACGAGCCATATGACCGTTATCGCCAACACTTCCACCATAATCATTAGAATCATACTCTGTAAGTCCATCAATAAGTCCTGCATCAGCTGCTACCCATGTGCCTGTCTTATAAAGACCAGATTCTGATATTGTACCAACCATACGAATTACTAATGGTATATTGTTCTCAGCAAGTAACTGGAGAATACCCTGATTAGTATTACCCTTGCCATAATATATCTTACCGCTTGACTCTTTCTTGCACTCTGTCTCATGGCCTGCTTCTCCACACGCCTTACCAACTGAGTTAAGAATATTACCAATTCCTGAAACTGTTACATCACCATAAGAAAGTGTAACTGTATTCTTGTTTTCATCTGTTACATAAAGAACAATTGCATTATCCTTTAATGTTCCGTCATCATTATATGCACCAACTCCGTTAGTGTAATTGTAATGTGCATATCCTGATCTGTCCTGTTCATTAACCTCAATACCTGACTGAGTATATGTACCGGACTTTGTTGTTACAGTAAGAGTATATGTACCTGGCTTTAATCCCATAACATCAACTCTTACACCTTCACTTGTATCTCTGACAAGATATTCAAAATCATCTCCTGTAAGAGATCCACTTACTGGACCCGAATAAGATACTGCTGTTACATCGGCATCTTTTACGCCTTTGATTGTAGCATACATCATTTCATTCCAGCCCCCGACTGTAGTAAAACTTGTAGCAGATGCTGCATAAGTCATACTAGGTGCTGCTATTGCAAGATTACTTACTACTAATAATCCAGCAACGACCTTTGCAAAAACTTTTCTGATTTTTTGCATAATAGCTCTTCTCCTTTTCAAATATTTAATGCATTGAATTGTGTATATATCATATGTACAATTCAAAATTTGCTCTTATATTATCACTTTTGCACAATGTATTCAAGGTTTATTCACAAAAAATTCATATTTAAACAAAATAACATTATCCTATTGTTACCTGTCTATTTCATAAATATTACCAGTCTTTCTGCGAAAGACACCAATGCGTCATGAAACATGTGTACATTGGCTTTCGCTATCTAATTCTTCTTCCTTCTGATATTATTTACCTATAAGACTGACACACTACAGAACACGTGGAGGTGAGTGGCGGGGCTGTATAGCGGCGACCTCGTATACATATTTGTTGTCGGTCATCCGTTAAGGCATCAATGAATGGCGCATAACTGTAGCCCGTAAACTTATCTCTTCCGAAGTCGACTCGATCTCGCCGGATGACCAGTCACTGTCAGTTTTATAACTATAAATATCAGGAGGTATTTACTTGTCTTTTAAAATCATCAAAAACAACTGCTGTGGACTTGATGTCCACAAAACATGGATCTTTGCCTGTATCGGTATCACTGATTCCAACAATCGTACAGAGTACAAGCAGGCTCGCTTTTCTTCCTTTACAAAAGGTTTGAATGAGCTGTGTGACTGGCTTGCAAAGTACAATTGTAAAGATGTCTGCATGGAATCAACCGGTAAGTACTGGATTCCTGTTTTCAATATCTTAGAGCAACGCAGTTTCTGGGTTACTCTATCTCATCCCAAATACACAAAGCCGATGAAAGGAAATAAGACCGACCGTAAAGATGCCAAATGGATCTGTGATCTTTACATGTGCGGTATGGTTAAGCCTTCCTTTATTCCACCTGCTGACATTCGGGAGCTTCGTGATCTTGTAAGATACCGTTTTAAACTCACTTGTATGATTACCTGTGAAAAGAATTGTGCTCAAAATTGTCTTACTGTATCCAATCAGAAACTCGATGATGTCTTTTCAGATGTATTTGGTAAATCTTCTCGTTCCATTACGGAACAGATTTTGCAACACCCTGGGGAAAAATTTGACGTTACACCTTTCGTTGATCGCATTCAGTCTTGACATTTTATACCTGTGAAGGAAGAAAAAATTCTATCCACTTCACAGGCACTTAATCTTTTGAAACAACGGGGCTACATCATAAAGGACGAGCCTTTAGCAGTTTTCTGATTAGGTGCTGCGTTAATATTTAATTTTTCAAGCCACCCCTGGGATGGTTTATTTGTTATCCTTTATTTTCTCGGGTAACCTCTACTTCTTTGTTTCAAACTTACACCTTATCCTCATGGTTCAAAATCCACAGCTTCATATTCAACTGCATCTGAATAGTCCCACCATTCTCCCTGATAGCCTGTGAATCCGTTATTTTCCATAGCTTCCTGTAAAATCATCACATTTTTCACAGTCTCTTCATCCTCTATATCTGAATAGTTCCTATCCGCCTTTGCCGTAAAATCATCAAATTCTGTCGGCATCGCAATTTCCGTTCCATCTGATTTTACCAGAGTCACATCAATTGTTCCTCCAAGATTATGTTTTCTCATCCCATTAGCCGGATTCACCACATAATTAGGATCTGGCTATACTTCCCACAATTTTTTCTGTGCTTCAAACGGCCTGTATGCATCCCATATCTTTAGGCTGTACCTCTGCTCTTTAAATTCTTTCTGCACATTTGCAAGCTTCTTAACTGTCCCGTATCGAAGATACGCATCTGTAAAATCATATATTTTTACACCAGTAAAGTTATTCTCTGTCGCATACCTTAATTCCACATATATATCTGGTATGTATTTCTTTACAAGTACATATTCATCATCTTCCGGCTCTTTTTCTGTCGTAACTTCCTGTGTTGTAATTTCCTGTGCTACAGTCTCCTGCATGCTGACCGTTTCTGTTGCAAATACATCATCTGTTGTGGCATTTTTCTTTTGTCCGCACGCTGTCATTCCAGCCATTATCGTAATTATTACTACAAATGTTATGCTAAATCTACGGTTCATAATCGTTCCCCTCTTCAATGCATTTATAATTAATATACCACACTTTAATCATAATCTCCCCCTCACTGCCATATATTTTGTAATAATGAATATGAAGGGCAGGTTTCTTTGTGATGAGTCAGACTAAAATCGTTGTTATTCCATTTAAAAAACTCCTTATTGGAGCTGTTATCGCTGCTATTGTAATAGCTTTTGTTATATTCGCTGTTATCCGTCTTGGCAGCAAAGGTTCTGATAATTCCAAGAATACTACTCAGCCTAAGAGCAGCACTGTAAATGCATCTGCTTCATCTAATATTGAGACACCCCTTGATAACGCCGATGCTCCTAAATTCTGCCCCGGAGTATATACCGCTTCTATCCTGTTAGACGGCAATCCCGTAGATATCCAGGTCACAGTTGATTCTTCTAACATTAACAGTATTGAGCTTGTTAACCTTTCCGAGTCAATCACAACTATGTACCCAAAACTCACGACTTCATTTGATGAAGTTGCCTCTAAAGTCATGGAAGCCGGCACAACCAACATAACCTATGATTCAGCCAACAGATATACATATTCCGTCTTTATAGAAGCAATAAGCGCAGCCCTTAAAAAGGCTGCGCCATAAAACTCACTAGAACAAGCTTATCTCATCCCCATTGCTGACATTAACAAATCCTTTATATCCACGCTCCTCAAGCTTTCCGAGGAACTTACCCATCTTCTTAGGCTTTACATATAATGAACAAACCTTGCCCTCTGCTCTGTACTTTTCAGCTATTGCATAGGCTTCCTTAACCTGTCCCTCATCGTACATAACAGCAATCTTGTCTGCTGTTGCCTTAGTCTCAACGCCATTCTGCATAAGAATTGAGAAGATTCTCTCGAATCCGATTGAGAATCCAACAGCGCTTACCTGCTGTCCTAAGAACTTGCCGATAAGGTTATCGTATCTTCCGCCGCCTGCGATAGCGCCCTTGAAATCAATGCTTTCAACTTCAAATACAGTTCCTGTATAGTAACCCTGTCCTCTTACTAAAGAAAGGTCAAATACAACATCAAACTGACCGTCTGAAAGCTCATTTACAGTGTTGATAATTCCTCTTACGCTCTCCGCAGGAGCCTTATCCTCCAATATAGCCTCAACGCTTTCAAGACCTATCTCCTGTGCGCTTGAAACACTTCCGAAGAATCCGATAAACTTCTCGATTGCAGCAGCATCAAAGCCCTTGTCTGTAAGTTCAACCTTAACACCGTCAAGTCCGACCTTATCCATCTTGTCAAATGTAATACATACACTGTCAAGCTGCTCCTCAGCAAATCCACAGTTCTGAAGGAATGAACGGAGAAGTCTTCTGTCATTAATCTTAACCTTGAAATTCTTCATACCAATAGCCTTAAGAGCCTTGGTTGTTGTAAGAATAAGTTCGACCTCTGAATCTGTAGAATCAGAACCAATAATATCAATATCACACTGAACGAACTCACGAAGTCTGCCCTTCTGTGGTCTTTCAGCTCTGTACACTCTGTCCATCTGGATACATTTCATAGGAAGTGTGAGCTTGTCCTTGCTGTTAGCAAAGTAACGGCTGAGCGGAAGTGTAAGGTCATATCTTAATCCCATATCAGCAATTTCATTCTCACAAGCTGTTCCTGTCTTAGGATTTTCCTGAAGTGAATTTACAGCCTTCTCAAGCTTGTCGCCTCTCTTCATAATCTTGAATATAAGATTTAAGTTCTCACCACCATCACTCTTATCAAGATTTTCAATATCTTCAATAATAGGTGTTGTAATGTGCTCAAATCCATTAGCAACATATACCTTTAATATCTCATTCTGAAGGTAGTCCCTGATTTCAACCTCATTAGGAAGATAATCATTAGTACCCTTAACTGGTGTTATTTTCATAATAAAATCTCCGTTCTATTTACATACTAAGGCAGATAACCGGTATTCACCAGCCATCTGCCCTCATTTTAATACTTAAAATACATGATTAAGCTTCATCAATTGCCTTACCAATATCATGTCTCATATATTTGTTATCGAAATCTACCCATTCAGTAGCTTCATAAGCCTTGGCTCTGGCTTCCTTAAGGTCTTTTCCGAGTGCTGTAACACCGAGAACTCGTCCTCCGTTAGTTACAATCTTGCCTTCTTCGTTGAACTTAGAACCTGCATGGAATAAGAAATAATCATCCTTACCCTTGAAGTTCTCCATTCCCTTAATCTCAAAGCCCTTCTCATATGCAAGTGGGTATCCGTCAGAAGCGAGAATTACGCATACACATGCATTATCCTCAAACTGAAGGTCAACCTTATCAAGAGTTCCATCAATACAAGCCTCAAATACATCAACAATATCATTCTTCATTCTAGGAAGAACAACCTGTGCTTCAGGATCACCGAATCTTGCATTGTACTCAAGAACCTTTGGTCCCTTTGGAGTAAGCATAAGTCCAAAGAAGATAACTCCCTTGAATGGTCTACCCTCGCTCTTCATTGCATCAACAGTTGCCTGATAAATGTATTTCTTACAGAATTCATCAACCTCCTCAGTATAGAAAGGTGATGGTGAGAAGTTACCCATTCCGCCTGTATTAAGACCCTGGTCACCATCTTTAGCTCTCTTATGATCCTGAGCTGATGACATAATCTTAATTGTATTACCATCAACAAATGAAAGTACTGAAACCTCACGACCTGTCATGAATTCCTCAATGACAATTGTATCACCTGCTGTTCCGAACTTCTTGTCAAGCATAAGCTCATCAACACCTGCAAGTGCATCAGCCTTGTTCTCACAGATAAGAACACCCTTGCCAAGTGCAAGTCCGTCAGCCTTAAGAACGATAGGATACTCAGCAGTCTCAAGATACTTCTTGGCCTCTTCTGCTGATGTAAATGTTTCATAAGCTGCTGTTGGAATATTGTATTTCTTCATAAGGTCCTTAGAAAATGCCTTAGAGCCCTCAAGAATAGCTGCATTCTTTCTTGGTCCGAAAACTCTTAAGCCCTCTGCTTCGAATACATCAACGATTCCGCCAACAAGTGGGTCATCCATACCGATAACAGTAAGGTCAATGCTTTTTTCCTTAGCAAATGCTACAAGCTTGTCAAATTCCATTGCCTTAATATCAACACACTCTGCAAGCTCTGCAATTCCTGCATTGCCCGGTGCACAGTATATCTTGTCAACCTTAGGACTCTTGCTTAACTTCCAGCATATTGCATGCTCTCTTCCGCCGCTGCCTACAACTAATACTTTCATCTTAATTCCTCCGCATATTGTTATCTATATACTTAGTCAGTAATCATTAATTAACATGTTCATTGGCAATCTTATTAATTGCCTTAGGAAGAAGCTTCCATTCAGCCTGCTCCATAATTCTTCTCTGAAGAGTTTCAGGAGTATCACCATCAAGTACATCAACTGCTTTCTGGAAAATAATCTCTCCTGTATCCATTCCTTCGTCTACATAATGCACAGTTGCACCTGATACCTTAACGCCCTTTGCCAAAGCTGCCTCATGAACCTTAAGTCCATAGAAACCAACTCCGCAGAATGAAGGTATAAGTGATGGATGAATATTAATAATTCTGTGGCTGTACTGATGAACCATTTTCTCAGGAATTCTTACAAGGAAACCTGCGAGTACTATGAGGTCAACATTAAGCTCATTCACTTTATCAAGTAATGCATCGTTAAATGCATCTCTGCTTTCATAATCCTTAGGTGATATGCAATATGCTGGAATATTGTTATCCTTAGCTCTTGTGAGTGCATATGCTCCGGCATTATTGCTTATAACTGCTACAAGCTCTGTGTTAGTGATTGTTCCATCCTTAACCGCATCGATAATAGCCTGAAGATTAGTTCCGCCTCCGGAAACCATAACTGCAACTCTTAGCATAAAGTAACTCCCTTCTCGCCAGCTTCAATGCTTCCGATAACATATGGAGTCTCACCTGCAGCCTTAACTGCTGCCATAACTGTATCAACATCAGCATTATCAACAGCAAGTACAAGACCGATACCCATGTTAAATGTGTTGTACATCATATGCTCTTCGATATTACCATCTTCTGCAAGCATCTTGAAGATTGGTGGTACTTCGTAGCTGTCTTTCTTAATTACAGCCTTAACACCCTCTGGAAGCATTCTTGGTACATTCTCATAGAAACCGCCGCCTGTGATGTGGCTGCAGCCCTTAACCTTAACGCCTGCCTTCTTGATTTCCTTCATTGTCTTAACATATATCTTAGTTGGAGCAAGTAATGCCTCTCCTAATGTCTTTCCAAGTGAATCATAATATGTATTAAGAGATTCCTCTGTCATTGTAAATACGCTTCTTACAAGTGAGAATCCGTTGCTGTGTACACCGCTTGAAGCGATACCGATAAGAGTATCACCCGGCTTGATGTTCTCGCCTGTGATAAGATCCTTCTTATCAACAACACCTACTGCAAATCCAGCAAGATCATATTCATCCTGTGGCATAAGTCCCGGATGCTCTGCTGTCTCACCACCGATAAGTGCACATTCAGACTGTCTGCAGCCTTCTGCAACACCACCAACGATAGTAGCAATCTTTTCTGGATAATTCTTGCCGCATGCGATGTAATCAAGGAAGAAGAGTGGCTCTCCACCAGCACATACAACATCGTTAACACACATAGCAACTGCATCAATACCGATAGTATCATGCTTGTCCATAATGAAAGCTAACTTAACCTTAGTTCCACATCCGTCAGTTCCTGAAAGTAATACAGGCTCTTCCATCTCCTTAATCTTAGCGAGTGAAAATGCACCTGAGAATCCACCGATTCCGCCTAACACTTCTTCTCTCATAGTAGACTTAACAGCCTCTTTCATTAACTCAACTGACTTGTAACCTGCTTCAATATCAACTCCAGATTTCTTGTAATCCATGATTCTTTCTCCTTCAATATTATAATAATTTTAATAGTTCTTATAGCCGACTTCCTGAAGTCTTGCGTCCTTCTTCTGAACACTTTCCTTAAGATTCTTAGTGTAATCCTTAAGTCTTTCAAGAAGTGCTGCATCAGATGTTGCAAGAATCTTGGCTGCAAGAATACCTGCATTAGCACCGCCGTTAATAGCAACAGTTGCAACAGGAATACCTGTAGGCATCTGTACTATTGAATATAATGAATCTCTACCGCCTAGTGATGTTGTGTGCATTGGAATACCTATAACAGGCATTGGGAAAATAGCTGCACACATACCCGGAAGATGTGCTGCCATACCTGCACCTGCAATAATAACCTTGAAGCCCTTCTCCTCTGCACTCTTAGCATATTCAAAGAATACATCAGGCTCTCTGTGTGCTGAGATGATTGTCATCTCATACGAAATTCCTAACTGTTCAAGAATGTCTGCTGCCTTAGCCATAACAGGCATATCAGAGTCACTTCCCATAACAATTCCTACTAAAGCCATATTAACCTCCTATGTCCGATAGATATAATTTTATTCAGTGAAAAACACTTATGCATTATTGTACTTGGTTTTAAACTATGCGTCAAGAAAAAGCCCACATTACATATTTACTGTTCCTGTAAAAATGCATCATTAAGTGCCAGTGTTCCATCAAGCACGAATCTGCCATTCTTAATCAAGTCTGTTCTTGTTCCGTCCTCTGACACAACAGTGATATTACCAATCTCATCATAAGGAATTGTAATATCAGTATGACAGTTGTAATAAGCCTTGTCCGGCTCAGTCTTACGAAGAAGTGATACCTCATTATCCCTTGAGATAATCTCCTTGCCGTCCGGATTAGTTACATACACATCTTCTGCCCTTGAATAGCATGTATCACCAACTGCAAAATGCGGTCCCATCTTCTCAACAATAAGAATCGGAAGCTTATACACAATATCATGCTTATTGGCAAATACATATGCTGTAGTATTAGTTCCTATAGCAAACTCTCCAAGAGGAAGCGTTTCATGGTCATATAACACATTTGCCTTGAAAAGCTCTTTATTCTTAGCTTCATCATCAAAGTTCGTGCATGTGTAATCTTTAACAAAGCCGTCCTCAAACCATACTGTAAGATTGTTGAACTTAATATCATTAAGATATACGCTGCTTACATTAAGCACACCTGTTGTTCCCTTAAGTACAGGTGATGTAAATACTTCTCCAAGCGGAATATTAACATCTGCAAGGCAGTTCTCAAATACAGTCTGTGTCTTATGGTCAGTTATCTTCATAATAGAAACCTTCATATCTGTGCAGTTTCCGTTATTTCCCTTAACTTCAACATACTGTGCAGTATCAAGCACATCAATAAGTGCCTGCTGGATTTTCTTATATTTGTTATAATCAAGAGTATTAATCTTAACAGTACCCTCGAATATTTCCTCAAAATTCTCGCCAATCTCTGGTATCGGATAAGCAATTATTGTAAAGCTTCTCTCCTCACCTTTGATATACTCATTAACAATGCTTCCCGCATCATTGCTGTACTTCACAGAAAGCTTCTGCTGTTTTGCGTCAAGTGTTAATGCCTCGCTCCTAATCTGAGGCTCAAATGGCACCTCACCAAAGACCTCCATAACAGCAGGTCCGCCATGCACCGCTGCAAGCTTCTTGTTCTTTTCATATGCAAGCTTTAATGCGCCTGTCTTTCTCTCAACAAATTCGCCATCTATATAAAGTGCATTGTCAAAACGGTGGTCAAAATCCATCTGCTTGTTAGGATTAGCTCCATAATAGCCAGCCTTAATGTTAAGTCTTTTATTAATGGTGTTGACCGCTGCTCTGTATATCGTAGGCTTGAGTTCAAGCTTTGCAAAGTTGTTAATCTCAGCCCTCACAAGTCTTTCAAATCCCAGACAGTATCTTATATTAACTGTTTTCTTCTTTGATAAATCCTTGCCTGTAAGCTCGAATCCAATCCTGTATCCTTCTGTAAACGTGTCTGCCATCTTCTGGATTTCTTCTTCACTGAGCGAATTAAGATACTCTGCTGTCTTAATCTCATTGTCAGTAACATACTCACCAAATCTATACAGATATCTTACATCTGTAAGATCAGACTCCATAATAATCTTCGTTGCAAAATCAAGCTCAGGGTCTAACAGCTCTCTTACCCTGTACTCCATAAGGTCATCACTGTAATCGCTTACATACCAGTACACAGACTCTTTCATCTGCTTATAATCTGGCTTTCCGCAATCCGCCTCTGTTGATACGCACATGCAGTACACTTCTATAAAAAATTCCATAAGTGCAGTCATCTCTGATAATCTGCCTTCATATGCATACACAATCATTCCTCTTATCTCAACATACAGGAATGACAAAAGCCGTCCCTCTGAAAGCCCTAACTTTGAAGCTGCATGTGCCGGATTAGCGTAGCTTGTCTCATACGCCTCTCCGATTACATCCTCATATAATCCTCTGTTTAATTCTTTATAATCTTCCAGTGAATAATCTTTATAAGCATCTGCTTTTAAGTCAGCCGCAAGCTTATCCATCTTAAGAATAAATGCAGCTATACACTTGAAATAATCTGCATAACCGTCTGTCTTAAGTTCCGGTGCTTCTGCTATCTCTTTAATTCTTTCTATTGCAAGCCCGTAACGTTCTTCTACATTATCATTAAACAATTCCATTCTCCTTCTAATCCACTAAGAATTATATTCCCATCAGAAATACTGCTATCATAAATACTGCTATTACTCCACACAGCATTGAACCAAATCTCGAAGTTCCGTAGAACTTATTATCTTCTTTGAAGCTAAGCAGTCCTATTATTGTTCCGATTACTGCAAGGATAAGGCTTAATATTCCAAGACTTCCTACTCTCAAGCCGCCTTCTCCTGCTGCTTTAAAAGACAGATACACTCCATAGCCTAATGAAAGCAATGACAGTATTCCCATCACAGTTGATATCAAACCACCAAGTGCCTGACTTTTATCTGAGAACTTGTATTTATTAAAAAGCTTCATTCTTTCACCTGTCCTTTTTATTAAACATTTTCACTAATCCATATGCTATCTTATATATCACATAGCCACACAATGCACCCATTACATTAAGCACAAGGTCATCAACATCGAAGCAGCCGACCTTGCATATAAGCTGTACCGTTTCTATTGTGAGCGACAGTGCGAATCCATATGCAAATGTAACTAATACATTTATTCTGCCATTAGAAAGCCACGGCACGAATATGCCAAATGGTACAAATGCCAGCATATTTCCAATTATATTAAGAAATGCTATCCAGCCAAGCGAGTCAAAATGTCCGAGATAACGCCAATATCGCCTGATTTCCCTGAACAGTGTCAGATTGTATTTGTAACCGCTGGCTATCTCTGCCCTTCCCATTCCTTCTGCAAAAAAGACTACATAAAAGAGCAGAGTCATATATATAACAAAAAGCGCCCATTTTATAAGCGTTACATAATGTTTCTTTTTCATAACAAATCTGCCCGGCAGGCATAATTAACCCACCAGGCAGTTTCCCTTCACTAGAATAAGCTATCTGATCTGTGTGCAAGAAGTCTTGCCCCATTAATAATCATCATTACACCTGCACCAATACCAAAGAGTATTATCAGGATACCAAATACAAGATTAGAAGCTCCTACTGACTTTAATTTCTTATAAAGTTTCTCTTCCATAATTAACCCTCCATTAATATCAGCTTCTATTCGTTCTTAACACCATATTCTGCATAATATTTGTCAATTGCTGCCTTAAGTGCATCATCAATAACTACCTTGCCTTCGTACTCTTTATTGTAAAGGTACTCTACAACTTCTGCCATAGAAACAATTGCGCTTGTTGGGAAACCGTATCTTTCTTTAATCTCCTCAAGTGCACTTACCTTTCCGCCAAGTCCTACTTCCATACGGTTAAGTGAAACCATAAGTCCTACGATAGTAACATCTGCCGCCCCTCTTACCTTAGGAACTGTCTCTTCCATTGACTTACCAGATGTTGTTACATCTTCTATCATAATGACTCTGTCGCCATCTTTTAACTTGCTTCCAAGGAATCCGCCCTTATCAGCACCATGGTCCTTCTCTTCCTTACGGTCTGAGCAGTATCTTACTTCCTTGCCATAAAGCTTTGCATATGCAACTGCTGTAACTACGCTGATTGGAATCCCCTTATATGCTGGTCCGAACAGTACATCAAAATCATCTCCATATGTTTCATGAATAGCCTTTGCATAATACTCACCAAGTCTTGCAAGCTGTGTTCCTGTAACATATGCACCTGCATTCATGAAGAAAGGGGACTTTCTTCCACTCTTTAAAGTAAAATCTCCAAACTTTAATACATCACTCTCTACCATGAAATCTATAAATTCCTGCTTATATGCTTGCATTGTATCCTCCTTATTCAGCACCGCTGTCTAGCGGTACTGCTTCATATTCAATATTGATTTTTATTCTATCATAAATATTTCCCCGTTTCAATGCGTCTTTGGCACATTAAAAAACAATAACTGCAGACAACACCACATACTGTGATATCATCTGCAGTTTATTTTATAATTTATTCTGCTTTTTTATTAGCTGACTTTATCATATTAACAATTGTTTTATGCTTTATCAGACGCTTATTCTGATTACATATACTGTCAATGTTTCCTTCTGTGAATCCCTCAAGCATCATACGGACTTCAGGATCTTTTGATGATTTAGGAAAATATCTGAACCTTATATATAACCTGCCTATACACAGCAGAAATCTCGCTCTCCATGAATATTTTTTAAGCTGTATAAGCGAATTTCTTGTTGTAAATTCACCGGGTCTTAGAATTGAAAAGCAAGTTCTAGGATAATTATATATCGCATCAAAATCCTTATCAGAAAGAGGTACAAATGTCTCACTATTTAAAGGACATTTTATATGTTCACCTGATATCTCTATATTTTTAGTGAGTCTTATATCCTGCAATGAAGCTCCTACCTGAACCTCGTATCCGCCGCCAATTATATGAAAATCAGAATTCTGATACACCGAAAAAGCCCTGCTGTCCAGTTTTATTTCAACTTTCTGTTTTTCCCCAGGTTTTAAAAATGTTTTTGCAAATCCTCTTAGTTCCCTTTTTGCCCTGAAATCTTTTGAATCTGGATTTTTTATATATAATTCTGATATCTCACTTCCAGCAAACCTGCCTGTATTTTCCAGATAAAAGGTTATTTTATACTCATTATCTTTTTCAGATTCAATTTCCAGATCAGAATAAGAAAAACTGGTATAACTTAATCCGTATCCAAAGCAGTACCTCACCGGAACATCAAATGAATCATAATATCTGTAACCCACAAAAATGCTTTCCCTGTATTCAACATCATCTAAATGATATTTCTGGTCTGCCTGCTTTCCAAACGAACCATAACATGGCACATCAGTTTCTTTAAATGGTATAGTTTCAGCAAGTTTTCCTGATGGATTCACCAGACCAAGAATTATGCGCACGCATGCTTCTGCTACAGCCTCTCCTCCCAGATATAATTGTAACAGTGCCTTACATCTTGATGGTAATTCCATGTCATATGGCGAACCACTTACAGATACAAATGCTATCTCATCAGTAACATCAAGCAGTTTCTGTAATAATACAGACTGGTTATCCGGTAGTTTAAAACTGTCTCTGTCGTATCCTTCACCTTCTGCTATATCAGTTAAACCGCCAAAGAATAACACAGGAATATGAGCATTTTTATAGTTCTTTACAAGATTAACAGCTTCATTTTCCAGTTTTTTATTCCGTTTGTATGTAGCATTTTTATATCCTGTCGCAAAATAAACCTTCACGCCATACTTTTCAAACTGCTCAATAAATGAATCAACTTTCCCTGTATTTATGTGACTGCTTCCACCGCCCTGGATTCTTGGTTCACTAGCCATATTTCCAATTATGATTATTTCTTTTGACTCTGATAAAGGCAGATAATTTTCATTTTTTAAAAGAACGGCACTTTCTTCTTCTGCTTTTTGAGCCAGATTATGATTAAGTCTTCTTGTCCTTCTTGGCACTCTTTTTTCTTCAGAATCTTCTATTATATTTTGTCTGTAAGCATCATTTAATTTCTCTATTCTGATTATTGATTCCTTGACCTTCTCCTCAGATATTTCACCATGTTTTAATGCCTCAATTAACTCTTCTGTGTGGGATTCATCACTTTGCGGCATCTCAACATCCATACCTGCAGATATACTTGCAGGGAGATTAACGCACGCTCCCCAGTCACTTATTACAACACCGTTATATTCCCACTGCTTCCGCAATATTCCTGTCAACAGTACAGGATTTTCACATGCCGGCACACCATTTATGTAATTGTAGCTTGCCATAACTGCTGCCGGCTTGGATTTCTTTATTACTTTCTCAAAAGCTGCAAGATATATTTCATGTAATGCTCTTTCATCAATCATCGAATTCTGAGTCATTCTGTGTGTTTCCTGACTATTACCGGCAAAATGCTTAATGCATGCTCCCACTCCATTTTCCTGCATAGAAGAAACATATTCAGACGCTGTTTCGCCTGTCAGAAACGGGTCTTCCGAATAATATTCAAAATTCCTTCCGCACATCGGTGAACGTTTGATATTAATTCCTGGTCCCAGAACCACACTGACTCCCAGTTTTTTGGCTTCATCTGCAATTCCTTTTGCAATCTCCTGTATAAGCTGCCTGTTCCATGAACAGGCAACACTACTGGCAGTCGGGAAACATGTTGCTTCATAACTGTCATTAATCTTAGCACCGTCTTTCTGTGCACGAATACCATGTGGACCATCTGCAACCTGTATGTCTCCAATCTGCCAGCCGCCAAAACCAGTTACAAGACGACACATATCACTTACATTCTTATCCATATTATCCTCCAGAAAGAATTTTTTCTTTATTACATTGACTTTTTCAGATTACGTATTTCACGATTAATTCTTCTACAAACACCCTGATTGTCTTTCTTATTTCTTACAAGTTTATTTAATCTGTATTCTAACATTGCACATTTTTGTTCTTTATTCATAATTCAACTC